>JANXRZ010000021.1 GCA_025352885.1 Pseudomonadota bacterium | reverse complement strand
GCGAGCGCCGCTTTTCCAACAGGCTGATGTGCTTCAATGAATTGGTCGGGGTGAGAGGATTTGAACCTCCGACTCCTGCGTCCCGAACGCAGTACTCTACCAGGCTGAGCTACACCCCGAATTCGCGGCACGAGAATGGATCGGGCTCGAACCTGCCGCGCAAAGGTCGCGGATTTTAGCAGACTCCGCAAAGCACCTGCAGGCCGCCGACGGTCATTTCTGGACGATTTTCCAGAACGTGTCCTTGTTGTACACCAGGCCGTCCTTGAATTCCCAGAGGTCGCAGCCCTTGTAGTTGAGCAGCGTGCCATCGGCCGATTTGCCAGTGACCATCCAGACCGTGACCGCCCGGTTCGAATCGCACACGTAACGGTCTATGGTTTTCCAGTGCATGTCGGGAATCACCTTGAACCGGTCGGCGAGAAACTTATGTACCGCCGCCCAGCCGCTCACCGTCCGCCCAACGGGCTCCGGCCCGAGCGCGGGATAGAAAGTGGTCTCGGGGTGGAAGTACGCCATGATCTGGTCGGCGTCTCGCGTATTGAACGCGTCGTGGATTTCATCGAGCAGCGCAATGCTCAAGGGCCTCGGCTTGAGCGGGACGGAGGGAGCGCCCATTCGTGTGTCTCCTATGCGGTCAGTTTTCGCGGACCACTGCGTAGTCCGCCAGTTGCATGAGCGTGACTTTTGCAGCGGACTCAGGCAAGCACTGGATCGCAGATTGGGCCGCGTCGGCTTCCGCCCGGGCGGCCCTGCGCGCATAGCCAAGCGCCCCGGTGGCGTCGATTGCCGCAACGATTTCGGCAAACCCTTCCCGGCCGCCATTGACGATCGCGTCGCGGATCAACCCCGCCTGCGCCGGGGTGCCCATGCGCATCGCGTAGATGAGCGGGAGCGTCGGCTTGCCTTCGGCCAGGTCGTCACCGACGTTCTTGCCTATGGCGCTTGAATCCCCGCTGTAGTCGAGCACGTCGTCGACGAGCTGGAACGCGGTACCAAGATGCGTGCCGTAGTCGGCAAGCCCCTTCTCGAGCGCCGGGCTGACCCCGGCCATGACCCCGCCCAGGCGCGCTGCGGCTTCGAACAGCTTGGCGGTCTTCCTGTGAATCACTTCGAGATAGCGAGCTTCGTCGACCTTGGGGTCGTGAATGTTCAGCAGCTGCAGCACTTCGCCCTCGGCGATCGTGTTGGTTGCCTCGGCCATGACTTCCATGACGCGCATGTTGTCGACCGTCACCATCATTTGGAAGGCGCGCGAATAGAGGAAGTCGCCCACGAGCACGCTCGCTGCGTTGCCGAACGCTGCGTTGGCCGTCTTGCGCCCGCGCCGCAACTCGGATTCGTCCACCACGTCGTCGTGCAGCAGGGTGGCGGTATGGATGAATTCGATCACTGCGGCCAGCTCGAAGCGCGCCTCGCCCTTGAAACCGGCGGCCGCCGAGGCCATGAGGTGAAGCGCGGGCCGCAGGCGCTTGCCGCCCCCGGCGACGATGTACTCGGCGACCTGGCGGATCAGGACCACATCGGATCCCAGCCGCTCGCGGATCAGCGCATCGACGCGGGACATGTCGTCCGCGACCGGACTCAGGAGGGGGGGAAGAGCCAAGGCTTTCTGCTCGATACGCTTGAAACTAAGGGGGAATTTCGCAGCCAAACCGGGCGGCGAGGCCGCACGCTTGCAGGACGCCGAGGTTAGCACACTGCCCCGTCGCCCGCTTTGACTGCCGGCCCGGAAATCCGTTAAAATTGAAGGTTCTCCGGATCGGAGCCTTAAAAGAGCCGCCAAAACGCAGAGCACGATGCTCTCGGGTGCGGCAAGAACCCAATGCATCCGGAAGACATCCGGAAGAGTAAAGGAAATCGTCATGTATGCAGTCATCAAGACCGGCGGCAAGCAGTACCGGGTGAGCTCCGGCGAAAAGCTCAGGGTCGAACTCCTGCAGGCCGAAGTCGGTGCCGCGGTGCAGTTCGCAGAAGTGCTCGCTGTCGGCGAAGGCGACTCGGTCAAAGTCGGCGCCCCGTTCGTAACGGGCGCCACTGTTAACGCGACCGTGCTTTCGCAAGGGCGCGCCGACAAGGTCCACATCTTCAAGATGCGCCGCAGGAAGCACTACAAGAAGTCCCAGGGGCATCGCCAGTCGTTCACCGAAGTGCGCATCGACGATATCGTCGGCGCCTGAAGCGAGAGGAATCTTCAATGGCACACAAAAAAGCAGGCGGCAGTTCAAGGAACGGCCGCGACTCGCAGGCCAAGCGCCTGGGCGTCAAGGCCTTCGGCGGCGAGCTGATCCCCGCAGGCAGCATCATCATCCGCCAGCGCGGCACGCGCGTGCACCCGGGCCTGAACGTGGGCATGGGCAAGGACCACACGTTGTTTGCCAAGATCGAGGGCAAGGTGGTCTTCGCGATCAAGGGCGAAAAGGGCAAGCACATGGTGAGCGTGGTGGCTGCATAACCGTGGGGTTTTCTTAACAGCGCACCCCGCTCTTACCCCGAAAAGCCCTATCCGACCGGTAGGGCTTTTTTGTTTCCGGACACAAAATGAAGTTCATAGACGAAGCACGCATCCAGGTTTACGCAGGCAAGGGCGGCAATGGCGTGGCTGCATTCCGCAGGGAAAAGTTCATCCCGCGCGGCGGCCCGAGCGGCGGCGACGGCGGCAAGGGCGGCAGCATCTGGGCCGTGGCCGACCGCAACATCAACACGCTGATCGACTACCGTTTTGCCCGCCAGCATCGCGCCAAGCACGGCGAGAACGGCCGCAACCGGGACCAGTACGGCAAGGGCGCCGAAGACATCGAGCTGCGCATGCCGGTGGGCACGATCATCCGGGAGCGCGAATCCGGCGAGCTCATCGCGGACCTGGCAAGGCACGGTGATCGCGCATTGATTGCAAAAGGCGGCGAAGGGGGCCTCGGGAACCTGCACTTCAAGTCGAGCACGAACCGCGCACCGCGCCAGTTCACCAAGGGCACCGAGGGAGAGGAGCGCGAGCTGCAGCTGGAGTTGCGCGTGCTGGCCGACGTGGGGCTGCTTGGCTTGCCGAACGCCGGAAAGTCCACATTCATCCGTGCGGTCTCGAGCGCCCGCCCCAAGGTCGCCGACTATCCTTTCACGACGCTGAGCCCCCAGCTTGGCGTGGTGCGCGTCGGCATGGCCTCGAGCTTTGTCATCGCGGATATCCCCGGCCTCATCGAAGGCGCCTCCGAAGGTGCGGGCCTCGGCCACCAGTTCCTGCGCCACTTGTCGCGCACGCGGCTGCTGCTGCACATCGTCGACATCGCGCCGCTGGACGAGGAGGCCGACCCGGTCAAGGATGCAAAGGCCATCGTCAAGGAGCTCAAGAAGTACGACAAGACGCTCTTCGACAAGCCGCGCTGGCTCATCTTCAACAAGATCGACCTCGACCCGAAGCACGACGCGCGGATCGCGAAGTTCCTGAAATCGATGCGCTGGAAAGGCCCGTGGTTCAAGGTGTCCTCGATCAAAGGCGAAGGGTGCATGGAGGTCTGCCACAAGGTTGCCAAGTTCCTCCTGGAGACCCCGGTCGAGGAGCGCGCTGGGGAGACCGAATGAAAAGCGTGGTCGCGGCCGCCCGGCGCCTGGTCGTCAAGGTGGGCTCCTCGCTCGTCACGGACGACGGCCGCGGCCTCGACAAGGCCGCCATTGCACTGTGGGCGGCACAGATCGCAAAGCTGCGTGCCCAGGGCAAGCAGGTGATCCTCGTGTCCTCGGGTGCGATTGCCGAAGGCATGCAACGGCTCGGATGGACCAAAAGGCCGAGCTCGGTGCACGAACTGCAGGCCGCGGCGGCCGTAGGCCAAATGGGCCTCGTGCAGTGCTACGAAACCTGCTTCCGCGAGCACGGCCTGTCCACCGCGCAGGTGCTCCTTACCCATTCGGACATGGCCGACCGGCAGCGCTACCTGAATGCCCGCTCGACGCTTCGCACCCTGCTCGACCTCGGGGTCATCCCGGTCA
>JANXRZ010000001.1 GCA_025352885.1 Pseudomonadota bacterium | reverse complement strand
TCGAGTTCCCAATGCAGCAACGGGTATTCGTACGGCGAATTCAAGATCGGCTTTTCGAAGAACTGGTTGTTCATGTCAGCCATTTCAAATCATCGCAGCCGGAGAAAATCCAGCCTTTATCGCATTTGCAGCCGACGCTGGGGTCAGCACCTCTACCTTGAGGTCCCGGGCAGCCGGCATAAGCACCGAATATCCCTTGGGTCTCCATTCGCAGAAACCGCGTTCAACGACCACGCCAGCCGCTCGTTCACCGACCTCCACAATCACCCCCACCGGCAACTCCCCCAACCTCGCCCTCCACTTCACCTTCTCCCCATTTGGGCCGATGCGCTCCCGGTGCAGCACCTCGTCCACCACCGGCGCACTCAGCTTCTTTCCCTTCAGCAGGTCCTTGTTCCCCTCGGCCCAGCAGTCCATGAACAGGCGGTACCGCTCCCGCTGACACTCGAAACAAGGCCGATGCCCCGCAGCCAAAGCAGTCGCCTCATCCGGGAAGAACAACTCGGTATACCGCCCAGGCGTCATGACCTGCCGCCGGCGGCCCTTGAACTTGAGCAGGCAATAGATCCAGTTGGTGGTGCGGAACGGGCGGACGATGCGCCCCGAAGCATCGTGCAGGCACCCGCGATTGCCCATCAGCGTGCCGCGATCAGGCGACGCAACGATCTCCCCGAAAGGCGTGACGCGGTTTTGTCTTGGCATGTACTCGAAACGCTCCCCTCCGGCGCAGAATAGCAGGCGCTGGGCGGCAGCTGTTCAGCTATCTGGAACAAACATGGATGGCTCGTCGAGACACAATAATCCATAAATCTAGAACTTTCATTTCCGTAGGCCTAACAACCAAGCGCATCTACAGCCAATCCTAATACCAAAACCATAATACCCAGGAGACCCCACCATGAAACGCCGCGACTTCCTCCGCGCCTCCGCCGCCGCCCCGCTCCTCGCCGCCCTGCCCGACGAACTGCGCGCCCAGGCGATGCTCGCGACACCGCAAGCCGCGTGGGACAGCGGCCAGCTCCGCCACCTCCTCCCGACGGTCAGCGACCGCGAGATCCTCATCAAGGCGTCCTTCCGGAAGCCGCTCACCAAGCCGCCGACGCTCCACCTCGACGCGCACAAAGTCACGGGCACGATGACGGACACGGCCGGCGAGTTCTGGCAATTCCACGCCAACAACCTCGAGCCCGGCCGCACGTACCAGCTGAGCCTCACTGGAGCAGGCGGCCCTCGCCTCTGCGCACCGTGGACGCTAGCGACTTTCCCCGACCCCTCGTCGACACCCAAGTCGCTTCGCGTGCTCTTCTACACGTGCGCAGGCGGCCACGAGGGCCTCGCGTACCTGCCGGTCACGACCCGCAACCGGCTGCTGAGGCGCGCACTGTCGTTCAAGCCGGACGCGGCGGTGGCCAACGGCGACCATGTGTACTGGGACCTGCGCTCGCCGCTCACCTCCAAGCGCACGGGCGGCTCCGAGAAGGCTCGCGAGCTCATCCGCGGCACGTTCGAGCGCAGCAGCGCAGCGCTCGGCACGGACAACGAGGCGCTCCTCAAGCGCGCGGCCGGCCCGCAGATCGAGCCGGTCTACGGCACGGACTTCCGCTCCACGCCCACGTTTTTCATCCAGGACGACCACGACTACTACGACAACGACGACGCCTACGACGAGATCGTGACCTTCCCGCCGGACGCCTTCATGACGCAGATGGCGCGCGCGACGCAGTCGCTCTGGTACCCCGAGTTCCTGCCCGACGCGACGCGGCCGACGGGCCTCGCGGGCAGCTCGCTCAACGGCCGCGCGCAGGCCGTGTCCGAAAGCTTCGGCACGCTGCGCTACGGGCGGCTGGCCGAGGTGCTGCTCTACACGGTCCGGCGGACGATGACGATGGCCGGCCCTTCCGCCGTGTTCCTAGACGACCTCACCGAGGACTGGCTGAAGCGCCGCATGGCAGCGCCGGACCTTGCGCACGTGGTGAACGCGCCTTCCAACCCGCCGGGCTGGACCGCGGGCAAGTGGGGCGAGTGGTACCCGGACGTATTGGGCCGCGACGGCAAGCTCACGCTCGAAGTGAAGAAGCCGTACTGGCAGGACGGGTGGCTCAGGCAGCACGACCGATTGATGGTCGCGATGTCTGAGATGAAAGGCCGCGTCCCGCTCGCGGTCAGCGGCGACCTGCATGCGACCGGCATCGGCCGCATCCAGCGCACCGGCAACCACGACCTCTCGGCCAATCCGGTGGTGAGCGTGCTTTCGGGCCCCGTGGGGACCTGGCCGGGCGGTTGGCCTTCAGGCATCCGCAAGATCGGCGCGCAGCCGCCGCTCAACCTCAAGGTCGACGAGGAGGTGAAGCCCATCGAGAACCATGGCTTCACGCTTGCCGATTTCACAAACGACAAGATCGTGCTGCGCTTCTTCAAGTGGGACAGGAACGCGCAAGCTCTCGAGGCAATCGACACGCTGGAGCCGTTCCACACGTCGGAGTTGAAGCGGCCGGGTTAGCGCCTATGTGTGCCAGCGTACTGCGCCGCAACGAAACAGGCCCCAGACTCTCACGATGGGATTCTGGTTCACCTTGGCTCACGCGGCGCGCGCCTTCTTCTGGCTTGCGCTGATCACGCTGCTCGCGCTGCAGATCTTCGGCCCGCGGGACAACACGCAGGCCAAGCGCACGGCGATGCTCGAGCAGTTCCAGGGCGAGCGGAAATCGCGCGTCATCGCCCTCATTCACCGTCAGGAAGCGCGCAGCATCCTCGGCGTGGACGTGGCGAACCACATCGACATCGAGGATTCCGAGGCGGTGCTTCGCGCGATCCGGCTCACGCCGATCGAGCAGCCGATCGATCTCATCCTGCACACGCCCGGAGGCCTGGTGCTTGCGGCCGAGCAAATCGGCAAGGCGCTGGTTGAGCACAAAGGCAAGATCACGGTGTTCGTGCCGCATTACGCGATGAGTGGCGGCACGCTGATCGCGTTGGCGGCCGACGAGATCGTCATGGATCCGAATGCCGTGCTCGGGCCGGTGGACCCGCAAATCGCGGGCGTGCCGGCGGCGTCGATCCTGAAAGTGATGGAGACGAAGAAGCCCGAGGACATCGACGACCAGACGGTCATGATGGCCGACATCGCGGCCAAGGCCCGCGTGCAGGTTGCGGCCTCGCTTACCGACATCCTCCTGAAGCACCTGCCGCAGGAGAAGGCGGCGGAGCTCGCCAAGGCGTTGTCCGAGGGGCGCTGGACGCACGACTTTCCTATCACCGTGCAGCTTGCCGCGCAGTTCGGCTTGCCGGTCACGACGAAGATGCCGCGGATCGTCTACGACCTGATGGATCTCTACCCGCAGTCGACCACGCAGCGGCCTTCGGTGATATACATCCCGATGAAGGGGGCGGAGAAAAGCGATTCGACCACGCAGCCGGGTTCGGTGAAGCCGGCGGGGACGCCGGTCAAGTAGG
>JANXRZ010000288.1 GCA_025352885.1 Pseudomonadota bacterium | reverse complement strand
CGCGCATGCGGCTCCTCAAGCGCAAGGGCTTCTCCGATCGCCGGCTCGCATACCTGTTTAATACCGGTGAAACGGAAGTGCGCGCGGCCCGGCATGCGTTCGGCGTGCGCCCCGTCTACAAACGCGTCGACACCTGCGCGGCCGAATTCGCGACGAACACCGCCTACATGTACTCGACCTACGAGGAAGAGTGCGAATCGGCCCCGACGGACAGGAAAAAGATCATCGTCCTGGGCGGCGGGCCGAACCGGATCGGGCAGGGCATCGAATTCGACTATTGCTGCGTGCATGCGGCTCTTGCGCTGCGCGAGGACGGGTTCGAGACGATCATCGTCAACTGCAACCCCGAGACCGTTTCGACCGACTACGACACGAGCGATCGGTTGTACTTCGAGCCGTTGACGCTTGAGGACGTGCTCGAAATCGTCGACAAGGAAAAGCCGGTCGGCGTGATCGTCCAGTACGGCGGCCAGACGCCGCTCAAGCTCGCGCGCGACCTCGAAAAGTACGGCGTCCCGATCATCGGCACGTCGCCTGACTCGATCGACATTGCCGAGGACCGCGACCGGTTCCGCAAGCTCCTGCAAAAGCTCAAGCTGCTGCAGCCGCCCAACCGGACTGCGCGAAGCGCGCCGGAGGCCATCAAGCATGCCGAGGCCATTGGGTATCCGGTGGTGGTCCGGCCGAGCTATGTGCTCGGCGGCCGCGCGATGGAGATCGTCCACCAGCAGGCCGATCTCGAGCGCTACATGCGTGAAGCGGTCAAAGTTTCGAACAACTCACCGGTCCTGCTGGACCGCTACCTGTCCGAAGCGATTGAAGTGGACGTCGACTGCATTTGCGACGGCAGGGACACGTTCATCGGCGGGATCATGGAGCACATCGAGCAGGCCGGCGTGCATTCGGGGGATTCGGCCTGCTGCATGCCGCCGCATTCGCTGGCAAGCCACCTTGAGCGGGAGCTGCGCCGCCAGACGGTGCTCATGGCCAAGGCGCTCAACGTCGTCGGCCTCATGAACGTCCAGTTCGCCATTCAGCGGGACACGGTCTACGTTCTCGAGGTCAATCCACGGGCGTCGCGCACAGTGCCTTTCGTCTCGAAAGCCACGGGACTCCAACTGGCTAAGATTGCCGCCCGATGCATGGCGGGGATCTCGCTTGCCGAGCAAAAAGTGGGCGCCGAAGTCATCCCGCCTTACTTCTCGGTCAAGGAAGCGGTCTTCCCGTTTGCCAAATTTCCCGGGGTGGATACGATTCTCGGGCCGGAAATGAAGTCCACCGGGGAAGTGATGGGGGTGGGGCGAAGCTTCGGGGAGGCCTTCGTCAAGTCGCAGCTGGCCGCGGGTGTCCGGTTGCCCTCGAGCGGGCGCGCCTTCGTGAGCGTGCGCGACGGCGACAAGCTGGCCGCCGTGGCAATTGCAAGGGATCTTGCCGACCTCGGGTTCAGCCTGCTCGCGACGAGGGGAACGGCCGCCGTGCTGGTCGCCCACGGCCTGGAAGTGACGATCATCAACAAGGTGGCCGAAGGCCGCCCGCACATCGTCGACATGATCAAGAACGGCGAGGTGAGCTTCATCGTCAATACCGTCGAGGACAAGCGGACGGCAATCAGGGATTCAAGGTCGATTCGCATCAGCGCGCTCGCCCAGCGCGTGACGTATTACACTACGATCTCCGGCGCCCGCGCGGCCTGTACGGGCATGCGCCACCTCGCGGCGCTCGAGCCTTACCGCCTGCAGGATTTGCATGCGCAACTGAAAGCAGCCTAGGAAAACGAACCATGGCCATACCCCTTACCATCGTTGGCGCGGAGATGCTGCGCGCCGAGTTGCATCGACTCAAGACGATCGAACGCCCGGCGGTGATTGCCGCCATCTCGGAGGCGCGCGCCCATGGCGATCTCTCGGAGAACGCCGAATACGACGCCGCCAAGGAGAAGCAGGGGTTCGTCGAAGGGCGCATCCTGGAGATCGAAAGCAAGCTCTCGAACGCCCAGGTCGTCGACCCCAAGCTCGTGGACGCGGATGGCGCCTGCGTGTTCGGCTCCACGGTCGATCTCGAGGACATCAACAGCAAAGAGAAAGTGACCTACCAGATCGTCGGGGAGGACGAAGCCGACATCAAGGTCGCGAAAGTCTCGATCTCTTCGCCGATTGCGCGCGCGCTTATCGGGAAGTACGCCGGCGACCAGGTGGATGTGCAGGCGCCCGGCGGGGTGAAGCAGTACGAGATCCTGGACGTCCAGTACCTTTAGCATCCGGCCGCGACGCTCTGCCTGTAGCGGTGCTGGGCCGGCGAGGGCGCCCGAAAACGGCGTCTTCGGGCCTGGACGCGGTCCGCGGCGCAATCCTGGAGCCCGTTCTCGAACGGACCCCCGGCTTGGCCGAGGCGCCCGGGCGTGCCGGATCCTTGCGAGCGGCTGGCCGCCGCACTTTGGGTGCCGGCGGTTCCGGCGGCTTGGCCCTGAAGACGACCAATACCTTCCCGATGTGCTGCACGGCCGAAGCTTTGGTCCGCGCGCAGATTTCGTCCAGAATGGCAGCGCGCCCATCGCGTTCGGCCTGCACGCGGATCTTCACGAGTTCGTGCGCTTTGATCGCCCGCTCGATCTCTGCAAGGACCGAACCGGTGAGTCCCTTGTCGCCGATCAGGATTACCGGTTCGAGGGAATGGGCACGGGCTTTCAGGGCGCGTCTTTCAGCGGGAGTCAGTTCATTCATGGCGACACTCTAAGTCAATCGATGGCGAGGACCAAATCCAGCAAGGCGTGGATCAAGCGGCATGTGTCCGACCAGTACGTGCAGAAGGCCAAGGCGCAGGGATACCGATCGCGCGCGGCCTTCAAGCTTGAGGAGATCGCGGAAAAAGAGCGGCTTTTGCGTCCCGGCATCCGCGTTGTCGACCTGGGTGCGGCCCCCGGCGGCTGGTCGCAATTCGCGGCGGCTAAGATTGGCCCGAAGGGACTAATCGTGGCGGTTGATCTCCTTGCAATCGCCCCAATGTCGGGAGTAACGGTCGTACAGGGCGATTTCCGCCTGGCCGAAGTGCGGGCCGCAGTTCGGGCCGCGCTGGGAAAAGAGCGGCCGGACGTTGTTTTGTCGGATATGTTGCCCAATGTGTCGGGTATCCCGAGCGTAGACCAGGCAAATGCGGCCGAACTCACGCGGCTGGCAATCGAATTTTGCCGCGAGGAGTTGAAACCTGACGGCGTTTTCGTGGTCAAGGTCTTTCAGGGCGAAGCTTTCCAGGCCGTGCTTGCCAGCATGAAAAGCACGTTTCGCGCGGTCGTAACACGCAAACCCGGCGCGTCCAGGGGCGAAAGCAGGGAGGTGTACCTCGTAGGACGCGGCCTGGCCTCGGCCCAGTCAGCGCAAGATTCGGATTAGAATAGTCTTTCTCTTAGTCTGTCACCTGTTTGACGCTCCAAGGAGCCCGCATTTGAACAATATGATGAAGAACCTGGTGATCTGGCTCGTGATCGGCCTCGTGCTGATGACGGTCTTCAACCAGTTCAACACCCGCCAGGCGATCCAGGCGCCCATGGAGTACTCCCAGTTCATCGATGAGGTGAAGGCCGGGCGGATTGCCAAAGTTACCATCGAGGGACGCCAGCTCAAGGCGACCACCAACGACGGCAAGCGGGTCACCAGTTATTCGCCCGGCGACATCTGGCTGGTCTCCGACCTCCTCAAGTACGGCGTGAAGATCGAGGCGAAGCCCGAAGAGGAGCCGTCGCTCCTGGTGAACATCTTCGTCTCCTGGTTCCCAATGCTGTTGCTCATCGGCGTGTGGATCTTCTTCATGCGCCAGATGCAGGGTGGTGGGCGGGGCGGTGCTTTTTCGTTCGGCAAGTCGCGCGCCCGCATGCTCGACGAATCGACCAATACCGTGACCTTCGCCGATGTCGCCGGCTGCGAGGAAGCCAAGGAGGAAGTTTCCGAGCTGGTCGACTTCCTGCGCGATCCTTCCAAGTTCCAGAAGCTCGGCGGCCGGATCCCGCGAGGCGTGCTGATGGTCGGATCGCCCGGCACCGGCAAGACGCTTCTTGCACGCGCCATCGCCGGCGAGGCCAAGGTGCCGTTCTTCTCGATCTCCGGTTCCGACTTCGTCGAGATGTTCGTCGGCGTGGGCGCAGCCCGCGTGCGCGACATGTTCGAGCAGGCCAAGAAAAGCGCGCCGTGCATCGTATTCATCGATGAAATCGACGCGGTCGGCCGCCAGCGCGGCGCCGGCCTCGGCGGCGGAAACGACGAGCGGGAGCAGACGCTTAACCAGTTGCTCGTCGAGATGGACGGCTTCGAAGCGAATGTCGGCGTCATCGTAATCGCTGCGACCAACCGGCCCGACGTGCTCGACCCTGCACTCATGCGCCCAGGCCGTTTCGACCGCCAAGTGGTCGTGCCGCTGCCGGACATCCGCGGCCGGGAACAGATCCTGATGGTGCACATGCGCAAGGTGCCGATAGCACCGGACGTCAAGGCCGACATCATCGCGCGCGGCACGCCAGGGTTTTCGGGGGCCGACCTCGCCAACCTGGTGAACGAGGCAGCCCTCTTCGCGGCGCGCAAGACCAAGCGCCTGGTCGACATGGAGGATTTCGAGCGCGCCAAGGACAAGATCATGATGGGCGCCGAGCGGCGTTCGCTCGTGATGCCTGAGGAAGAGCGCAAGAACACCGCGTACCACGAGTCTGGGCACGTCGTGGTCGCCAAACTTCTTCCCAAGACCGACCCGGTGCATAAGGTGACGATCATCCCGCGGGGTCGCGCTCTTGGCGTGACCATGCAATTGCCGGCGGAGGACCGTTACAGCCAGGACCGGGATCGCCTCCTGAATACAATCGCCGTGCTGTTCGGTGGTCGAATAGCCGAGGAGATCTTCATGCACCAGATGACGACTGGGGCATCGAACGATTTCGAGCGCGCCACAGACATCGCGCGGCGGATGGTGACGCAGTGGGGCATGTCCGACAGCATGGGGACCATGGTCTACGGCGAAAACGAAGGCGAGGTGTTCCTCGGCCGTTCGATCACCACGCATAAGAATGTTTCGGAAGAAACGATGCGCCAGGTGGATGCGGAAATCCGCCGCATTATTGACATGCAATACGCGCTTGCGCGCAGGCTCATCGAGGAGAACCGCGGCAAGGTCGAGATCATGGCTGCTGCGCTCCTGGAGTGGGAAACGCTTGATGCCGACCAGCTGAACGACATCATGGCCGGCAAACCGCCCCGCGCGCCAAAAGTGCCCGTTGCCTCGGGCAGCAGCATGCCGCCGCCTTCCACTGACGGCGCAGCCGGCGCTACCGCCCCCGCGCCGAGCTGAGCGCGGCCTTGCGATGCGGCAGCTTCGTGCTGCCGCTCGATTTTCCGCTGGTCATGGGCGTGGTGAACATCACGCCCGATTCTTTTTCGGACGGCGGGAAATTCCTGTCCCCTGACGCTGCGATCGCGCAGGCCGCTCGCCTGGTCGAGGAGGGCGCGGCCATCATCGACATCGGCGCCGAGTCGACCCGCCCTGGCGCCTTGCCGGTGAGCGAAGCAGAAGAACTCTCGCGCCTGCTTCCGGTCCTTCGCGCCATTCGCGATTTGCCGGTCCCGGTCTCCGTCGACACGCGCCGGGCAGCAGTCATGCGCGCTGTGCTCGGCGAAGGCGCGTCGATGATCAATGACATAGAGGCGCTTGCCGGTCACGGATCCCTGGAAGCGGTTGCCGCAACGGAGTGCGGCGTCTGCCTCATGCACATGCGGGGCACGCCGGCCACGATGCAGGCTGATCCGCACTATGACGACGTTGTCGAGGAGGTCGCTTCGTTTCTCGCAACTCGCGTCGATGCAGCGCAGGCCGCCGGAATCAGCCGTGACCGGATCTGCTCAGACCCGGGTTTCGGATTCGGCAAGACCGCGGCCCACAATCTGCAGCTGCTGCGCAATCTCGGCCGGATTGCCGATCTGGGAGTGCCGGTCGTTGCAGGGCTTTCGCGCAAGTCGACTCTCGGCCGCCTGACCGGCCGGCCTTCGGGTGACCGGATGGTTGCAAGCGTTGCCGCCGCTTTGCTTGCCGCGCAACGTGGGGCGACAATACTGAGGGTTCACGACGTAGGCGCCACGCGCGACGCTCTCGCGGTCTGGCGTGCGGTGGAGGGAGGGCAATGAGCAGAAAATATTTTGGCACGGACGGCGTGCGAGGGACCGTTGGCCAGGCGCCGATGACTGCGGATTTCGTGCTGCGCCTCGGGTACTCCGCCGGCATGGTGCTGGCAGGCCTTCCAAACCGCATCGCCGGCGTGAGGCCGACCGTGCTCATCGGGAAGGACACGCGAATTTCGGGGTACATGCTCGAAGCTGCGCTCGAGGCAGGCTTCTCCGCGGCCGGTGTGGATGTCCTCCTGTGCGGACCGTTACCCACGCCCGGCGTGGCGTACCTCACGCGTGCATTGCGCCTGAGCGCGGGCGTGGTCATCAGCGCTTCGCATAACTCGTACGAGGACAACGGCATCAAGTTCTTCTCGGGCGACGGCTTCAAGCTGCCGGACGCCTTCGAATCGAGCATCGAAAACGCGCTCGAGTTCACAATGGGATGCAACTCCGCGGCGCAACTCGGTCGCGCCCGCCGGATCGACGACGCTGCCGGCCGCTATATCGAATTCTGCAAGTCGACCTTCCCGTTCGATCTCGACCTCAAAGGCATGAAACTCGTCGTGGACTGCGCGCACGGGGCGGCGTACCACGTCGGCCCCCATGTCTTCCACGAGCTTGGCGCCGATGTGGTCTCGATCGGCGTTGCCCCGGACGGGATGAACATCAACGACAAGGTGGGCGCCACTGCGCCCGCCCGGCTCGTCGAGGAAGTGAAGCACAGCAAGGCCGATTACGGGATCGCGCTCGACGGCGATGCGGATCG
The DNA here is from genome assembly GCA_025352885.1 of Pseudomonadota bacterium. Taxonomy (GTDB): domain Bacteria; phylum Pseudomonadota; class Gammaproteobacteria; order Burkholderiales; family SG8-39; genus SZAS-79. The sequence continues at coordinate 15,063 of JANXRZ010000288.1, read as the reverse complement.
GCTGGTCATGGTGGATTCCTCAGGCAAGATCTACGACGGCGACGAGTTGCTCTATGCGGTAGTCAAGCACCGCGCCCAGCAGGAGAAAGTCGCGGGTGTGGCCGGGACGCTCATGACTAATCTGGGACTGGAGCAGGCCATCGGCGCAATGGGAATTCCTTTCGACCGGGCAAGGGTCGGGGACCGTTACGTGCTCGAAATGCTGCGAGAGAAGGGCTGGCTTTACGGCGGCGAAAACTCCGGGCACATCCTTTGCCTCGACAAGCACACCACAGGCGACGGGATCGTCTCCGCCCTGCAGGTTTTGACCGCGGTGCGCCAGTCCGGCCGCAGCCTCGCCGAGCTCACGGCAGGCCTCTCGCTCTATCCGCAGGTCCTCGTCAATGTGAAAGTCGGGCGCGGATTCGACTGGAACAATCACGCCTCGATCCAATCGGCGAGCGATGAGGTCATGCGCGCCCTCGATGGCCGTGGACGCGTGCTCCTGCGGCCCTCCGGCACTGAACCGCTGCTGCGCGTCATGGTCGAAGGAGAGCCCCGTGCGGTGATCGAGAAGGGCGCCCAGGCGATTGCGGATGCCGTGCGGCAGGCCGCGGGCACCTGATACCGGTTTCGGCTGCCGGCATGAAAGTCAAACTTTCTTTTCTGAAGAGTGGCTGGTTGATTGGCCTACAAGCCGGTACGATTGCCGTTTCTGGAAAAATTAGTTGCAAATGATGCCTAATTCCCTGTTCATACCGATTGCCGCAGCTGCGCTCCTTGCCGCCCTGACAGCCGGTCCTGCGGCGGCCCAACCTTCGTCTGCTTATGAGCCCTCGGTCGGCCAGGAAGGAAAGGACGTCGTCTGGGTGCCCACCCCCCAGGCGCTCGTCGACAAGATGCTGGACATGGCAAAGGTGACCCCCGGCGACTTCCTGATCGACCTGGGGTCAGGTGATGGGCGCACTGTGATCACCGCGGCCAAGCGTGGCGTGCGTGCAATGGGCATCGAGTACAACCCGGACATGATTACCTTGTCCCAGCGCAACGCCCAGAAAGAAGGGGTCGGGGACAAGGCGACGTTCGTGAAAGCGGACTTGTTCGAAAGCGATTTTTCGAAGGCGACCGTGATCACGATGTTCCTGCTCGACCGGATCAACCTCGAGCTTCGGCCGAAAATCCTCGGGTTGAAGCCGGGCACCCGGATCGTATCGAACACCTTCACGATGGGAGACTGGGCGGCCGATGCGCAGGCCACTGCGAGCCAGAACGAGGGCTGCCAGTCGTATTGCGTCGCCTATCTCTGGATCGTCCCGGCGAAGGTCGCGGGGACCTGGAAGCTGCCGCAAGGTGAACTGACGTTGAAGCAGGAGTACCAAATGCTGGCCGGGCAATTGAAGTCCGGCGAAAAAGCGGTGCCGATTACGCAAGGCCGAGTGCGCGGCGACCGCCTCAAATTCAGTGCCGGCGGCGTGGAGTATTCAGGCCGGGTCAGCGGGAACCGGATGGAAGGGGCAGGCAAAGGCGGCGCTTGGTCGGCCACCCGTGGACAAAAGCCCGTTCCGGCTCCTGTGCCGGCAAGCTAGATCAGCGGGCAACCCTCACGAAACCTGGGATCGTGCGGTCTTCGTGCTGGTGAACGAATCGAGAAGGGCCTTCAACATTCCGACATCGAGCGGCTTCAGGAAATGATGATCGATTCCTGCTTGCGCCGCCTTCTTGAGGTCTTCGAGCTTGCCCCAGCCGGTGAGGCCGACGATGCGCAACGACGGGTCTGGGTTCTGCGCCCCTCATTCGCCGGGTTCTGGTGAGCCTCAGTGCGTCGAATCACACTGCAATTGGAGTCCCGCCAAGTTTGACCCTGCTAGGCACGGGGCTGTAAAATCGTCTGTTTTTCTGCAACTGGATCAGCAATGCGCGGTCGGCTAGTGACCGGTAACTGGAAGATGCACGGCAACCGGTCAGCTAATGCGAGCCTGCTGGATGGGGTCCTCGCCGGGATGACGGATCTCGCCGGGATCGAATGCGCGGTCTGCGTCCCTTTTCCTTATCTTGCCGAAACTGCCGCTCGAGTGGCTTCATCGAAACTCGGGTTGGGCGCGCAAACGCTGAGCGAGCATGAGTCCGGCGCGTACACCGGAGAAGTATCTGCGGGCATGCTCGCCGACATGGGCTGCCGATATGTGCTGGTCGGACACTCCGAGAGGCGGGCGCTTTTTGGCGAAACGGACGGTCAGGTGGCAGCCAAGTTTGCCGCTGCGCAGAGGTCGGGAATCACGCCGATCCTGTGCGTTGGCGAAACGCTTGCGGAGCGTGAAGCATCCAGGACAAGGGATGTGGTGTTCAGGCAGGTAGACGCGGTGCTCGAAGCTTGCGGGGCAGCGTCGTTTGCCAAAGCCGTGCTTGCCTACGAGCCGGTCTGGGCGATAGGGACGGGACGCACGGCGAGTTCGGAGCAGGCGCAAGAAGTACACGCATTCCTCCGATCGAGGATTGCGGACCGGGATTCGGGAACGGCCGCAAACCTGCGCATCCTTTACGGCGGAAGCGTCAAGCCGGGCAATGCGGCGGAAATTTTTGCGATGGAAGACGTGGACGGTGGATTGATCGGAGGCGCCTCGCTTGTTGCCGGCGACTTCCTGGCCATTTGCAGGGCGGGGGCATCACCGCGCTAAACGCGCAGCTTCAGGAAGTTTTCTCAAGGTGAAGAATGGAAACCTGGTTGACAGTACTTTTGATCCTGCATGTGATCGTCGCTTTGGCGGTGATCGGCCTGGTGCTGCTTCAGCACGGCAAAGGGGCGGACATGGGATCGGGCTTCGGCGGCGGCTCTTCAGGGAGTCTTTTCGGCGCATCGGGCTCGGCGAATTTCCTTTCGCGCGCCACTGCGGTCCTTGCGACGGTCTTTTTCCTGACTAGTCTCGGCTTGGCTTACCTGGCCACACACAAGCCGCGGGTCGCTGGAGGCGTCATGGATGCGGTCAAGACGGACGCACCGAAAGCAGATGCGGCCAAGGGCGACAAGCCCGCGGCCGAGCCGGCGAAGAAAGCCGAAGAGCCGGCCAAGGAGGGCGGCGCGAACAAGGCAAAGGAGGTTCCGAACTAAGCGCCCCGCACGCCGAAGGGTGCGGCGCCGAATTCGGTAGAGCGCAGATTTTGAGGGATAATTGTGAATCCGCCCACGTGGTGAAATTGGTAGACACGCCAGCTTGAGGGGCTGGTGGCCTAAACAGCCGTAGCAGTTCGAGTCTGCTCGTGGGCACCAGCACGAAGCGGAGCCGGGAATGATCCCGGCTCCGTTGCATCAACCCAAATCGGGAACCCGCTAAGAGATCCGGTCCGGCCCTGCCGGGTGCGAAACGAATGCTTGCAGAGTATTTTCCGGTCCTCCTGTTCATCATCGTCGCGACCATGGTCGGCGTCGTGCCCATGGTGCTCGGCAAGCTGCTGGGGCCGACACGGCCCGACCCGGAAAAGCTTTCGCCTTATGAATGCGGCTTCGAAGCTTTCGAAGATGCGCGCATGAAATTCGACGTTCGCTATTACCTCGTGGCAATCCTCTTCATCCTTTTCGACCTCGAGATCGCCTTCCTGTTTCCGTGGGCGGTGGTGCTCAACGAGATCGGCCTGTTCGGGTTTTTGTCGATGATGGTCTTCCTTGCAATCCTCGTCGTGGGCTTCATCTACGAGTGGATGAAAGGAGCGCTCGAATGGGAATAGAAGGCGTTCTGCGCGAGGGGTTCGTCACCACGACCGCCGACAAGGTGATCAACTGGACGCGCACAGGTTCTTTGTGGCCGATGACGTTTGGCCTCGCGTGCTGCGCAGTTGAAATGATGCATGCGGGCGCAGCCCGCTACGATCTCGACAGGTTCGGCATAGTGTTCCGCCCGAGCCCAAGGCAGTCGGACCTCATGATCGTCGCAGGCACCCTGTGCAACAAGATGGCGCCTGCCTTGCGCAAGGTTTACGACCAGATGGCCGAGCCGCGCTGGGTCATCTCAATGGGCACGTGCGCCAATGGCGGCGGCTACTATCACTACTCCTATTCCGTCGTGCGCGGTTGCGACCGCATCGTCCCGGTCGACATTTATGTCCCGGGGTGCCCGCCGACGGCTGAAGCGCTTTTGTACGGGCTCGTGCAGTTACAAAACAAGATCAAGCGAACCAATACAATCGCTCGCTAAGGACCGCCGCTGAACCATGACTCCCAAGCTGCAGCGCCTGCTGGACGCGCTCAACTCCACGCTGGGCGAGCGAATCGCGAGCCTCACCGAGGCCCTTGGTGAGCTCACGCTCGAAGTCAAGGCGGCCGACTATCGCGCGGTTGCCGAAGTATTGAGGGATTCCGAAACGCTCGGCTTCGAGCAGCTCATCGACCTGTGCGGCATGGACTACTCGACCTACGGAGAGCGCCCTGCGGGCGATGAAGCGCAACCCCTGCGCTACGCGGCAGTGCTGCACCTGTTGTCCCTCCAGCACAATTGGCGCCTCCGGGTGCGCGTGTTCTGCCCGGACGACGAGTTTCCGATCGTCGAGTCGCTGATCGGCGTCTGGCCGGCCGCAAACTGGTACGAGCGGGAAGCCTTCGACCTGTTCGGCATAGTCTTCGACGGTCACCCGGACCTGCGCCGGATCCTCACGGACTACGGCTTCATCGGGCACCCGTTTCGCAAGGACTTCCCCGTCTCGGGGTATGTCGAGATGCGCTACGACCCCGACCAGAAGCGCGTGATTTACCAGCCGGTCACCATCGAGCCGCGCGAAATCGTTTCACGCATCGTGCGCGAAGAGCACTATGCAGAGGGCGAGTAGGGGCAGGGCGCATGGCTGAGATCCGCAACTACACCCTCAATTTCGGGCCGCAGCACCCGGCCGCCCACGGCGTGCTGCGCTTGGTGCTGGAACTCGACGGCGAGGTCATCCAGCGCGCAGACCCGCACATCGGCCTGCTCCACCGCGCGACCGAGAAGCTGGCGGAAACGAAGACCTTCATCCAGTCCGTGCCCTACATGGACCGGCTCGATTACGTCTCGATGATGTGCAATGAGCACGCCTACGTCATGGCGATCGAGAAGCTGGCCGGGATCGAGGTGCCGATCCGAGCGCAATACATCCGCGTGATGTTTGACGAGATCACCCGGATCCTGAACCACCTGCTTTGGCTTGGCGCGCACGGCCTGGACATCGGCGCCATGACGGTCTTCCTGTATTGCTTTCGCGAGCGCGAAGACCTCATGGACTGCTATGAAGCGGTGTCCGGCGCGCGCATGCATGCGGCCTATTACCGTCCGGGCGGTGTGTACCGCGACCTGCCCGGAGCGATGCCCCAGTACACCGCAACGAAGATCCATAACGAGCGCGCGATCCAGGGGATGAACGAAAACCGGCAGGGGTCGCTGCTCGATTTCATCGAAGACTTCGTCAAGCGCTTCCCGGCCTGCATCGACGATTACGAAACGCTTCTCACCGATAACCGCATCTGGAAGCAGCGCACCGTGGGCGTGGGCGTTGTGTCGCCCGAGCGTGCCAAGGCGCTGGGCTTTACCGGCCCGATGCTGCGCGGCTCGGGCATCGAATGGGACTTGCGCAGGAAACAACCCTACGAAGTCTATGACCAGCTGGATTTCGATATCCCGATCGGGGTGAACGGCGATTGCTACGACCGGTACCTCGTGCGCATGGAAGAACTGCGGCAATCGAACAGGATCATCCAGCAGTGCATCGACTGGCTTCGCGTGAACCCAGGCCCGGTCATCGTGGACAACCACAAGGTCGCGCCGCCCCCGCGTGTCGAGATGAAGCAGAACATGGAAGAGCTGATCCACCACTTCAAGCTCTTCACCGAAGGCATGCACGTCCCTGAAGGCGAGGCCTATGCCGCAGTTGAGCATCCCAAGGGCGAATTCGGCATCTATTTGGTGTCCGACGGCGCCAACAAGCCGTACCGGCTCAAGATCCGCGCGGCGGGCTTCCCGCACCTCGCGGCGCTCGACGAGATGGCGCGCGGCCACATGATCGCGGATGCCGTGGCCATCATTGGCACGCAGGACATCGTATTCGGGGAGATCGACCGCTGATGGCCCCCACCATTTTATCCGCGGAGTCGCTTGCGAAGATCGACCGCGAGGTCGCCAAGTACCCGCCGGAGCAAAAGCAGTCGGCCGTGATGGCGGCGCTCATCGTCGCGCAGGATGAGAAAGGCTGGCTCGCCACCGAGACCATGGATTTCGTTGCAAGCTACCTGGACATGCCTTCGGTTGCGGTCTACGAGGTCGCGACCTTCTACAACATGTACAACCTCGCGCCGACCGGCAAGTTCAAGCTGACCATCTGCACCTGTCTTCCCTGCGGCCTTCAGGGCGCGCTTGCCGCCGCCGACCACTTGCGCGAGAAGCTCGGCGTCAATTTCAACGAAACGACGCCGGACGGGAAGTTCACGCTCAAGGAAGGCGAGTGCATGGGCGCCTGCGCAATGGCGCCGGTGGTGCTCGTAAACAACAAGCGCATGTGCGATTACATGTCGAACGACAAGCTCGACGCCCTGGTCGGCGAGTTGCGCAACGATTCGGCAAAGGCCTGAAATGCTGAACTATGGACCCGACGCCATCCTCATGGCCGGCATCGACGGCAATAACTGGCGCCTCGCCGACTACGAGAAGCGCGACGGGTATGCCGCGCTGAAGAAAATAATTTCGACCGGCATGAAGCCCGAGGACGTGATTGCCGAGATCAAGAAATCCGGCTTGCGCGGCCGCGGTGGCGCGGGCTTTCCGACCGGCCTCAAGTGGAGCTTCATGCCGCGCCAATTCCCGGGCGCCAAGTACCTTGTGTGCAACTCCGACGAGGGCGAACCGGGCACCTGCAAGGACCGCGACCTCCTTCGCTACAACCCGCACTCGACCATAGAAGGCATGATCATCGGCGCCTATGCCATGGGCGCGACGGCCGGCTACAACTACATTCACGGCGAGATCTGGCAGGTCTACGAGCGCTTCGAAGAGGCCTTGGCCGAGGCGAGGGCCGCAGGGTACCTGGGCAAGAACATCCTCGGTTCCGGATTAAGCTTCGAGTTATTCGCGGCCCCCGGTTATGGCGCCTACATCTGCGGCGAGGAAACCGCGCTGCTCGAGTCGCTCGAAGGCAAGAAAGGCCAGCCGCGCTTCAAGCCGCCTTTCCCGGCAAGCTTCGGCCTGTACGGCAAGCCGACCACGATCAACAACACAGAGACGTTTGCCGCGGTGCCCTGGATCATGCGCAACGGCGGGGAACCGTTCCTTGCGCTCGGCAAGCCGAACAACGGCGGCACCAAGCTCTTTTCGGTCACCGGCCACGTGAATCGTCCCGGCAACTATGAGGTCAAGCTCGGCACGCCTTTCGCGAAGCTGCTCGAGATGGCCGGCGGCATGCGCGACGGCCGTAAGCTCAAGGCCGTGATCCCAGGGGGGTCGTCGATGCCCGTGCTGACCGCCGAGGTCATGATGGCGACCGACATGGACTACGACTCGATCGCCAAGGCCGGCTCCATGCTCGGGTCGGGCGCCGTGATAGTCATGGACGAAACCACCTGCATGGTGCGGGCGCTCGAGCGTCTCTCGTATTTCTATTACGAGGAATCGTGCGGTCAGTGCACGCCCTGCCGCGAGGGCACCGGCTGGTTGTACCGGGTGGTCAACCGGATCGAGAACGGTGAAGGCCGGCCCGAAGACCTCGACCTCCTGAACAACGTCTCGGACAATATTGCCGGGCGCACGATCTGCGCGCTGGGCGATGCGGCGGCACTCCCGGTCAAGAGCTTCATCAAGAATTTCCGCAGCGAGTTCGAATTCCACATCGAAAACAAGCGCTGCCTGGTCGAAGGCTTGCACAGCGAGCCCAGGTGGGGACGGGCGGGCGCACACGGCCTGCCTCCAGCAATCGCAAAGGCCGCATAGGACACCCATGCTCAAGGTCGAAGTCGACGGCAAGGAAGTCGAAGTCCAGCACGGCGCAACCGTGATGGAGGCGGCGAACAAGCTCGGCATCTATGTGCCGCACTTCTGCTATCACAAGAAGCTTTCGATCGCGGCCAACTGCCGCATGTGCCTCGTCGAAGTCGAGAAGGCGCCCAAGCCGCTGCCGGCCTGCGCCACGCCCTGCACCGACGGGATGAAGATCAGGACGCACTCGGAGTACGCCCAGAAAGCGCAAAACGGGGTGATGGAGTTCCTGCTCATCAACCATCCGCTCGATTGCCCGATCTGCGACCAGGGCGGAGAGTGCCAGCTGCAGGATTTGGCCGTGGGGTACGGCAAGAGCAACTCGCGCTACCAGGAAGAAAAGCGCGTGATCCTCCCTAAGGAAGTGGGCCCGCTGGTTGCCGCCTACGAGATGAGCCGCTGCATCCAGTGCACTCGCTGCGTGCGGTTCGGCCAGGAAATAGCCGGCGTCATGGAGCTCGGGATGATCGGCCGCGGCGAGCACTCGGAGATCGTGGCCTTCGTGGGGCGCACGGTCGATTCGGAACTCTCGGGCAACATGATCGACCTTTGCCCGGTCGGGGCGCTCACGTCCAAGCCCTTCCGCTACACCGCGCGCACATGGGAACTGGCCCGCCGCAAGAGCGTGTCGCCGCATGACGGCCTGGGCTCCAACCTGATCGTCCAGGTCAAGCAGAACACGGTGATGCGCGTCCTCCCGCTCGAGAAGGAGGACATCAACGAATGCTGGCTGTCGGATAAGGACCGGTTCTCCTACGAGGGCCTTAATTCCCCGGACCGCCTTACCCAACCCATGGTCAGGAAAGACGGCCAGTGGCAGGAAACCGATTGGCAGACGGCCCTCGAAGCGGTCGCCGCGGGCCTCAAAGCAGCCGGCAACGACGTCGGCGTGCTGGCCTCGCCGCATTCGACGCTCGAAGAGCTCTACCTCGCGCAAAAGCTTGCGCGGGCCCTCGGAAGCGAGAAAGTCGATTTCCGCCTGCGGCAATCCGACTTCTCCGCCGACGGCAAGCTCGGCGGCGCCCCGTGGCTTGGCCTGCCGATCGCCGGCCTTGGCACCCTCGATCGCGTGCTGGTGGTTGGCTCGTTCCTGACCAAGGATCACCCGCTGATCGCCAACCGCCTGCGCCAGGCGGCCAAGCGCGGCATGAAGATCAGCATCCTGCACTCTACGGATGACGACCTGCTCATGAGGGTCGCGAACAAGGTCATCGTCCCGCCTTCCGAACTGCCGAATGCGCTGTCGAAGATCATGGAAGGCCCGGTCGGCGAGAGCCTCAAGTCGGGCAAGAACGTTGCAATCCTGCTCGGCAACTTCGCGCAGCAGCATCCCCAGGCCGCCCAGTTGCATGCCATCGCGCAGTCGATTGCGGCTTCGCTTGGCGCCAAGGTCGGGTTCCTTGGCGAGGCCGCGAACAGCGTGGGCGGCTACATCGCCAATGCGGCGGGAAAAGTAAATGCGGGGGCGATCCTGGCTTCGCCGCCCAAAGCGATGCTGTTGCTGAACACCGAGGTGGGACTCGACTGCCACGATCCGCGCAAAGCGCTCGCAGCCGTGGACAAGTCTGGATTCGTCGTCGCGCTTTCCGCTTTCGGGCGCGAGGCGAGCGCTTATGCCGACGTGATGCTCCCGATCGCGCCGTTTACCGAGACACCCGGCACCTTCGTGAACACCGAAGGGCGCGTGCAGACTTTCCATGCGACGGTGCGCCCCTTGGGTGAGACGCGGCCCGCCTGGAAAGTGCTTCGCGTGCTGGGCAGCCTGCTTGGGCTCCCAGGGTTCGATTTCGAGACCGCGGAGCAGGTGCGCGTCGAGTGCCTCCAGGGCAGGGACGTAGCGACGCTCCTGTCTAACCAGACGAGCGTTGCAGTGAAGCCGGCCGGCGGAGGGGCCTCGGGCGTGCAGCGTGTCGCCGATGTGCCCATTTATTTTGCCGACCCGCTCGTGCGCCGCTCCGAGCCCTTGCAAAAGACGACCGATGCGCGCCCGCCCGCCGCTCGCATGAGCGCGCGTCTCATGGCCGAACTCGGCGTGGCGGAAGGTGACCGCGTTCGCGTGCGCCTCGGCGAAGGCGAAGCAGAACTGGCAGTGGCTGCCGATGAGCGCGTCCCCGAGCGGTGCGTGCGCATATCGGCCGCCCACCCGTGGACAGCGTCGCTCGGGGCGATGTTCGGCGAGTTGCGCATCGAGAAAGTCTCCGTAAGGGCGGCCGCCTGATGCTCGAATCCATCCTCGCGTTCTCGGAAGCCAGGCTCGGCCCGTTGTGGGGGCCGGCGGCCTACGAGCTCGGGACGTCCCTCTTCTTCATCGTCTGCATCGTCGTGCCGCTCATGCTCTCGGTGGCCTACCTGACTTTGTGGGAGAGAAAGCTCATCGGGTGGATGCAAATCCGCATCGGCCCGAACCGCGTCGGGCCGCTTGGGTTGCTGCAGCCGATCGCCGACGGCATAAAGTTGCTTTTCAAGGAGATCATCTCCCCGACGCAGGCGAACACGAAGCTGTTTTTCCTTGCGCCGGTCATGGCGATCATGCCGGCGCTGGCCGCCTGGGCCGTCATCCCTTTCGCCCCTGAGCTCGTCCTCGCCGACATCAACGCCGGGCTGCTTTACGTGATGGCCCTGACCTCGCTCGGGGTCTACGGCGTCATCATCGCCGGATGGGCGTCGAACTCTAAGTACGCATTCCTCGGCGCCATGCGCTCGGCCGCCCAGATGGTTTCGTACGAGATCGCCATGGGATTTGCGCTCGTAGTCGTCCTGATGGTGTCCGGCAGCCTCAACCTCTCCGACATCGTGAATGGGCAGGGAAAGGGACAGTTCGCGAGCATGGGGCTCAACTTCCTCTCGTGGAACTGGCTGCCCCTGCTGCCGATCGCCGTCGTGTACTTCGTGGCCGGTGTCGCCGAGACCAACCGCGCCCCGTTCGACGTGGTGGAAGGCGAATCCGAGATCGTGGCCGGTCACATGGTGGAGTACTCAGGGATGGCGTTCGCGCTGTTCTTCATCTCCGAGTACGCGAACATGTGGCTGATCGCCACGCTGTCCGTGGTCATGTTCTTCGGCGGCTGGCAGGCCCCTATCCAGAGCGCGCTGCTCAGCTGGATCCCGCCGATCGCCTGGCTTGCGATCAAGATGTTCTTCATGGTGTCGCTCTTCATCTGGTTCAGGGCGACCTTCCCACGGTATCGCTACGACCAGATCATGCGCCTGGGCTGGAAGATCTTCATTCCCGTAACGCTCGTCTGGCTGGTCGTGATCGGCGCCTGGATGCAGACCCCTTACTCCCTTTGGAAATGAGGACCGGCCATGCAACGCATCGCTGAGTTCTTCCGTTCGTTCCTGCTCCTCGAGCTGCTGCGCGGCATGATGCTGACCGGCCGGCACCTCTTTGCCCGCAAGATCACGGTGCAATTCCCGGAAGAGAAAACCCCGATGAGCCCGCGCTTCAGGGGCCTGCACGCGCTGCGCCGTTATCCGAACGGCGAAGAGCGCTGCATCGCCTGCAAGCTTTGCGAGGCGGTCTGCCCGGCGCTGGCCATCCACATCGATTCCGAGCAGCGGGCCGACGGGACGCGCCGGACCACGCGCTACGACATCGACCTGACCAAGTGCATCTTCTGCGGGTTCTGCGAGGAAGCCTGCCCGGTCGATGCGATCGTCGAAACGCGCACCCTCGAATATCACGGGGAAAAGCGCGGCGACCTGTACTACACCAAGCCGATGCTGCTTGCGATCGGCGACAAGTACGAAGCCCAGATCGCCAAGGACCGCGAAGCCGACGCAGGGTACCGCTAGAGATGATCTTCGAGACCGCCACCTTCTACGTCTTCGCCACGGTCCTGCTGGTCGCGGCAATCGGCGTGGTGACGTCGCGCAACCCCGTCCACGCGGCGCTGTTCCTCGTGCTGGCATTCTTTACCGCCTCTGCCATCTGGATGCTGTTGCGGGCGGAGTTCCTCGCGATCACGCTGGTCCTCGTCTACGTGGGCGCGGTAATGGTGCTGTTCCTCTTCGTCGTGATGATGCTCGACATCAACCTTGACCGGCTGCGCGAAGGATTCTGGAGCTACCTGCCGCTCGGCGCCACGGTCGGCATCCTCATGGTGGCCGAAATGGTCCTCGTCCTCGGCGGGCGCTATTTCGATTTCATGCTGCCCAAGCCGCGGGACTATGGCGTGACCTACAGCAACACCAAGGAGCTCGGGCGCCTCCTGTACACCGACTATATGTACGCCTTCGAAATCGCCGCCGTGATCCTGCTGGTGGCCATCATCGCCGCGATAGCCCTGACGCTGCGCCAACGCAAGGACAGCAAGGGCCAGGATCCCTCCGCGCAAGTTCGGGTCCGGCGGGCTGACAGGGTGCGCCTGGTCTCCATGCCTTCGGAGGATGGCCGGTGACCCTGACGCTGTCGCATTTCCTGGTGCTCGGCGCGCTGCTCTTCGCGATCAGCGTGGTCGGCATCTTCCTCAACCGCAAGAACGTGATCATCCTGCTCATGGCGATCGAGCTGATGCTGCTTGCGGTCAACCTCAATTTCATCGCGTTCTCGCACTACCTCGGCGATGCGGCGGGGCAGGTCTTCGTGTTCTTCATCCTTACCGTGGCGGCGGCGGAATCGGCCATCGGCCTGGCCATCCTGGTCGTGCTGTTCCGCAACCTCAACACGATCAACGTCGACGACCTCGACTCGTTGAAGGGCTGATGATCGGCGCCCTCGCCTGAATCTACAAAATGATCTCAATGAAAACCCTCTACCTTATCGTGCCGCTGGCCCCGCTGGCCGGGTCCCTCGTCGCGGGCCTCTTCGGGCGGCAGGTGGGCAGGGCAGGGGCGCACTGGGTCACGATCATTTCGGTGCTGGTGTCGTTCCTCGCCTCCTGCGTGATTTTCGCCGACGTGACGGCGGGCAACATCTACAACGGCAGCGTCTACACCTGGCTCACGAGCGGCGAGACGCGCCTGGAGATCGGCTTTCTCATCGACAGGCTCACGGCGATCATGATGATCGTGGTGACCTTCGTGTCGCTCATGGTCCACATCTACACGATCGGCTACATGGCCGAGGATCCGGGCTACCAGCGGTTCTTCTCCTACATTTCGCTGTTCACCTTCTCGATGCTCATGCTCGTGATGGCGAACAATTTCCTGCAACTGTTTTTCGGATGGGAGGCCGTGGGCCTCGTGTCCTACCTGCTGATCGGCTTCTGGTATACGCGGCCGACCGCGATCTACGCCAACATGAAGGCGTTCCTCGTGAACCGCGTGGGCGATTTCGGCTTCATCCTCGGCATCGGCCTGGTGCTCGCGCATTTCGGCAGCCTGGACTACAGCGCCGTCTTCTCGCAGGCCCCGGCCAGCGCGACGCGGACGATCGAGGTGTTCTCCGGAACCCCGTGGCTCCTGATGTCGGTCATCTGCATCTGTCTTTTCGTAGGCGCGATGGGCAAGAGCGCGCAGTTCCCCCTTCACGTGTGGCTGCCTGATTCGATGGAAGGTCCCACGCCGATTTCCGCGCTCATCCACGCGGCCACCATGGTCACGGCGGGCATCTTCATGGTCGCGCGCATGTCGCCGCTCTTCGAGCTGTCCGACGCTGCGCTCTCGGTAGTGCTAGTCATTGGCGCAATCACCGCGCTCTTCATGTCGATTGTTGCGATCACGCAGTTCGACATCAAACGCGTGGTTGCCTATTCCACGCTCTCGCAACTGGGTTACATGACGATGGCGCTTGGGGCTTCGGCCTACCCCATTGCGATCTTCCACCTGATGACGCATGCGTTCTTCAAGGCGGTGCTGTTCCTCGGTGCGGGCTCGGTCATCATCGCCATGCATCACGAGCAGGACATGCGGCGCATGGGCGGGCTGAAGAAATACATGCCGATCACTTACTGGACGGTGCTCATCGGAGCGCTTGCGAACGCAGGGTTTCCGCCTTTTGCCGGCTTCTTCTCCAAAGATACGATCGTCGAGGCCCTGCATGCTTCGCAAACGCCGGGCGCCGCGTTTGCCTACGTCGCGGCGCTCGCCGGCATCTTTTTCGCCGGCCTGTATTCGATGCGACTCGTATTCATGACGTTCCATGGCCCCGAGCGCATGGATGAGCACACGCGCGAGCACCTGCACGAATCGCCCTGGGTTGTGACGCTGCCGCTGGTCCTGCTCGCGATTCCCTCGCTTGCGGCCGGGTGGACGATAGGCAAGTTCGTATACGGCGATTACTTCGGCGGATCGATCCAGGTCCTGCCGAGCCATCCCGCAATGGAAAAGCTGGCCGAGGAGTATCACGGCGTTTGGTCGATGATGCTCCACGGCGTGACGGCCCTGCCTTTCATGCTTGCGATCGCCGGCGTGGCCACGGCCTGGTATTTCTATATTGCCCGGCCGGAACTTCCCAGGGTGGTTGCACGCAAGTTCGGCGTGCTCTACGCGATCGTGGAGCGCAAGTACGGATTCGACGAGCTGTACTCGTGGCTGCTTGCGGGCGGAGCGCGGGTGGTCGGGAACGGCCTGTGGAAAGTCGGCGACCAGCGCATCATCGACGGCCTTGCCGTCAATGGGTCGGCGCGGTTGGTGGGGTGGTTTTCGAGCGTCTCGCGACTCTTCCAGACCGGCCTTGTTTACCAGTACGCATTCACCATGATCATCGGCGTGTTCGTGCTGCTGACCATCTGGTTCGCGCGACCTTGAACGGCCTGCAGCCCCAACAATAACAATGCAAACCTCGTCCTACCTGCTCAGCCTCTCGATCTGGGTCCCGATCCTCACCGGGGTGCTGGCGCTTGTCACGGGCGGCAGCGGCGATCGCAATGCGCCGATGGCTCGCGCAATCGCGCTCGTGGGCGCCGTGCTCGGCTTCCTGGTGACCATTCCGCTGTATACCGGTTTCAACGAGCAGACGTCGGCCATGCAGTTCGTCGAATTAAGCCCGTGGATCGCGCACTTCAACGTCAACTACCACCTTGGCGTGGACGGGATCTCCGTCCTCTTCATCCTGCTCAACAGTTTCATCACCGTGCTCGTCGTTCTTGCGGGCTGGACGGTGATCCAGAGCCGGGTCGCGCAGTACTTCGCCTCGTTCCTCTTCCTGTCCGGGATCATGAAC
>JANXRZ010000144.1 GCA_025352885.1 Pseudomonadota bacterium | reverse complement strand
CGA
Source organism: Pseudomonadota bacterium (assembly GCA_025352885.1). Taxonomy (GTDB): domain Bacteria; phylum Pseudomonadota; class Gammaproteobacteria; order Burkholderiales; family SG8-39; genus SZAS-79. Next base: position 7,019 of record JANXRZ010000144.1, on the reverse strand, counting down.
TCGTCGTGCGCAGGATCGTGCGACAGTGCCGACGGTACGCGGGGGTGTCGTACTGCTCGACGCTCATCCCCCAGCGCCTCATTCCGAGGAAGCTCGCCGTGTTTGCGAAGCTCGATACGAATATGGCCGTCACCATCGATATCCTCTACGACGAGCGCGTACTCGGATCGGATGAGTCGACGGTGATGCGAACTCGCGCACTCATCGGGCTGTTCCTCGGACTCGTCGAGAAGCGCAAGCAGCACTAGTGGCGCGGGTCAAGGCCCCCGCTAAGGCAGTGGCGCGGGTAAAAGCCCCCGCTAAGGCGATGATGGCGCGCAAAGCGCCGCAAGCTGCGAGGACGAAGGCAGCCAAGCCCGCCGAGACCAGCCTCACCGACCGCGCCTACGGCGACCTCGAAGCCCTCATCGTCACGCTCAAGCTCGCGCCGGGGAGCGCCGTGTCCGAAGCGGAGTTGTCCAAGCGCCTGGGCATCGGCCGCACCCCGATCCGCGAGGCGTTGCAACGGCTCGCGCGCGAGAGGCTGGTCACGATTTTGCCGCGCCGCGGCATCATCGTTTCCGAGATCAACATCCGCAGCCAGCTGCGCCTGCTCGAGGTCCGCCGGGAAGTCGAGCGGCTCGTCGCCCGCAGTGCAGCACGACGCGCGACGCCCGACGAGCGAAAGCGCTTTACCCAGATGGCGCGCGATTTCGAAAAGAGCGCCAAAACCAACGACGAAGAGAGCTTCATGCGCGTGGACCGAGAGTACAACGAGCTCACGGTGGTCGCCGCCCGGAACGAATTCGCCGCCGGGGCCATGGCGCTGGTGCATTCCCTCTCGCGCCGCTTCTGGTTCATCCACTACAAGCAGGCCGCCGACATGCCTCGCGCGGCCAAGCTGCACGCCGACGTCGCCCGCGGCATCGCCGCCCAGGACGAAGAAGCGGCGGGCGCGGCCTCGGACAAGCTCATCGGGTACATCGAGCAGTTCACCCGGGACACGGTCAGTGCCGACCATTGAGGCGCTCCCGTCTTGAAATGCACTGGGCGGGCGATGATAATTAAATTCGAGGAAACGCCATGAAGCCGCAAGAAATCATGCAGCATCCGGTGAACGTGCTCACGCAAGCGCAGCGCGAGTCGTTCTTCACGAACGGCTTTCTCGTGCTGCCCGACTACGTGCCTGAGACGTGGCGTGCGCGCCTGCGGGACGCCTTGGAGGAGCTGGTCGAGCGCAGCCGGTCGGTGAAGCAGTCCGACAGCACCTGGGTGCTCGAGGAGGGCCACAGCGAATCCGATCCGCGATTGCACCGGATCAGCAGCCCGCAAGACCAGCATCCGGTGTTCTGGGATTTCATGACGGACCCCGTAATGACCGACCTGGCTGCGGACGTGGTCGGCCCGGACGTGAAATTTCATCACGCGAAGCTCAACGTCAAGTCCGGCAAGGGCACGCAGGGCTTCGGCTGGCACCAGGACATCCCGGCGTGGCCGCACACGGATTTCAGCCCGGTGACAATCGGAGTCTATGTGGAGGGCTGCACGGCGGACCAGGGACCGCTGACGGTTGCGCAAGGCAGCCACGAAGGGCCGCTCTTCACCATGTACGACAAAGACGGAAACTTTGTCGTCCGCCTGCGCGAAGAAGATCTCGCCTGGCTGAAGGACGACATGATCAAGAGCCCAACAGGCGGTCCCGGCACGACGCTGTTGCTGAACTGCCGCACGGTCCACGGCTCTGCACCGAACAAGTCGCGCGCGGCGCGGCCGCTGCTGTTGCCGGTGTACTCATCGGCCGATTCGTTCGCTTACACCCCCAGCCCGATCCCGAGCCCGCACCAGGGCGACATCGTGCGAGGCAAGGCCGCGCAATTCGCCAGCTTCGACACGCGGCCCGTAGAAATGCCGCCCGACTGGCGCGGCGGCTACAAGCCAGTCTGGATGCACAAGAAACCGGCGGGCGAGCAGAAGGCCGGCTACTGAATTGGCCACCCCTGGGGCGGTGATAATATGAGATATACGCCTGATATATCAACGTCGGGCCTGTGAAAGCCGCAAGGAGACCATCGCAATGATGTCCGAACGCCAGAAGCAATTCCGCGAGGAGTACCAGGCGCAGATCCATCCGTTGTACAGCGGCCTCCTGCACGTAGGCGTGATGTATGCGGTCGGCCTGTCGGTGATCGCGTACTGCATCTCGCGCCTCGAAGGGGCCACGTGGGAGTGGCTGCTAGTCGTGCCGATCTTCGTCGTCTCGAACCTCTTCGAGTGGTGGATCCACAAGTACGTGATGCACCGCTTGGTCGACGTGTGGGCGCTGCGCGCGATCTACGACCGCCACACGCGCCAGCATCACCAGTACTTCACCGACGGCGTGATGACGGTCGATTCCTCGCGCGAATTCCGCATCATCTTCTTCCCATGGCGCGCCCTGTTCACGTTCATCGGCATGGGCGCCCCGGCTGCGTTCGCAATCGGCTGGGTGCTCAACCCGAATGCCGGCTACATCCTGCTGGTCACGATGGTCAGCCAGTACCTCATCTACGAAACCTTCCATTACTGCTGCCACGTGCACGAGAACTGGTTCGTGCGGAACATGCCGTTTGTGAATACCATTCGCAGGCACCACACGGCGCACCACAACCAGGGCCTGATGATGGGCTACAACATGAACCTCACCTTCCCCATTGCCGACTGGCTCATGGGCACGAGCGACCTGAAGCGCGGCCTGCTCGGCCATATTTTCAACGGTTATAACGAGAAGTACGTCAAGCAGGAATTAAAAGATACGATCGGCAAGCACTCGCTGAAAGAGCATTCGTTCGACCAGCAACCGGCCTGACCGCACGCAATCCATTCACACGGGGAGGAGACGCACCATGAAAAAAATCACCGGAATCACCGGAATCACCGCACTGGTTGCCGGGCTGCTGGCCGCAGGGCCGGCCGCGGCGCAGGACGTCGTCAGGATAGGCCAGGTCGAAGCGCTGACCGGGCCGCTGGCGACTTACGGCTGGATGGGCAACCAAGGCGCCAAGATGGCGGTCGATGAAATCAACAAGGCCGGCGGCTTCAAGGTCGGCGCCAAGACCTACAAGCTCGAGCTCGTCGCGCACGACACGCGCGGCAACCCGCAGGAAGCGCTCATCCAGATGAAGCAGCTCCTCGAGCAAAGCAAGGTCAAGTACGTGTTCGGTCCTTTCCTCACGAACGTGTTCAACGGAATCGAGCCGTATGCAACACAGAACAACGGCAAGTTCCTCATGATGGGCGGCGCCACGGCCATCCATGCCCAACTGGGCACGCCGAACCGCGATTACCTGATGCGCACCTGGAACTGGGATGCGGGCGAAGCGGGATTCGGCCAGCTGCTGGTCGATTACCTCAAGAAGCAGAATCCCAAGCGGGCGGCGATGCTGTTCCAGAACGACGCGTTCGGCAAAGTGGCCGTCGATATCTACACGCCGATCTTCAAGGCCGCCGGCATTGATCTCGCCATCGAGCTGTTCGAGCCGGGCACCAAGGACTTCTCCGCGCCGCTGGCTAAGCTGGCCGCCGGCAAGCCGGACTACCTCTTCCCGGGCTATGTGGATTCCGTGCTCTACGACATCGTCCGCCAGGCGACCGAAACGGGCCTCTACAAGAATTTCTTCACGGTGCGCGGCTCGATGGGCCCGGCGCTCAAGAACAAGGACCTGATCGACAACTACATCGCCTACCTGCCTAAGTATTTCGAGGAAGCCGAGAAGAAGGAACCCAAGACGAAGGCCTTCGTTGCGGCCTACAAGGCGGCCTACAAAGGCGACTTCCCCTATGACCAGGCGCCGCTGTGCTCGTCTTCATGCTACGACCATGTCTACATGCTGGTCGAGGCGATGAAGAAAGCCGGCACCGTCGACGATGTCGCCAAGGTCAAGGCAGCGCTGATGGACCTGAAGTACAACGGCCTGTGGAACATTCGCTACGACAAGACCGGCGAGGCGATCTTCGGGTTCGACGTGCTCCACATGAAAAAAGGTGGCGCGATCGCCTCGACGCATATCGAACCGAAGTAACCCGTGGGGCAGTTGCTGGTTGGGCAGCTTCTCAACGGAGCCATCGTCGGGACGCTGTACGGGATCATCGCGCTCGGGGTAACACTTACGTTCGGCATCACCGGCATCGTGAATTTCGCCCTCGGGGCGTTCATGATGCTGGGCTGCTACATGGCGTGGTATTTCACCGATGGGGTCGGCATGCCCTATCCCGTCGCCGTCGTATGCGCAGTCGCGGTCACGTCCTTCGCGGGGCTGGTCGCCGACCAGACGCTGTTCCGCTTCACGCGCAACAATCTCGTCAACGGGCTCCTCGTATCCATCGGCCTCATCGCGGTGATGGAAGGGGCGGCGCTCCTCCTGTGGACGTCCACGCCGAAGAACATGAACTACGTGCTGCCGGGCGTGTTCCAGGTCTTCGGCCTGGTCATCCCGAAAATGAAGCTGATCGTTTTTTTAGTATTGCTCGGCGTGATCCTCGCAACCTACGCGGCCCTCACCCGCACCTGGATAGGCCGCGCCGCGTATGCCTATGCGCAGAACCCCGAGGCCGCGGAGCTCATGGGCGTGCGCACCAAGGTGCTGCAGTCGGGCGTAGTGGTCTATTCGACGGGATTAGCCGGCCTGGGCGGCGCGCTCTACGCAAGCCTTTACTCGATCGATCCGACGCTCGGCGCCGTGTACATCCTCAAGGCGGTCGAGGCCGCAATCCTCGCCGGCATCGGCAGCGTGATGGGCTCCCTCTTCGGCGGCATCCTGCTCGGGGTGACCGAAGGCATCGGCTCGATCTACCTGCCGATCGCCTTCCGTGACGCCTACGGTTTGGTCTTCCTCGTGGCGATCCTGCTCTTCAAGCCGGCGGGCCTCTTCGCGGGGCGCAAATGAAGTCGGGTACCCGCCTCCTGCTCGCGGCCGTTGCCTTTGCGCTCCTGCCGATCGTGGTCAAAAGCGATTTCACGCTGACGATCCTCGTCTTCTCCTTCCTGCTCGGCATGCTCGCGGTGAGCTTCAACCTGATCTTCGGCTATACGGGGCAGCTTTCGATGTTCCACGCCGCCGCGTTCGGGATCTCGGCTTATGCCACGCACCTGTCGATGGCGCATTGGGGCACTTCGTTCTGGAGCGGCATGCTGGTCGGCGCAGGGCTGGTGCTCGTGCTGTCCGTGATCGTCGGGGCGATCTGCTTTCGCTTTCGCCTGAAGGAGTTCTACTTCGCGGTGGTCACCCTCGCATTTTCGGAAATGGCGCGGCTCGTGGTGCTCAACTGGAACAGCGTCACCAACGGCACGCTCGGCATCATCCTGCAGGACAAGCCCACGCTCTGGCTGCCCGGCGCCGGCGTCATCAAGCTCGAAGGCACGCTCCCGTGGTACTACGTGAGCCTCGTGGCGCTCGTGCTCACGGTGATGGTCTGCCTGCGGCTGGTCAATTCGTGGATGGGCCGGTCGTTCTCCGCTATCCGGCTGAACGACGAGCTCGGCGACACGCTCGGCATCAACGTTTTCCGCTACAAACTCGCGGCCTTCGCGGTGGGCAACATCATCGCGGCGATCACCGGCGCCTTGTATGCGTTCTACCTTGGCTCGATCGAGCCCGGCTTCCTTTCGATCGACCAATCGCTCGCCATCGTGGCCATGGTGCTGCTCGGCGGACGTGGCGCGGTGGCCGCGCCGATCATCGGCGCTCTGGTGCTCACAGCCCTGCCGCACATGATCCACCTCGGCGCGGAAGTGCGCTCCATCGTCTACGGCGGCATCCTGATCCTCACGATCCTGCTGATGCCGCAGGGCATCTACGGGACGATTGCCGGCCTCATCGGGAGGCGCCGCCATGCTGTTTGAAGTGGCCGGCCTGACGAAACGCTTCGACGGCCTCACCGCCGTGTCGGATCTCTCTTTCGGAATCGACAAGGGCGAGATCATCGGCGTATTCGGGCCCAACGGCTCGGGCAAGACGACGCTGCTGAGCCTCATTGCGGGCATGCTCGCGCCGACCAGCGGCACCATCACCTGGAAAGGCCAGCCGATCCAGGGCGCGAAACCGCATGACATTGCGGCCTCAGGCGTGGTCAAGACCTTCCAGAACCCGCAGCTCTTCGCCGAGTTGTCGGTCGCCGAGCACCTGATGATCTCCGGCCACCTGATGCTCAAGCGGCGCCTGGGCTGGCGGCGCGTGGCGACGCTCTTCAACCCGGACACAGGCCATGCAGGCGCCGACCTCGAGCGCCGTGCAGGCGAAGTCCTCAAGCTGTGCCGGCTGGATGCGGCGCGCGACCAGACGGCCGCGGAGCTTTCCTACGGCGAGGAAAAAATGCTCGGCGTGGCGATGGCCCTGATGTGCGAGCCCGAGCTGCTGCTGCTGGACGAACCGGCCTCGGGGCTGGGCCAGGCTGAGATCGAAAACCTCGAGGCGGTGCTACGCGACCTGCGCGCGCACGGCACCACGCTTTGCGTGATCGACCACAAGGTCGGCTTCCTCGGCAAGCTCGCCGACCGCGCCATCAGCCTGCACCACGGCGCCAAGATAGCTGAGGGCACGCCCGAGGCGGTCCTTCGCGACCCCGGCGTGATCGCCGCCTACTTGGGACACCAGCGGGGGCCCTCGCATGCTTGAGCTCGACCGCGTCAACGTGCGCTATGGCAAGAACCATGTGCTGAAGGACGTCAGCCTGAAGGTCGGCGAAGGCGAGGTCGTCTCCCTCATCGGCTCTAACGCCGCCGGCAAGACCACTACCTTGCGCACCGCTCTGGGCCTCAAGGACTGCGCGTCCGGCACGCTGCGCTTTGCGGGCGAGGACGTCACGCGCCTCGCCACGCACGAGCGAGTGGACCGGGGCCTGGTGCTGGTGCCCGAGGGCCGCCAGGTGTTCACCAAGTTCACCGTGGTGGAAAACCTGCTCATGGGCGCCTACCACCGCAAGGACCGCGACAAGGCAGAAAAGGAACTCGACGCCATGTTCAGTCTCTTCCCGCGCCTGGGCGAGCGGCGCGCGCAGAAGGCCGG
>JANXRZ010000123.1 GCA_025352885.1 Pseudomonadota bacterium | reverse complement strand
GGAACATAAACGGCGCCTTGACCGCGAACAGCAACAACGGCGCAATAACCCAGAGTGGCCCACTTGTTGTCGCTAGCACTGCCAGCATTACCGCGGGAGCGGCGCCGATCACGCTGACCGCTGCAAACGACTTCCAAGGCGTCACTACTTTGTCGAACTCAGGCGCCTCCAACGCGGTGCAGATCACCGATACCAATACGATCACCTTCACGAATCTCGTGCTGGGAGGCAAGTTCACGATAAAAGCCCCCATCATCATCGCCCATGACACCACCAACTCAGGTGGCCAGACCTGGGACGGCAGCGTAACGTTCAACAGCACCGAGACCACGAACGGAGGTACGTTCACGGTGACTGGCACTATGACCCTGGGCGCGAACGTCACGATCAACTCGGGTGCCGGCGCCACGGTGTTCCAGGGCACGGTAGTCGGCACGACTGCGGGCGGCCAGTTCCTGGTCGTTAACAGCTCCGGGCCCACGACGTTCGGCGGCACGGTCGGGTCGGTGTTGATCCCGATCGCGAGCCTTACGACCGACGCTGGCGGCTCGACGGCTTTCAATGGCAGTGTATTTACCGGTCCAGCCACCGGCACGGTTCTCTCCGCGACCACACCGACGATCGTCCTGGGTGATCCAGCAAGCGGCACCGGCACACTCAACAGCGCCGGCGGTCTGATCTCGGTCAGCAACATCTCCTCGACCCTGAGCATGGGCACTACCGGTTCAATAGTGTTCACCGGTACGGGGATCGTTGGTTCAACAGGCTCGCCGATGATCTTCACCCAGACTCCAATTAACGTTCAGACGTTGAACGCGATCAACCTGACGTTCAGCTCGCCCGGCCAACCGAGCGGCCTGATCTTCGCGCCGGGTTCGTCGGTATCGGCCTTCATCGGTGGCTCGGGATCGGCTGTTACCCTCGCGGCCAACGCTTCCCAGTTGCTTGCCAACGCAACGGTGTCGAGCGTTCAAGGGACGGCGGCGACTGCGGTGGCGGAGGCCTCGAAGGTCGGTTTCGATACGGATAGCGTGGCCCAGCAGATCAACTACGGCTTTGCCGGCGACGTCGGTGTCAGCCCGCCGATGAACCACACGATCGACGAGACCGGCGTTTCAGTACCCGAAGGATTCGGCGAAGAGGTCGAAGAGGACGAGCCCAAGAAGAAATAGGGGAACACCGACCGAACCGCCTCCCGATTGACACTCGGGGACCTGCCAGCAAAAACCGAATGCCGCGTCGACAGGTTAAACAGGCATCAGGGGCGGTTTCCGGGCTTTCGAGCCCCGAGTGGCGGGATCGCCGTAACTTGGCCATAATTCGTAAATGAGTGAAACTGCCCAAGCTGCGGTGCTGTTCGTGGACGTGAGCGGAAGCACACGGCTCTACGAAAGCGCCGGGGATGCGGTCGCGCACGCGGCGATCGACCAGTGCATCACGATTTTCAAGGATAAGACCGCCGTCATCGGCGGGCGCGTCATCAAGACGATCGGCGATGAGGTCATGTCGACGTTCCCAGATTCCAGTTCGGCGGCCGGCGCGGCCATCGAAATGCAGAATGCGATAGACGAGTTGCCGCCGGTTGCCAATACCAAGATAGGCGTGCGCATCGGGTTCCATTTCGGCCCCCTTGTGGAGCGCGATGGCGATGTGTTCGGCGATTCGGTCAACCTCGCGGCGCGCCTTGCCGGATTAGCCTCGAAAGGCCAGATCATGACCTCGCGCGAGACGGTGGAGCTCATGAGCCCGATCATGCGGTCCTCGTCCCGGCGGCTTTATTCAATCGAGGTCAAGGGCAAGGCCACCGCGGTCGATTTGTACGAGATCCTCTGGCAGCAGACCGAAGACCAGACCACGCTGGCAACGAACCGCTCGATGGTCAAGCAGAAGCTGACCGCCCTGCGCCTCAAGTATCTCGACCAGGAGATCCTGCTCGAAGGGGCGCGCACATCGCTGAGCCTTGGCCGCGACAAGGCGGGCGACCTCGTCATCATCGACAGGATGGCGTCTCGCCAGCACGGGAAGATCGAGCGACGTCTCGACAAGTTCGTCCTAGCCGATCACAGTGCCAACGGCACTTATGTGACGGTCGAAGGCGACAGCGAAGTCGTCCTCCGGCGGGCGGAGTTTGCTCTTCGGGGCCACGGCTGGATAGCGTTCGGCCAGCCCCGGGCCAGCGCGACGGAAACCGTCGAGTTCTTTTGCGAATAGCGTTTTCCGCGCCTCGCTCCAGGGGCGTGATGGCGGTCTGGGTTCTTGCACTCTTCTCCCTGCTTCTTACGCACCTACCTTCGGCTCGAGCGCAGCCGGCCCATCGCCCACCGGCATCTATTGCCACAGAATCAAAGGCTGCGCCTCCCAAGCCGGCGATGCCGCTCCCGGCAAGTTACGAAGTGGCCCGGGGCGACACCTTGTTCAGGATAGCCGGTAAGGTTCGCCATCCCGGCGTCACGCTTCACCAAATGGTGCTCGGCCTCTACCGCACCAATCCGGACGCGTTCCTCGATGGGAACATCAACCAGCTAGTCGTGGGCAAGGTCCTGTCCGTCCCGCCCGCGGAGGCGGTATCTGCTGTCGAGCCCGCGCAGGCCGCCGAGCAGGTGCGGGCATTGGTGGCAAGACCGGTCGTGGTGCCCGCCCCGCCGCCGCCGCCCGCCAAAGAACCTGCCGCGTTAAAACCGCCGCCGGTTCCAACGCCGCCCAAGCCCCGGCCCAGTCCCGCCGCGCTAACGCCCGATCAAGCCGCACAGCGGATGAGGGAAGGCCTCCAATTCGAGAAGTCGGGCGACCTTGCGGCCGCCATGACCGCCTATTTGGCGGCCGGGGAATCAGGCAACGGCGAAGCGCAGAAGAAACTCGGCGACATTTACAACTCCGGAAACGCGTTGGTGAAACGCGACTACGAAACAGCCTTGAAGTGGTACCAGAAAGCACGGGTGCAGGGTGTGGATATTCCAAAGCCGATTGTGAGTCCCGGTCCGAAGCACTAGCGGGCCTGCAATCCCGCTTTGACCCTGATCCTCTTAACGGATGCGGTCGAAGACGAGACGCGCAGCGCATAGATCCTCCAGGGCAGTGCCGACTGACTTGAAGAGGGTCACCTCGTTGTCCCCGCGCCTGCCGGCATCGCGTCCGCACACCAAATCTGCCAGTTCTGCGCGGATCCTGTTGCGATTTAGCGTCCCCTTCTCGAGCGGTTGGACGAGGTCGCCTGCCTCCTTGAGCGCCCCCGCAAAGGTATCCACGAACACTTCTGCAGCGTTTACGAGCGCGTCGTCGGATTCGCGCATGTCGCGAGTGAAAGCGCCCACCAAATCGATGTGGGTGCCCGGCCTCACCTGGCCGCCGCAAATCAGCGGCTCCCTTGACGTAGTTGCACACGTGACGATGTCGGCCCGGGCAAGGCCGGCCGACAGGTCCCCCACCGGTTCTGCATCGAGGCCGCGAGCACAAAGCGCATCAGCGGTCGAGCGGGCACGATCCGGCGAGCGGCCCCATACCACGACCGTCCGGATGCTGCGAACGGCGCAATGCGCGGCCGCCATGTACGGCGCTAAGGCACCGGTGCCGACGACCAGCAGGCACGCGGACTCCCTTCGCGATAAATAGGTCGAAGCGAGCGCTGACGCCGCGGCGGTGCGACGCAGCGTGAGAGCTTCGCCATCGATGAGCGCGCGGGGGTGACCGGTTGCTCCGTCCAGAAGCACATAGAGTGCCGACACGCTTGGGACTCCGCGCTTCGGATTATTCGGAAAGACGGTCACAAGCTTCACTCCCAGATCCTGTCCCGCTCGCCAGGCAGGCATGAGCAGCAGTCGGTCCCCCTCCGGCGTGACCGAATAGCTCGATCGCACGGGCGCCTCGGCGCCGGCAATAAACGCCTCGCGCAACGCGTCGATCAGTTCCGGGTACCCAAGTGCGGCATGGACTTCCTCGGCCGTAATGTAGCGAATCGATGCCGACACGGGATCTCCTGAAGGAAGGCGGGACGCTATGCTATGCGTTGCACGACTGTCAACGAAGCGACTTCGCCGGATAGGCCCATGGCCCCGCAAAAAATCGTGATCATAGGAGGCGGCGCCATTGGCAGCGCGATCGCTTACTTCCTGCTGAGCGACCCGGCCTTCGCTGGAATGGTGACGGTACTGGAACGCGACCCGACCTATACGCAGGCTTCCTCTGCCCTTTCCGCAAGCTCGATCCGCCAACAATTCTCGAGCCCCATCAACATCGAGCTCAGCCGCTTTGGGATCGAGTTCCTGCGGCAGGCCGGCGACCTGCTGGAAACCGGCGGCGATCGCCCGAACGTCAGCCTGACCGAACAGGGCTATCTCTTTCTGGCCTCCCCGGCGGGCGAGCCGGACCTGCGGGCGAATCATCGCCTCCAATGTTCGCTCGGCGCCGACATCGTGCTGCTCGAGCCGGCGCAACTGCAACAACGCTTTGCGTGGCTCGATTGCCAAGACCTGGCTCTTGGAGCGTTAGGGCTTTCAGGAGAGGGATGGTTCGACGGGTACAGCCTGCTGCAGGGCTTGCGGCGCAAAGCACGCGCGCTTGGCGCCGATTACGTGACTGCAGCTGCGTGTGGTTTTGTAAGCGATGGTTCGCACATTGGCGCCGTTCTGGCGCAAGGCGGACTGTCCTTTCCCTGCGATGTGGTGGTCAACGCGGCGGGGCCTTGTGCGAGGGAACCGGCCGCCTGGCTCGGGATCGACTTGCCGGTTCGGGCGCGGCGCCGTTGCGTCTTTGTATTTCGCTGCCCGACGCCAATCGAAGGCGCACCCCTGCTCATCGATCCGTCCGGCGTCTATTTCAGGCCCGAGGGGCGGGACCAGTTCATCTGCGGGACCTCGCCTGAGCCGGCCCAGGACCCGGATGACCTGCCGCTCGAAGTCGATCATGCGCTGTTCGAGACCACGCTCTGGCCAACGCTCGCTGCGCGAGTACCGGCGTTCGAGGCGCTGCGCCAGACGAGCGCCTGGGCTGGCTACTACGAGTTCAACACGTTCGACCAGAACGGGATTGTCGGCTTTTGTCCGGAGGTTCCGAATTTCATGCAGGCGAACGGCTTTTCGGGCCATGGATTGCAGCACGCACCAGGAATCGGCCGCGGCGTTGCCGAACGTATCGTGCACGGCGCCTACCGCACGCTCGACCTGGCGCCGCTCGACTTCACCAGGATCGCGGCAGGTAAGCCGATGGTCGAACGCAATGTCGTCTAGCTCCTGACGATGAGGCCTTGACGCCCGCGCGGCTGGCCGATCTTCAGCCGAGCCCACTGACATTGCCTCCAGAGTCTCAAAGCACGATTTCCCGGGCGGCACCCCGCACATCCATCTCGTACTCCAGGTCCATCACTGGTGGGCGCGTGTAGTACCAGACCACGCCGCCGGTTGCGGCGCCACGGGCCGCAAGGAGTTCGCCCACGAGGTGCCCGATGTTCTGCACGGTGTAAGCCTGGGTGGTGATCGCATCCTTCCAACCAAACCCCAGCAGCTTCATGCGCCGCTCCATCTCGTTGATGACGAAGACGACTTTTTCCTTGAGCCCTTCCGGCGAAGTGTCCCCCAGCCGGATGATGCGATCGCGATAAGACGGCCCGCTTTCCCGGGCATCCCCCCCACCCGCGAGCACAAAACTTCCCCGCTTCGCATCCGGCGCCGGGACGGTGTACGAGAAGGCGTACATACAGGGCTCTGCGGGTTTGTCGTACATCGGGCACACGTTGGTCCGCGCCACGGGGTTCATGAGCGGATCGCCTTCCTTGTAGATCCCCCACCGCGCAAGAGTGCCGACGTAAACCTTGTTGAAGTCGTAAAAGCCCTGGTCGGTAAACGGCGCCGGTGAGCGCAGTTCGCACTGTGCAAAGGCTGTGACGGGCCGTCCAAGGCCCTTTAGGTGGGCTTCGACCGCCCTGAACGCTTCGCCGATCGGCAGCGGCTGCATGAAACGCGCACGTTCGATCTCGAAACCGGGCTCGGCCGCGACACCGCCCGAGTACTGGAAGACGGCTTTCACATAGCGGTAGCCGCCGGGGGCAAACACTGGAACATCGGTCATCGGGGACCTCCTTCTACATTGGAATATGGCAAGGATGCGTCCCCGCGCAGGCCGGCGCAAGGCTCGGTTTGCGCCCGCTGGCGGCGCCCCTCAGCGGCCGACCAAACTTGCGATTTTGTGCAAGAATCCGGCGCGACGATCCGCCGCCCATGTAGCGCGGGCGCGCGCCGGCTCCGCAGTCCAACAGACGCTCGGCAAACTGGAGGAACCAGTTCGATGGCCGTTGACATCGGCACTCTCGACACGTTTCCAAAGCTGCTTGCGCATCATGCGCAGGTGCGCGGCGGGCTTCCCGCCATTCGTGAGAAGGCGCTCGGCGTTTGGCAAACCTGGGGGTGGGGGCAATTCGCCGAAGAGGTGCGTGCGCTCGCCTGCGGGCTCGCCGCTCATGGCCTCACTCGCGGCGCTCACCTGGCAATCGTCGGCGATAACCGTCCGCGCCTCTACGCCGCCATGTGTGCGGCGCAATGCCTCGGTGCCATTCCGGTGCCGCTCTACCAGGATGCGGTAGCAACCGAAATGGCTTTTCCCATCCAGAACGCCGAAATCGCATTTGCCGTGGCCGAGGACCAGGAGCAGGTCGACAAGCTGCTCGAGATCCTCCCCGTGTGCCCGACACTCAAGCGCATTTACTACGACGATCCGAGGGGCTTGCGGCACTACACGCAGGACGCGCTCATGAGCTACGACCGGCTGCAAGAGGTTGGCCGCGAGTTCGATGCGAAAAATCCCGGATTCTTCGATCGCGAAGTTGCGCAGGGCCGAGGCGCGGACACAGCGGCCATGTTTTTCACCTCCGGGACCACCGGCCATCCCAAAGGCGTCGTGCTGACCCATACGGCGCTAATCGATCGCGCGCACGTGGCCGCGCAGATGGAAGGCCTGGGCGACGCCGACGTTGTGCTGGCCTACCTGCCGCCGGCCTGGATCGGCCAGAACATTTTTTCGTACGCGCAGCCTTTCGTGACCGGTTACTGCATCTGCTGCCCCGAGTCGGGCGAGACGATCATGGCCGACATGCGCGAGATCGGGCCGACCTATTACTTCGCGCCGCCGCGTGTACTCGAAGCGTTGCTCACCACGGTGTCCATCCGCATGGAGGACGCAGGGCTTCTCAAGCGGAAGATGTACGCCTATTTCATGGAGGTTGCGCGACGCGTGGGCGCCAAAATCCTCGACGGTCAATCGGTTCCGGCGATGGACCGCCTGCTCTACCGTCTGGGGGATGTATTCGTGTTCGGCCCGCTTCGCAACGTACTCGGCATGAGCCGGGTACGCGTGGCGTATACGGCGGGAGAGGCCATCGGGCCGGACCTGTTCGTGTTCTTTCGCTCGATCGGCATCAACCTGAAGCAGCTCTACGGTTCCACTGAAACCTCCGTTTTCGTCTGCATCCAGCCCAACGGGCAGGTCAAGCCGGATACGGTCGGTCCCGCCGTGCCGGGCGTCGAGCTCAAGTTCACGCCGCAGCGAGAGTTGCTCATCCGCTCGCCGGGCTTGTTCAAGGAGTACTACAAGAACCCACAAGCGACCTCGGACGCCAAAGACGCCGAAGGCTGGTTCCATACCGGGGATGCCGGCTATTTCGACCCGGACGGGCACCTCAAGATCATCGATCGGGTGAAGGATGTCGGAGCCCTGACCGACGGCACGCTGTTCGCGCCGAAATATCTCGAGAACAAGCTCAAGTTCTTCCCTTACATCCGCGAGGCGGTGGCCTTCGGACACGGCAGGGATCGCGCGTGCGTCTTCATCAATTTCGACATGGAAGCCGTCGGCAACTGGGCCGAGCGCCATAACCTGCCGTATTCCGGCTACGTCGATCTCGCTTCGCGCGACGAGGTTTACGCCCTCATAGGCGAGTGCATCGAGAAGGTGAACCTCGATCTTTCGCAGGACCCCGAGCTTGCGAACTCGCAGATCCACCGCTTCCTCATCCTGCACAAGGAGCTCGACGCCGACGACGGCGAGCTGACACGGACGCGCAAGGTGCGGCGTGGCTACATCGGCGAGCGTTATGAGCCCCTGGTCGAAGCGCTGTATGCCGGGCGCGACACCATCCATGTAGAGGCCCAAGTGAAATACGAGGACGGCCGCACCGGCAGCATCTCGGCGGATCTCAAGATCCGGGACGCGAAAACTTTTCCGGCCGCCGCGGCCAAGCGAGCGGCTTGAGCAAGGGGCGCCGGATCGGCGAGGTGATCCTGGCCGTAGACAACGTCTCGCTGGCCTTCGGCGGCGTGCGCGCGTTGAATGAGGTTTCGTTCGACGTGCGCGAGCACGAGGTCCGCGCCATCATCGGGCCGAACGGAGCCGGCAAGAGCTCCATGCTGAACGTCATCAACGGCGTGTATCACCCGCAGCAGGGCACCATCCGGCTGCACGGCCGCGAGTTCCACGACATGGATCCGCATGAAGTAGCCCTGGCCGGCATCGCGCGAACGTTCCAAAACCTTGCGCTCTTCAAGGGGATGAGCGTGCTGGACAACATCATGACCGGCCGCAACTTGCGCATGCACACCAACCTGTTGCTCCAGGCCCTGCATCTCGGCCCGGCTGCGCGGGAAGAGATCGTTCACCGGGAGGCCGTGGAGCGCATCATCGACTTTCTGGAGATCCAGGCGTGGCGCAAGACGCCCGTCGGCCGTCTCCCTTATGGATTGCAGAAACGCGTGGATCTCGGCCGGGCGCTTGCGATGGAGCCGAGCGTCTTGTTGCTCGATGAGCCGATGGCGGGCATGAATGTCGAGGAAAAACAGGACATGTGCCGCTTCATTCTCGACGTCAACGACCATTTCGGCACGACCATCGTGCTGATCGAGCACGACATGGGTGTGGTAATGGACATCTCCGACCGCGTGGTGGTGCTCGATTACGGTCGCAAAATCGGCGACGGCACGCCGGACGAAGTGCGCGCGAACCAATCCGTGATCGACGCTTACCTGGGCGTGAGCCATTGAGCACGACAGGGCGATGAGGAAGCATCTGGGCATCGCAGTGCTTGGCCTCGTTCTGCTCGCCGGGCTGGTTGCGCCGCTCGCGTCGGGTGCCGGGTCGCCCGGGTTCTACACGGAAGTGCTTTTGGGTGGACTGATGGCGGGCGTGCTCTATTCTCTGGTCGCGCTCGGGATTGTGCTCATTTTCAAGGCGTCCGGGGTCTTCAACTTCGCGCAGGGCGCCATGGTGCTGTTTGCCGCGCTGTCGGTTGCGCGCATGGCTGAGGTCATGCCGTTGTGGGTCGCAGCGATTCTCGGGATGGGAATCATGGTGGTCGTGGCCGTGGTGATCGAGCGGCTCGTGCTGCGGCCTTTAGTCAACCAGGAGGGCGTGGTGCTCCTCATGGCGACCTTGGGTGTGTCGTATTTTCTCGACGGCTTCGGTCAGACCGTCTGGGGAAGCGACATCTACTCGATCGACCTCGGCATTGCGAAAGAGCCCGTGATGATCCTGGACAAGGTATTCGAGGGCGGCATTCTTATCAACAAGGACGATGTGGCGGCGGCCCTCGTTGCGGCACTGCTTGTCGGCCTCCTTGCGCTGTTTTTCCAGAAGACTGTCACCGGACGCGCCCTGCGCGCTGTGGCCGACGATCACCAGGCGGCTCAGTCGATCGGCATTCCGCTGAACCGCATCTGGGTCATCGTGTGGTCGGTTGCCGGCATCGTTGCGCTCGTCGCGGGCATGGTCTGGGGGGCGAAACTCGGCGTGCAGTTCTCCATCTCGCAGGTCGCGCTCAAGGCGCTGCCGGTCGTCATCCTCGGCGGCTTTACTTCAGTGCCCGGCGCAATCATCGGCGGGCTCATCATCGGCGTCGGCGAAAAAATGGCCGAAGTCTTCCTCGGCCCGCCGCTGGTGAAGGCGTTCGACCTGGCCGGCGGCGGCATCGAAAACTGGTTCGCGTATGTGCTCGCGCTTTTCTTCCTGCTCGTGCGGCCGCAGGGGCTGTTCGGCGAGAAGCTGATCGACAGGGTCTAGATGTTCTATCGCGAAAACGGCCAGTACAAGACCTCCTACCGGGCGGATCAGCAGATGCTGCCGATCCTGCAGGACCGGATCTTCATGGGGGGGCTGCTGGTGTTCGCGTATGGCGTCATGCCGTTTGTCGTGAGCGATTACCTGTTGCTTTCGATCGTGGTGCCGTTCCTCATCCTGACGATCGCGGCGATCGGGCTGAACCTGCTCGTCGGCTACTGCGGGCAGATCTCGGTGGGCCACGCTGCGTTCATGGCGGTCGGCGCGTATGCCGCCTACAACCTCGTGCTGCGCCTGCCGCAGCTCAATTTCCTCGTGGTGCTTATATTGGCGGGGGTCATCGCGGCGGTCGCCGGCATGCTGTTCGGCATCCCGAGCCTGCGCATCAAGGGGTTGTACCTTGCCGTGGCCACACTCGCGGCGCAGTTCTTCATGGACTGGCTGTTTGCGCGAGTGAAGTGGTTTACCAACTATGCCGGTTCGGGATCAGTGTCCACGGCCGCGATCGACCTGTTCGGCTGGAAGATCGCGAGCCCGGTCGATAAGTACCTCTTTCTCCTCGCTCTGCTCACGGTGTTTACGCTCGTCGCAAAAAACCTGGTCCGCGGCCACATCGGACGGGCCTGGATGGCCATGCGGGATATGGACGTCGCGGCCGAAGTAATCGGCATTCGCCCGATCTACGCCAAGCTGACGGCCTTCGCGGTTAGCTCGTTCTATTGCGGCGTGGCCGGCGCCTTGTGGGGGTTCGTCCATCTGGGCTCCTGGGAGCCGCTGGCCTTCAACATCAACCTCTCTTTCAACCTGCTCTTCATGATCATCATCGGCGGCATGGGGTCGATCCTGGGCAGCTATTTCGGGGCGTTCTTCATCGTCGCGCTGCCCATCATCCTCAACCAGGTGCCGGCCCTGCTGGGCGCGCCACTGTCCACCGCGACCGCTTCGCACCTCGAAATCATGATCTTCGGGTCGCTGATCATCTTTTTCCTCATTGTGGAGCCCAACGGCCTGGCGCGCCTCTGGGCGATCACGAAGGAGAAGCTGCGCCTGTGGCCGTTTCCGCACTGATATGACAAGATTTCCGTACCCGCCGTGGGGCCTCCCGCAGGCGGCATTGTTTAAAGGAGGAAGTGTCAGATGAGACAAGCAACCAGAAGCAGGCTCCTGGCGGCGACGGTGGGGGCGGTTGTTGCCGCCGCTGCGCTCGGCGCGAGCGAGCCGGCCTTTGCCCAGGCCAAGGAACAGTTCTTCCCGGTCCTGTCCTACCGCACCGGCCCCTATGCGCCGAACGGTGTGCCGTTCGCGAACGGCTACATGGATTACCTTAAGCTCGTCAACGCGCGAGACGGCGGCATCAACGGCATCAAGATCACTTACGAAGAATGCGAGACCGGGTACGCGACCGACCGCGGCGTTGAATGCTACGAGCGCCTCAAGGGCAAGGGCCCGACCGGCGCCACGGTGTTCCAACCGCTCTCGACAGGGATTACCTTTGCGCTGACCGATAAGGCGCCCGGCGACAAGATTCCCCTGATCACGGCCGGCTATGGCCGCGCGGATACGGTGGACGGCACGATCTTCGGCTGGAACTTCCCGCTTGGCGGCACGTACTGGGATGCCGCGGACATCCTCGTCCAGCACATTGGCAAGAAGGAAGGCGGCGTAGACAAGCTCAAGGGCAAGAAGATCGCGCTGGTGTATCACGACTCGCCCTATGGCAAGGAGCCGATTCCGCTGCTCCAGGAAAGGGCCAAGATGCATGGCTACGAGCTGATGCTGTTGCCGGTCACGCACCCCGGGGTCGAGCAAAAAGCGACGTGGCTGCAGGTGCGCCAGCAGCGTCCGGACTACGTTTTCCTGTGGGGCTGGGGCGTGATGAATTCCACCTCCATCAAGGAGGCGGTGGCAACCGGTTATCCGCGCGAAAAAATGTACGGCGTGTGGTGGGCCGGTGCCGAGCCCGATGTGACGCCTGCGGGTGACGGCGCCAAAGGCTACAACTCGCTTGTGTTCCTCGCGCCGGCCGGTCAGGGCCAGGTTCACAAGGACATGTTCAAGTACGTCTACGACAAAGGCCAGGGCACCGGCAAGAAAGAGGAAGTCGGTGAGGTGCTGTACAACCGCGGGCTCATCTCGGCCATGATGGCGGTCGAGGGCGTCAAGCGCGCCCAGCTCAAATACGGCAAGAAGCCGCTCCGGGGTGAGGAAGTGCGCTGGGGGTTCGAGAACCTGGCAATCGACGCTGCTTCGATCAAGAAACTCGGCCTCGAAGGCTTCATGGCGCCGCTGTCTACCTCATGCGCAGACCACGAGGGCGCTCGCACGGCGCACCTGCAGGCGTGGGACGGCAAGAAGTGGAACAAGACTTCGGACAGCTACGAAGCCGACATGCAAATCATCAAGCCGCTGATCCGGGCCTCGGCAGAAAAGTACGCCGCCGAGAAAAAGATCGTGCGCCGCGACTGCGCGAAGGAACAGTAGCCAAGGCACCACCGCCGCTCCTGGGATCCCGGGAGCGGCTTTTTTGCTGTCCAACGGATAACCACCCGACTCCCCTACTGATGAGCCAGGCCCTGCTCACCGTCAATGGCATCGAAGTCATTTACAACCACGTGATCCTCGTGCTGAAGGGCGTGTCGCTGACGGTGCCAGAGGGAAAGATCGTTGCATTGCTCGGCGGCAACGGCGCCGGCAAGACGACTACACTGCGTGCCGTTTCGAACCTCCTCAAAGGCGAGCGGGGGGAAGTCACGAAGGGCTACATCGACTACAAGGGCGAGCGGATCGACAAGCTCACGCCCGCTGATCTCGTGAAGCGCGGCGTCATCCAGGTCATGGAGGGCCGCCACTGCTTTCAGCACCTGTCGATCGAAGAGAACCTGCTCACGGGCGCCTATACGAGCAACGCCGGCCGCGCCGGCATCCTTCAGGACCTCGAGAAGGTCTACGCCTATTTCCCTCGCCTTAAGGAGCGCCGCGATTCGCAGTCGGGCTACACGTCCGGAGGCGAACAGCAAATGACCGCAATCGGCCGCGCTCTCATGGCGCGCCCGAAGATGATCCTGCTCGATGAACCGTCGATGGGCCTCGCGCCGCAGCTGGTCGAGGAGATCTTCGAGATCGTCAAGGCGCTGAACGGCAAGGAAGGCGTGAGCTTCCTGCTGGCCGAGCAGAACACCAACATCGCCCTCAAATATGCGGACTACGGCTACATCCTCGAAAACGGCCGGGTCGTCATGGATGGTGAAGGCAGTGCACTCGCGCAGAACGAGGACGTAAAGGAGTTTTACCTCGGGTTCTCCTCGGGCGGACGCAGGAGTTTCCGCGACGTGAAGTCTTATCGCAGAAGGAAAAGATGGCTTTGAACGCATCAACCGGGAAGTACTTCGATGAGCTCGAGACGCGCAGCGCGGCCGCGCGCGAAGCCGCGCTATTAGCCGACCTGCCGCGCCAGATCGCCCATGCGAAAAATAATGCGCCAGGGTTCAGGCGTATCCTGAAAGGCGTCGAACCCGCTCGGGTGAATTCGCGGGAGGCCCTCGCAGGACTGCCCGTCACACGCAAGTCCGACCTGGTCGACCTGCAGAAACTGGACCCGCCTCTTGGCGGCCTCAACGCGACGCCGCTCGCGAAGCTCTCGAAGATTTTCATTTCCCCCGGCCCGATTTGCGAACCCGAAGGCGCATCGCGCGATTGGTGGCGCTCGGCGCGTAGTTTGCATGCGGCGGGCTTCCGGTCCGGCGATCTCGTCATTAACACCTTCGCCTATCACTTCACGCCGGCGGGTTCGATGATCGAAAGCGGCGCCCTGGCGCTCGGCTGCACGGTTGTGCCGACGGGGACCGGGCAGACGGAAATGCAGGTGGCCGCCATTGCCGACCTGTCGATCGCCGGCTACATCGGCACGCCGTCGTTCCTCAAGCTCATCGTGGACAAGGCCGACGAGTTGAAGGTCGACATCTCGTGCATGAAGAAAGCGGTCGTGGGCGCCGAATACCTGCCCCCCGCGTTGCGGGCCGCCATGGCCTCGCGCGGCATTTCGGTGCTGCAGTGCTACGCCACCGCCGACCTCGGCCTCATTGCATACGAATCCACTACGGCCGAAGGCACCCTGAACGAAGGCATGATCCTCGAGGAAAAACTTCTTCTCGAGATCGTGCGTCCGGGCACAGGCGATCCGGTGAACCCCGGTGAAGTCGGTGAAGTGGTTATCACGACGTTCAACCAGGACTACCCGCTCGTGAGATTCGGCACCGGCGACCTTTCGGCCGTGCTGGAAGGGCCGAGCCCCTGCGGGCGGACCAACGTGCGCATCAAAGGATGGATGGGACGCGCCGACCAGAGTACCAAGGTGCGCGCCATGTTCGTCACGGCCAAACAGGTTGGCGAAATCCTTCGCCGACACCCTGAGGTGGCCAAGGCACGCCTGGTTGTGGAAGGCGAAGTCGGCAGCGACCGGATGACGCTCAAATGCGAGACGGCTGCGACCGAGCCTGGCCTCGCGGAAGCGCTTGTCGCCACGATCCGCGATGTGACCAAGCTTCGCGGCGAGGTCGAATTCGTCCCGCCGGCCAGCCTGCCGAACGACGGCAAGGTGATCGACGACCTAAGGAAGTACGCCTAGCCCGTTAGGGAAGCGGGAGGACCTTGCCTTCCGACGCCGGCGGAGGCGGTACGGACAGCATGCGGGCCAGCGTCGGGGCGATGTCGACGACTGCGACCTTGGTGTCCACCCTGCCGGTCCCCACCCAGCGTGGACCGTAGAAAAGAATCGGCACGTGGTGATCGTAGGCATGGGGTGAGCCGTGCGTCGAAGTCGCGCCGCGGCGCGACTCGAACATCCAGTAGGGCCGGGCGACGACGAAGAGGTCCGGCGAGCGATCCGCGTAGAACATCTTGCGCATCTGCGCGAGATAGGGCGTGTCGGGCGACAGTCGGTTGCCCGTCAAGTCTGCGGCTGAAAACACTTCGACGATGCCACGCTCCGTGAGGAGAATCCGGCGCGCTTCTTCGTCGAAGGCTGCGCGGTCAACTTGCCTTTGCGCAACCAAGGTGTAGTCCACGAGGATTCCGTTCGCCGACCAGGCGCGCGCCCACATGCCGAGGCCGAATTTCGCCGACAGTCCGTTGTTGAGGTGCTCGAGCGTTTCCGGAATGTTCTGGCGTCCGCCGTCCCGCCCGAGGGAGACGCTGTACTCGGGTGCGGGCATGAAACCGTGGTCCGCGGTCAGGACGGCAACGTAATTGTCCTTGCCCACCGTCCTATCCAGGTCCGCAAAAAACGCCGCGAGCAGGCGATCGAGCTGGAGCACATGGTCATGGGACAAGCGCGACTCGGCGCCGTACGCATGGTTGATGTAGTCGTGGCTCGACAGGCTGATCGAAAGGATGTCCGGCGTGTCGTCCTGGCCCAAGGCTTCGCCTGCAATCGCCGCACGCGCAAAGTCGAGCGTGAGCGCATCCCCAAACGGGCTTGGCATAAGCGACCCGTAAAACGCCGGACCGGCCTTGTCTTGGCCTTCTCCCATGATTTTCGGCAGCTTGCCGCCGCGGCTGTACCACGGCCGGTCATCCGCCAACGAGCGCGAGTAGGCCGACTCCGGCAGCAGCGGCGACCAGGCGGCCTTGAAGTAGCGGTCGGCGGGCTTGGCCGCATTGAAAGCCGTCACCCAAGCCGGGTGGGCCTGCATGTAGTAAGTCGTGGACGCAAACCGCCCGCTGTCGCCCATGTACATGTACGCCGTGCCCGACTTGCCCGCCGGCAGGATGGCGCCCCGGTCCTTGCCCGAGATGCCGATCACTTTGGCGCGCGGGTCCGCGCGCCTCAGCACGTCTCCTACCGTCTCGACTTGCAGGTTCCTCGGACTTGTGCCGGCCAGCTTCTCGGTCCTGTTGTCGATGTAGGTGTAAGCCTCGTCCCCGGTGTTGTAAACCGGCTGCGTCGAGATCCGGTCGCGCCACTCGTTGCCGATGATGCCCGTCCGGTTCGGATAGGCGCCGGTGAGCATGGTTGCGTGCCCCGCGGCAGTTACCGTAAAGGCGTGCTCGTAATGCGCATCGGCGAACCACGCGCCGCGGTCGAGGAAGCGCGCAAACCCATCGGGTGAAAGTTGGTCGCGGTAATCGACGACCTGGCGCTGCGGCAATCCGTCAACGACGAAAAAGACGACGAGGCGGGGCTTGCCGGCATACGGGCGCTCCGAAGTCGCGCAACTCGTGAGCAGCGCCAGGACGAAGACGACGGCAAGCAGGACGGGATAACGGTGCAGGGGTTTCATGAGTGAAGTCTAAGGGGCAATTGTTACAGCCGCAATTCCAGGCCCAGCCTGGTCAGGTCTTGCGGGCCGCCGCGATTGGCAAGGCGTCGATGCGACGCATTTCGGGGCTTTGGAGGATCGCCGGGTCGGCGAGCCACGCGTTGAAGAACTTGATCGAATCGTTGCCCCAGAACACCTGCCCATCGGCAACGAAGCTCGGCACGCCGAAGACGCCCAAGGCCGCCGCTTCTTCGGTGTTGCGTCGCAGGGTGTCCTTGATCGCCGCATCTCCGAGCGCGCTGAGGTCCTCGATCCCGAGCGTGCGCGCGAGCGATGCGAACGAGGCCTGGTCGGCAGGATCGCCGCCGGTGGTCCAGACGCGCTCGAAAACGCGGCGAACCGCTTTTTCGGTGGCCCCACAGGCCAGGATGAGCCGCTGGTGATGCAGGGAGTTGAACGGGTGCGCGGTCGGGAAGCGGAAAGGTATGCCATGCACGTCTGCCCAGAACTGGCAGGAGCGGTAGGTCCAGGTACGCTTCGGGCCGATTTCGGCCGGGCCCTTCTGCCCCCAGTGATTGAGCAGGCCGGCGAAAAGCACCGGCTTGTACGTGATCGCGAGGTCACGCGGCAATTCGCCGAACCTTTGCAGATGAAGGTAGGCGTAAGGCGAGATGACGTCGAAGTACCAATCGGCGGTGGGCATGAAAGGCCTCCTTTCGCTTCACTGTACCATTCACGAGTTCACCCATGAGGGAGGCGAAATGGAGTTCAAAACGCTGCTTTACGCAGTGCAAGACCGCGTGGCGCGCATCACGCTCAACCGGCCGGATCGGCTGAACGCGATCAATCGCGAGATGCCGCGCGAAATCCGCCTCGCCGTGGAAGAGGCCAACCGGGACGACCGCGTGCATGTGATCGTGCTCGACGGCGCCGGGCGCGCCTTTTGCGCGGGATACGACCTCAAGATGTTCGCCGAGGAAAAAAACAATCTCATCCAGGACATGCCCTGGGATCCGATGCAGGACTATCGCGTCATGAAGGGCTACACGGACGACATGTTCTCGCTCTGGCGCAGCTACAAGCCGACGCTCTGCAAGGTGCACGGGTACGCGGTTGCAGGGGGCAGCGACATTGCGTTATGCGCTGACATCGTGGTCATGGCCGAAAACGCACGCATCGGGTACATGCCGGCGCGCGTGTGGGGCTGTCCTACGACCGCAATGTGGGTGTACCGGCTCGGCGCGGAAAAGGCCAAGCGCATGCTTCTCACCGGTGACACGGTCGATGGCAAGGAAGCAAAAGCCATGGGGCTCGTCTACGACGCGGTGCCCGCCAGGAAGCTGGATGCGGCCATCGACTCCCTGGCCGAGCGCATGGCCGGCGTGCCCAAGAACCAGTTGATGATGCAGAAGCTGATGATCAACCAGGCGTACGAAAACATGGGCATCGCCAGCACCCAGATGATGGCGACGCTCTTCGACGGCATCACCCGCCACTCGCCCGAAGGCGTGTGGTTCAAGCAGTACGCGGAAGAGCACGGGTTCCACCAAGCCGTCGCCTGGCGGGACAGCGGCAAGGCGATTCCGGAGGGCAACGCCGCGACACCGAAGAAACGGAGGGCCAAGCCATGACAGTCCGCATCGAGAAGAGCGGCGCCGTGTGGACGATCATCCACAGCCGGCCCGAGGCCCGCAACGCAATGGACCCGGCGAGCGCCGATGCGCTCGAAGCAGCGTTCACGGCCTTCAACGCCGACCACGCGGCTTCGGTAGCAGTGCTATGGGGCGAGGGCGGCGCTTTTTGCGCCGGGTTCGACCTCAAATACAGCGCCTCGCTCGTGGACAATCCCCGGCCGCTTTCTTCGCTCGACTATCCAGCGGACGGCGGTCCGGCGCCGCGCGGTCCGATGGGTCCGACGCGCATGGAACTGGACAAGCCGGTGATCGCCGCCGTCTCGGGCCCGGCCGTCGCCGGAGGCTTTGAGATCGCTTTGTGGTGCGACATCCGCATCATGGAAGAGTCCGCCTACTTCGGCGTCTATTGCCGGCGATGGGGCGTGCCCCTCATCGACGGCGGCACCGTGCGCCTGCCAAGGCTTGTCGGCACAGGGCGCGCACTGGAACTGATCCTGACCGGCCGCAAGCTGCCCGCAGAGGAGGCGCTCAGGATCGGTTGTTGCGAGCAAGTTGTGCCCGATGGCACCTCGCGTCGGGCAGCCGAAGCCATGGCGCTGCAGATCTCCAGGTTTCCGCAGGCCTGCATGCGCGCCGACCGGCGCTCGGTCTATGGCCAGTCCGGCCGTCCGCTGCGCGAAGCGATGCAATCCGAGTGGCGGAACGGCGTGCCGGCTTTTGCAGCGGAGGGCGCTGCGGGCGCCGTGCGGTTTGCGTCGGGCAAGGGCCGGCACGGTGACTTCTCCGACTTGTGACGCCTGATTTCTAAACATTGCTTTTCGCAGAGCCAATAGGGATGCGTCTCTCACGGCAACGGCTATACTTTTTTGTATATAACACCCGCTTGGCGCCGGGCGACCGCCGCCAAGACGGCAAGGCGCTCTTCATCGCTCATGTCGCGCCAGCGTGCGATTTCATCGAGCGTCCGCCAGCATCCTGCGCACGTTTCCTTGGCCGGATCCATGCGGCAGATCTCCACGCAGGGCGACTCAACGCCCACTAGGCCGCCTTCTTTCGCTTGGCCGCGATGGCCCGACCGGCTTTGGAGCCCGGCTCGCGCTTGAGGATCGTGCAGATCCATTCGCCGGTTTCAACGATCGCGTCCAGGTCCACGCCGGTTTCGATCCCCAGGCCCTGCAGCATGTAGAGGACGTCCTCGGTTGCAACGTTGCCCGAAGCGCCCGCGGCATAGGGACAGCCGCCCAGCCCGGCGACCGACGAGTCGAATGTGGCCACGCCCATTTCCAGCGAGGCATAGATGTTGGCCAGAGCCTGACCGTAAGTGTCGTGATAGTGGCCGGCAAGTTTCTCGACCGGAACCAGCCTGCCTACCGCTTCGAGCATGGCTCTGGTCTTCATCGGCGTTCCGGCGCCGATGGTGTCGCCAAGCGACACTTCGTAGCAGCCCATGTCGAACAGCGCTTCGGCCACCTCGGCTACCTTGGCCGGTGCAATTTCCCCTTTGTATGGACAGGCGAGCACGCACGAGACATAGCCGCGGACTTTTACGCCGGCCTTGGCGGCCGCTTCGGTGACCGGACGAAAGCGCTCCAGGGATTCGGCGATCGAGCAGTTGATGTTCTTCCTCGAAAACAATTCGGAGGCGGCCCCGAAAATCGCGACCTCCTTTGCGCCTGCAGCGAGCGCAGCCTCGAACCCTTTGAGGTTCGGCGTGAGCACCGGGTACGACACGCCCGGCTTCCTGCGAATGCCTTCCAGCACCTCGGTGTGGTCCGCCATTTGCGGGATCCACTTGGGCGACACGAAGGCGGTGGCTTCAATGGCGGTAAGGCCTGCGTTGCCGAGGCGCTCGATCAATTCGAGTTTGACGGCGGTCGGCACTTCGCCCGCCTCGTTCTGCAGCCCGTCGCGCGGACCCATCTCGACAAGCCGGACCTGTTTCGGGAGCGATATCATGGGCAGCACCAGCAATCAAACCGAAATTGTACTCGCCGGGTTCCTATGCCTTCGCTCTCCTCCTCTTCAATCCTCGCCGGCCAGGCCCCGGCCGACACACCGGTCACCCTCAAGGGCTGGGTGCGTACGCGCCGCGATTCCAAAGCCGGCATTTCGTTCGTGCACGTGACGGACGGCTCGTCCTTTCATCCCGTGCAGGTCGTCGCCCCCAATACGCTGCCGAACTACTCGACGGAAGTGCAGCACCTCACCGCGGGCTGCGCGGTGGAGGCCACGGGCCTCATCGTGCCTTCGCCCGCCAAGGGCCAGCCCTTCGAGATGCAGGCCGCCTCGATCAAGGTGGTCGGTTGGGTTGAGGATCCGGACTCGTATCCAATCCAGCCAAAAGCCCATTCGCTCGAATTCCTGCGCGAGGTCGCGCACCTTCGCCCGCGCACGAATGTCATCGGCGCCACGACGCGTGTGCGGCACACGATCGCCAAGGCCATCCATCGCTTCTTCGACGAACGTGGGTTCTTCTGGGTCAATACGCCGATCATCACGGCCTCCGACGCCGAAGGCGCCGGGTCGCTTTTCCGCGTCTCGACGCTCGATCAGGCGAACCTGCCGCGCACACCCGAGGGAAAAGTCGATTACTCCAAGGACTTTTTCGGGCGCGAGGCGTTCCTGACGGTGTCAGGCCAACTGAACGTCGAGACGTACTGTCTCGCAATGTCCAACGTGTATACCTTCGGCCCGACGTTTCGCGCCGAGAACTCGAACACGAGCCGGCACCTGGCCGAGTTCTGGATGGTCGAGCCGGAGATCGCGTTTGCCGACCTCTCGGACGATGCGAACCTTGCGGAGGCCCTGCTCAAGCACATCTTCAAGTCTCTGCTGGCCGAGCGCCCGGACGACATGGCTTTTTTCGACGAGCGCATCGAGAAAGGCATCGTCGCGAAGCTGCAGGGGATCATCGAGTCCGAATTCGCGCGCATGGACTACGGTGAGGCGATCAGGATCCTTGAAAAAGCGAAGCAGAAATTCGAGTTCCCGGTGAAGTGGGGCATCGACCTGCAGTCCGAGCACGAGCGCTACCTCACCGAGCAGCACGCGAAGAAGCCGGTCATCGTCATGAACTACCCGAAGGGCATCAAGGCGTTCTACATGCGGCTCAATGAGGATGACAAAACCGTCGCTGCGATGGATGTGCTCGCGCCCGGCATCGGGGAGATCATCGGCGGGAGCCAGCGCGAAGAGCGGCTCGGCGTGCTCGACGCCCGCATGACCGAAGCGGGCCTGGACAAGGACCACTACGGCTGGTATCGCGACCTGCGACGCTACGGCACGGTGCCGCATGCGGGCTTCGGCCTCGGCTTCGAGCGCACGGTGGCTTACGTAACGGGCCTGTCGAACGTCCGGGACGTCATCCCTTTCCCGCGCACGCCGGGCAACGCCCGGTACTGAACCCGGCCTGCGGACCGGTCAGTCCTCGAGAGTCAGGAGGTCGACGCCTTCGTCCACCTGCTCGCCGGGGGCGAAGCGGATCGACGCAACGGTGCCCGCCCGGGGCGCAGTGATGGTGTGCTCCATCTTCATCGCCTCGAGGATCACGAGCGGCGTGCCTTTCTCGACCCGGGCGCCTTTGGCGACCAGCACCGCAATGATCTTGCCCGGCATGGGGGCAGCCAGCGTGCCGCCATGCGCATCGGACTCGAGTTCGTGGAGATCGTCCTTGAGCGCGAGGCGGTGCTGCTCCCCGCCCAGGAAGATGCTCCATTCGCTGCCCACTCGCACGGCCCGGCCACCGACACTGCGACCGTCCAGCTCGATCCGGAGTGCGCCGTCAGGGCTCATCTTTCCGGACAGGGCATAGTCGGCCGAGCCGGTGCGCATCCGCATGCCGGACGCCGCTCGCACCAACGTGACCGCCGTCGACTGGTCGTCTTCGACGAAGACGATCGTGTGATGGGGTTGTTCGTTCAGCCGCCAACCATCGACGAGATGCCATGGCGAATTCGGTTCGTCCGTCGTCTTGCCGCGCTGCGTGGCGGTCCAGCCC
Organism: Pseudomonadota bacterium; assembly: GCA_025352885.1. Lineage (GTDB taxonomy): Bacteria > Pseudomonadota > Gammaproteobacteria > Burkholderiales > SG8-39 > SZAS-79. The sequence goes on along the minus strand of JANXRZ010000123.1, from coordinate 16,054 downwards.
GACAGCGTGAATTCGGCAAACGCCGCCAGCGCGAGGACGTCGTCGCGCGGGCCGCTGGCGGGCGCGAACAATTCGTCTCGGTTACGCTCGATGAGCCCGGTGTCGAGATCGCCTGAGGAAAACGCGCGGCTCTTTACAACGCGGCCAAGGAAAGCGATGTTAGTCGACACGCCCACGACTTCGAATTCGCCGAGCGCGCGCGCCAGGCGGGCGAGGGCGACCCCGCGGTCCTCTCCCCAGACGATCAGCTTCGCGATCATCGGGTCGTAGTACGGGCTGATCGTATCGCCGGGACGTACGCCCGAGTCGACTCGCACGGAAGCGGGCGGCTGAACCATGGCACCTTCGAACTCGACTGCTTCCGGCGTACGCACGTGCTTCAGGAGGCCGGTCGAGGGCAGGAAGTTCTTTGCAGGGTTCTCGGCGTAGACGCGGGCTTCGATCGAGTGCCCGTTGATCTTTACTTGGTCCTGCGTAAGCGGCAGCGGAAGGCCCGCCGCAACTTGCAACTGCCAGTGCACCAGGTCCAGTCCCGTGATCATCTCGGTGACCGGGTGCTCGACCTGGAGACGCGTGTTCATCTCCATGAAGTAGAAGCTGCCGTCCTGGTTCGCGATGAATTCCACCGTCCCTGCGCCGACATACCCGACGGCCTGCGCGGCGGCGACGGCCGCAGCGCCCATCGCCTTGCGCCGATCAGGTTGCATGCCCGGCGCCGGCGCTTCTTCCAGCACTTTCTGGTGGCGGCGCTGGACCGAGCAATCGCGCTCGAAGAGATAGACGCACTGGCCGCGCGTATCAGCGAAGACCTGGATTTCGATATGCCGGGGGCGCGTGAGGTACTTTTCGATCAGGACCTGGTCGTCGCCAAAAGAAGCCTTCGCTTCACGTTGGCAGGAAGCCAGCGCCTCTACGAAGTCGCCACCCTTTTCGACGACGCGCATGCCTTTGCCGCCGCCGCCGGCCGAAGCCTTGATGAGCACCGGATAGCCGATCTTGTCGGCCTCCGTGCGAAGAAACGCCGGATCCTGCTTGTCGCCGTGATAGCCCGGCACCAGCGGCACACCCGCTTTCTCCATGAGCGCCTTGGCCGCGCTCTTCAGGCCCATTGCGCGGATCGCCGAAGGGGGCGGGCCGATGAAGACGAGCCCCGCCTTCGCGCAGGCCTCGGCGAAGGCGTCGTTCTCCGATAAGAAGCCGTATCCCGGATGAATCGCCTGGGCGCCGGATTTTTTCGCGACCTCGATGATGGCGTCGCCCCGCAGATAGCTGTCTTTAGCCGGAGGCGGGCCGATGCAATACGCCTCGTCGGCCATGCTCACATGGCGCGAACCTGCGTCGGCTTCGGAATAGACCGCAACGACGGAGATGCCCAGGCGCTTTGCCGTCTTGGCAATGCGGCAGGCGATCTCGCCGCGGTTGGCGATGAGGATTTTGGAGAACACCTATTTCTTCTTCTTGGCCTTGGCCGCCGGGTTTTTGGGTCTCGCTTCGGCATCGGCCGCAACCATCCATGCCGGCTTGCGCTTGCCGAGGAATGAGGCAATCCCTTCGCGGCCTTCCTTAGAGACGCGGATGTGCGCGATGCGCTGTGCCGTGTCATCGATCATGGGGTCGTCGATCGGGGCCCGCGATACCGCACGGATGAGGCTTTTGATCTCGGCCAGTGCAGACTTCCCGCCCGAGACGATGTGCCCCAGCAGCTGATTGATCTTGTCGTCGAGCTCGCCCGGCAGGCACAGCTCCGAGAGCAGGCCGATGCGGTACGCCTCCGCGGCGCTGAATTTTTCGGCCGTCAGAAAATAGCGGTGCGCCATGCGCTCGCCCATCGCGCGCACGACGTAGGGGCTGATCGTGGCCGGCGACAAGCCCAGCTTGGCTTCGGTCAGCGCGAATTCCGCATCCACCGTCCCAACGGCAATGTCGCAGGCCGCCACGAGCCCGACGCCGCCCGCAAAGGCCGGCCCATGTACGCGTGCGATGGTGGGCTTGGATAGGCGGTCGAGCGTCTTCAGCATGTCCGCCAAGGACTTGGCGTCCGCGTAGTTCTGCTTGAGCGTGTAGCCCGCCATGCGTTTCATCCAATTCAGGTCGGCGCCCGCGCAGAAGGCGGTTCCCGCCCCCATCAGCACGACTGCACGCACCGAATCGTCGGCATCCAGCTTCCTGAGGGTCTTGGCCAGGTTCGCGATGAGCGCGTCATCAAATGCGTTGCGGATCTCGGGCCGGTTCAGGACGAGGATCGCGCAGTTGTTGCGGATCGTGAGTTCGAGGTTGTTTGCCATTTTTTTCTTTTCTTAAGCCTTACATTCTGAATACGCCGAACTTCGTTTCTTCGATTGGGGCATTCAACGACGCTGAGATCGCGAGCCCAAGCACCCGTCGCGTGTCCGCCGGATCGATGACGCCATCGTCCCAAAGTCGCGCACTGGCGTAATACGGATGGCCCTGGCGTTCGTACTGGTCGAGGATCGGCTGCTTGAACGCAGCTTCCTCCTCCGCGCTCCACTTGCCGCCCTTGGCTTCAATGCCATCACGCTTCACGGTGGCCAGCACCGACGCGGCCTGCGGGCCGCCCAACACGGAGATGCGCGCGTTCGGCCACATCCACAGGAAACGCGGTGAGTACGCGCGGCCGCACATGCCGTAGTTGCCGGCGCCGAACGAGCCGCCGATGATGACCGTGAACTTCGGCACCCGTGCCGTGGCGACGGCCGTCACCATCTTCGCGCCGTCCCGCGCAATGCCGCCGGCCTCGTATTTCCTGCCGACCATGTACCCCGTGATGTTCTGCAGGAAGACCAAGGGGGTGTTGCGCTGGCAGGCGAGCTCGATGAAGTGCGTGGCCTTGAGCGAGCTTTCCGAGAACAGCACGCCGTTGTTTGCAAGGATCGCCACCGGGTAACCGTGGATGCGCGCAAAGCCCGTGACCAGCGTGGTGGCGTAATTGCGCTTGAACTCGTCGAGTTCAGATCCGTCGACGATGCGCGCGATGACTTCGCGAACGTCGTAAGGCTTGCGCGTTTCGTTGGGAATGACGCCGTAGATTTCCTCCGGGGCATACAGCGGCTCGACCGGCTCGCGTACGTCCAGCGTGATGGTCTTCTTCCGGTTCAGGTTGCCGACGATATCGCGGGCGATCGACAGGGCGTGCGCGTCGTTCAGCGCAAGATGGTCGACTACGCCCGAGACCTTCGCGTGCATGTCGCCGCCGCCGAGATCCTCGGCCGAGACGATTTCGCCCGTGGCCGCTTTAACGATCGGCGGGCCGCCGAGGAAAATCGTGCCCTGGTTCTTCACGATGATCGACTCGTCCGACATCGCGGGCACATAGGCGCCACCGGCCGTGCACGAGCCCATCACCACGGCGATCTGCGGAATTCCCGCCGAAGACATGTTGGCCTGGTTGTAGAAAATCCGGCCGAAGTGCTCGCGGTCCGGGAACACGTCGTCCTGGTTCGGCAGGTTGGCCCCGCCCGAATCGACGAGGTAGATGCAGGGCAGCTTGTTCTGCACGGCGATTTCCTGCGCCCGCAAATGTTTCTTAACGGTCATCGGGAAGTAGGTGCCGCCCTTGACGGTTGCGTCATTGGCGACGATCACGCACTCGCGCCCTGCAATGCGCCCGATGCCCGTGATGATCGAGGCCGAAGGGACTTCGCCGCCGTACATGCCGTAAGCGGCCAGCTGGCCGATCTCGAGGAACGGCGAGCCCGGATCGAGCAGCGTGCGGACCCGTTCGCGCGGCAGCAGCTTGCCGCGCGAGACGTGCTTCTGGCGCGAGGCTTCATCGCCGCCGATCGTGATCTTGGCGACTTTCTCGCGCAGGTCGGCCACGAGTGCGCGCATGTGGTCCGCATTCGCCTTGAAATCCGGCGAGCGCGGGTCGAGCTGTGACTTGAAAACCGGCATCAGGCCGCTTTGTCTTTGGAGGAAGGCTTGTCCGCCTTGGGGCCGCCCTCCTTCTTCCACTGGCCGAACCCGCCTTCGAGATGCAGCACGTTCTGGACGCCCATTTCTTCAAGCGTGGCCGCGGCCAGCACGCCGCGCCAGTCGGCGGCGCAATACAGGATCAGCGTCTTGCCCTCTGCGAACACGGGCTTGTAGTACGGGCTGTCCGGGTCGACCCAGAACTCGAGCATGCCGCGCGGCGCGTGAAAGGCGCCCGGGATCATGCCGTCGCGCTCGAGTTCCCGCACATCGCGCAGGTCCACGAAGACGGTATCGGGGTCGCCGAGCTTGGCTTTCGCGGCTTCGGCCGAGATGCCCTTGGACTTCTTCTCCGCCTCGGCAATGAGATCCTTGATGCCTTTCTTCAACGCCATTCCCGCTCCTTTGCGTCTTCAGCCTGCAAGCGCCCGGCCAATCACCATGCGCTGGATGTCGCTTGCGCCTTCGTAGATTTTGCAGACGCGCACGTCTCGCCAGATGCGCTCCACCGGAAAGTCTGCCACGTAGCCGTAGCCCCCGTGGACCTGGATCGCGTCCGAGCACACACGCTCGGCCATCTCGGAGGCGAAGAGCTTGGCCATCGACGCTTCCTTGAGGCACGGCCGGCCGGCGTCGCGCAAGGCTGCGGCGTGCAGGTACAGCTGGCGCGCGGCCTCGATGTGGGTGGCTGCGTCGGCCAGGCGGAAATTCACCGCCTGGTGCTCGATCAGCGCCTGGCCGAAGGTCTTACGCACCTTGGCGTAGGCGATGGCCGCCTCGAGCGCGGCGCGGGCCATGCCGACGGCCTGCGCGGCGATGTTGATGCGCCCGGACTCGAGATTCGCAAGCGCAATCCGGTAGCCCTGGCCCTCGTTGCCCAAGAGGTTGGCTGCGGGCACGCGGCAGTTCTCGAAGACGATCTGCGCGGTGTCCGATGCATGCTGCCCGGCCTTTTCTTCGAGCCGCGCGACAATGTAGCCCGGCGTCGAGGTCGGCACGACGAAGGCGCCTATGCCCTTTTTGCCGGCGCCTTTGTCGGTTACTGCGAAGACGACCGCAATGTCCGCGGTCTTGCCGGAGGTGATGAACTGCTTGACGCCGTTCAGCACGTAGTCGTCGCCATCCTTCTCGGCCCGCGTGGTGATGGCCGAGGCGTCCGACCCCGTGTGCGGTTCGGTGAGGCAGAAGGCCCCCATCATTTCGCCTCGGGCGACGGGACGCAGGAACGCTTCCTTTTGCGCGGCGTTGCCGAAGCCATGGACGATGCCGGCGACCAGGTTGATCACCGAGATGATCGTGCCGGCCGCGCCGTCGCCTGCCGAGATTTCCTCGATCGCAAGCGCCAGTGCGGTCGAGTCCATGCCCGCGCCTTCCCACTCCTCGGGGATGGCTACCGCAAACAGGCCCATCGCGCCGAGCCCCTGAAGCTGTTCGCGTGGAAAATGGCTTTCCTTGTCCCAGCGGGCCGCATGCGGCGCAAGTTCCTTGAGGGCAAACGCCCGCACGGAGTCGCGCAGCATTTCGTGCTGGGAGGCGAGCAGCATGTCAGGTCACCCGCACATAGGTGACGGTGTGATGCGCGAAGAGCTTGCCTGCCTTGTCGTGGCATTCAGCCGTGCCGAAAAAGCGCCGCGCGCCGGCCTTCACGATCCGCGCCGTGCAGTAGACCGTCTTCGCTTTCGCAGGCGCCAGGAACACCGTATTAAGCTCCGAGGTCAGCGCGTCATGCGCCATGCCCAACCGCGACTTGATCGCGATCCACATGGCGACATCGGCGGCGGCAACGAGCGCGGGTCCATTGACGATTCCGCCGGGACGCTCGAGCGCCGGGCGATTTTTCAACGCAACGACGCACTGGTCGCCGTCGGCCTTCATGACCCTGAACCGCCAGGGGTTCAGGAAGCGTGCGCCGTCCAGGAGGCGCTGAAGCTCGGCCCGGGTGGCGGCCGGCCGCTTCAAGAGGCTTTCCTTGCCGTGACCTCGATTTCGATTTTCATTCGCGCATCGACAAGGCCGCACACGACCGCCGTGGCAGCAGGTCGGGCTTTTGCGAAATATTCGCCGAAGACCGGCGCAAGCGCCTGGAACGCTTCGCGTTCGGTCAGGTAGTAGGTCACGCGCACCACATCGTCAAGCGACGCGCCTGCTTGCTTGAGGGCCGCAGCGATATTGCTGAACGTCTGCCGCGCCTGCGTGACGAGATCGTCCGAGATCGTCATCGTCCCGTAATCGAACCCTGTCGTGCCCGAGACATGCACCCAATCATCATCGACCACGGCGCGGCTGTAACCGGCAACCGCCTCGAATGCGGAGCCGGAGGAGATCAATCGCTTCGTCATAGTTAAAGTTGAACTTTATTATTGTTAGAATCAACAGGCATGCGGCTGATACCGCAACGTAATTGCCATATTTGGAAAGTCACCAAGGGATTACCGTGCCATCGTAGTTGAGGAACGCGCCGTTTTGCGAGCTCGTCACACCGGCCAGCGTGGTGCGAATGCCGGCTGCGCTGGTTGCCACGTCGATGTCCGCCCCGGCGCCACCCATGTCGGTCTTGACCCAGCCAGGGTGGAAGGTCACGCAAGTCACGCCTTGCGGGCCCAGCACGAGTGACAGGTCTTTGAGGACCGAATTCAGCGCCGCCTTGCTCGCGCGGTACAGCCATCCGGTCGGGGCGGAGCGCGTCCCGATCGAGGCCATGCGGGAGGAAATGACGGCGAGCTTGCCTTTGCTGCGCGCGACCGCCGGTGCCGCGACCGGCAAAAGGCGCATGGCAGCCAGCACGTTCGTGCGCATGACCTGGTCGAATTCGCGTTCCTCGGGCGGCTCGATCTTCTGGGTGCGTGGTCCGTAGACGCCCGCGCAGAAGATGGCTGCGTCGAGGTCGAGCTTGACGAGGCCTTTTTCGAGCGTCGCGGGTGCGTCGGCGTGTGTGGCGTCGAGCTTAAGCGTCTTGGCGCCCAGGGCCGACAGCTTCGCCAGTCCGGCGTCGTCGCGAGCCGTTCCGACGACTTCCCACTGGTCGGCTCGATACTGCCGAGCCAGCTCCAACCCGATCCCGCGCGATGCGCCAATGATGAGGATGCGCGGCATCAGATGAGCTCGATTGCCATCGCGGTGGCTTCGCCGCCGCCGATGCACAGCGTAGCCACGCCGCGCTTGCCGCCGACCTTGCGCAGGGCGCCGATGAGCGTGACGAGGATGCGGGCACCCGAGGCGCCGATTGGATGCCCGAGCGCGCACGCGCCACCGTGCACGTTTACCTTCTCTGCCGGGAGGTGGTGCTCGTGCATCGCGGCCATCGTGACCACGGCAAATGCCTCGTTGATTTCGAACAGGTCAACCTTGCCCGCTGTCCAGCCGGTTTTCTCGAACAGCTTGTTCATCGCGCCGACGGGCGCGGTGGTGAACCAGCCGGGCTCCTGCGCGTGAGTGGAATGCCCGATCACGACTGCCAGCGGCGTGAGGCCGCGTTTCTCGGCCGTCGAGCGACGCATCATGACGAGCGCCGCGCCGCCATCCGAGATCGAGCTCGAATTCGCCGCGGTGACCGTGCCGTCCTTTGCAAATGCCGGTTTCAGCGTAGGGATCTTGGCAAAGTTGGCCTTGAACGGCTGCTCGTCGGTCTCGACGAACCGCTCTTCCTTGCCGGCCTTGATCGCCATCGGGGTGATTTCCCACGCGAATGAACCGTCCTTGTTCGCCATCTGGGCCCGCTCGAGCGAGCGCACTGCAAAGGCATCCTGCGCTTCGCGCGAGAACTGGAATTTCTTCGCGCACTCCTCGGCAAAGGTGCCCATCAGGCGGCCCTTGTCGTAGGCGTCTTCCAGCCCGTCGAGGAACATGTGATCCATGACCTGCCCATGGCCCATGCGGTAGCCGCCCCGCGCCTTGGGCAGGAGATACGGCGCGTTCGTCATCGACTCCATGCCGCCGGCAACCATGATGTCGTTGGTGCCGGCGAGCAATAGGTCGTTTGCTAGCATCGCCGCTTTCATGCCCGAACCGCACATCTTGTTGATCGTGGTGCAGCCGGCGCCAAGCGGAAGGCCCGCGCCGAGGCTTGCCTGGCGCGCCGGGGCCTGGCCCTGCCCGGCGGGCAGCACGCAGCCCATGATGACTTCCTGCACATCCTGCGGCGCGATCTTGGCGCGCTCGACGGCGGCCCGGATGGCGGCCGCACCGAGTTCCGGCGCGACGAACCCCTTGAGCTCGCCCTGGAACGCCCCCATGGGCGTGCGGGCGGCCGAAACGATGACGACTGGATCTGGATTCATGGTCACTCCTTGACGATGTTTGCGGTCCTGCGGATGGCCTCGATGGCTTCCGCCTCGAGCCGCGCAATCAACGCGGCGGCGGGCAGGGCGCGCGACAGGGCGAGCCCCTGGCCGGCCCACATCGCGACGAAGTCCGGGTTGCCGGCCTTTGCTGATGCGGCCCGCAGCTTGGCCGTAACGCTATTTTGCGCCGGAAAGACCAGTTGCAAGGCGTTGCGTGCCTGCATTTCGCGCGTGAAGCGATTTGCGATGCCGCGCGCTGGCTTGCCGGAGAATTTTTCCGTGATCGTCGTGATGTCTTCCCGCGCGGCCAGCAGTGCTTCCTTGTGCGCCTGGGATGCGCCGGACTCGGGGCAAGCGATGAACGCAGTGCCGAGCTGGGCGGCCTGGGCGCCGAGGCAAAGGACTGCGGCGATGCCTTCGCCGTCCATGATGCCGCCGGCCGCAATCACCGGAAGGCGCACCGCCTTTGCGAGCAGTCGCGTCAACGCAAGGGTACCGGTCATCGCCTCGTATGGATCACGCAGGTAGGTCCCGCGATGCCCGCCGGCTTCGCCACCCTGTGCGATGACGAAGTCGAACCCAAGCGATTGCAGCATTTCTGCTTCGGCCACGCACGTGGCGCTTGCCCCGACGAGGATGCCCGCGGCCTTGAGCCGGCCGAGCTGTACTCCCGACAGGGCGCTCAAGTGAGTCGTAAAGACCTTCGGCCTTATGTCGACTACGGCATCGAGCTGCGCGGAAAAATCCGGCCCGTACGGTGCGCGCACCGGCTCAGGATGCGGCAATCCGAGTTCGGCGTAGTACCCCGCAACCGCAGAGAGCGCTTCGCGTTGGTCTGCGTCCGGAACGTCCGACGGGAGCGGGGCGCCGAAGAGGTTGATGCCGAAAGGGCCATTCGTCTTCGCGCGCACGGCGGCCGCCTGCCGTTTCATTTCCTCGGGTGGCGTGTAGGCGAATCCGAATGAACCGAGTCCTCCTGCCTGGGACACGGCGGCAACCAGTTCGATGCTCGCAGGTCCGCCGGCCATAGGTGCCTGGACAATGGGGACGACCAGCCCAAGCTGGTCGGAAAGTGCCGTGTGCAATCGAGCCATGGCAGCGTCCTACGCCGTCTCGGCGAACAGCTCGCGACCGATCAGCCAGCGGCGGATCTCGCTCGTGCCCGCGCCAATCTCGTAGAGCTTGGCATCCCGCCAGAGCCGCCCGGCCGGGGTTTCGTTGATGTAGCCCATGCCGCCGAGCGACTGGATCGCTTCGCCTGCCATCCAGGTGGCCTTCTCGGCAGAGACCAGAATCGCGCCCGCCGCATCCTTTCGGGTGGTCTCGCCCCGGTCCAACGCCTGGCCGACTGCATACACGTAGGCGCGGCAGTAGGAGAAAGTCGCATACATGTCGGCGAGCTTGCCCTGCATGAGCTGGAATTCCCCGATCGCCTGGCCGAACTGCTTGCGCTCGTGCACGTAAGGGATCACGAGATCGAGACAGGCGGCCATGATCCCGAGCGGCCCGCCCGAGAGCACGGCGCGCTCGTAATCGAGTCCGCTCATGAGCACGTTCACGCCGCTGCCTTCACGGCTGAGGATGTTCTCCTCAGGGACTTCGCAATCGCGGAAAACGAGTTCGCACGTGTTGGACCCGCGCATCCCGAGCTTGTCGAGCTTTTGCGCAGTGGTGAAGCCCTTCATGCCTTTCTCGATCAGGAAAGCCGTGATCCCCCGGGGCCCGGCGTTCGAATCGGTCTTCGCGTAGACCACGAGGACGTCGGCGTCCGGCCCATTGGTGATCCACATCTTGTTGCCGTTCAGCAGGTACTTCGTGCCCCGCTTTTCGGCGCGCAGGCGCATGCCCACCACATCGGAGCCGGCACCCGGTTCGCTCATCGCGAGCGCGCCGACGTGCTCGCCCGCGACCAGCTTCGGCAGGTATTTCTTCTTCTGCGCCTCGCTACCGTTGCGGTGGATCTGGTTCACGCACAGGTTCGAGAACGCGCCGTAGGACAGGCCCACCGCTGCCGAAGCGCGGCTGATCTCCTCGACTGCAATGATGTGGGCGAGGTAGCCCATGTTGGTGCCGCCGTATTGCTCGTCGACCGTCACCCCGAGCAGGCCGAGGCTGCCGATCTTTCGCCAGAGGTCGGCGGGAAAGTCATTCGTGCGGTCGATCTCCGCGGCTCTCGGGGCGATTTCGTCCGCGGAGAACCGGCGAACGGTTTCCCGCAAGGCGGCGATGTCCTCGCCGTGGTCGAATCTCAGGAACGGGTAGTCCATGCAAACCTCCGCACTGCGGGGAACCGGGAATAGTGCTTAACGTTTACGTAAACGTCAATTTGGCAGGCCACGGTGAAGTCAACCTTGCCTGCGCCGGGCCGGGGTGCGCTTTTGCTCGGCCAGGCGCTTCCTGCAGCGTTTCTCGAACAGCTCGATCTCGGATAGCTGTGCCTCGATGTCCTCGCGCTGCTGCAACAGCTGCAGCCTGTGGGCTTCGAGCACGGCGAGAAACTTCTCAAGCTGCGGGCGCTCGTCGCGCCCGGTGTCGTACATGTCCACGATCTCGCGGATCTCGGACAAGGTGAGCCCGAGCCGCTTGCCGCGCAACGTGAGTTTCAAACGCGTACGGTCGCGCAGGGTGTAGATGCGCCTTTGGCCTGCCCGGGTTGGGGCGAGCAGCCCCTCTGCTTCGTAGAAGCGAATGGCGCGCGGCGTGACATCGAATTCGCGCGCCAACTCGCTGATGGAATACTCGGAGCGCTCTGCGGACTTGCTTTCCGGGCTTGAGATGACCATCTGTTTTGAAGAGTCCGATTGCCGGGATGCTGCGGCGCGGCGATAATCTTCGGGCAGTCCTTGCCATCCGCCTTCGCGTCGTCTCGCGCATTCTAGCCGACCCGTCGCACAGACCCCGAGACGCCCGATGCCAGCACCGCTCCAGTTTCCCTTCCCCGAGACCCCGCCCCTGGGCACGACCATCGAAGTCGCCCCGGGGGTGCGCTGGCTGCGCATGGTCCTGCCTTTCGCGCTCGACCACATCAACCTGTGGCTGCTCGATGACGAGCAGGACGGGGTGCCCGGGTTCACGATCGTCGACTGCGGGCTGTCGAACGACTCTACGCGGGCAGCCTGGGAGCAGGTGTTCGCCACCCATATCGGCGCAAAACCGGTTTACCGGCTCATCGTTACGCACTACCACCCCGATCATGCGGGGAATGCGGGGTGGCTGGTCGAGCGCTTCGGATGCGAGTTATGGATGACGCAGGGGGAGTACCTGACTGCGCACGCGGTGATGGACAACGCGGCCGGTTATTCGCCGGAAGCGGCGATCGTGCTCTACAAGGCCAATGGAATGGATACCTCGCATGACGACGGCCTGGCCAAGCGCGGCCACTTCTATCGCAAGAGCGTTCTGCCGCTCCCGAACCAGTACCGCCGCATGCTCGACGGGGAAACGCTCACCATCGGCGGGCGCTCCTGGAAGGTGCTCGTGGGGAACGGTCATGCGCCTGAACATGCGTCGCTGTACTGCGCAGCGATTGGCGTGTGCATTTCGGGCGACATGCTGCTGCCCAAGATTTCGACCAACGTGAGCGTCTGGTCCGTCGACCCGAATGGCGATCCGCTCGGGCAGTTCCTGGACTCGATCCGCGCGTACCGGGACCTTCCCGAGGACACCCTGATCCTGCCTTCGCACGGCCTGCCGTTCCGCGGAGCCCATGAACGTGTGACGGCGCTGGAGCAGCATCATGCCGAGCGGCTTGCCGAACTGGAAGCCGCCATGGTCGCTGCCAATGCGCCGCTGGCGGCGTTCGATGTACTCGAGACGCTGTTCCGCCGCAAGCTCGACACGCATCAGACGACTTTTGCCATGGGTGAGGCGATTGCCCACCTGCACTACCTGCGCAATGCGGGTCGGGCGCGCCGCGTAATTGGCTCCGACGGCATCGTCCGCTATGCTCCTCCGGCGGTGAGGCAAGCCGGAGCAGGTTAGGCCGCCGCAGGGGGCGGCCACAGAGCCACCCAAAGGAGACTTCATGGAACCCAAGCCCATGGTGGACGCGGCAGAGCGCGCACGCCTTTATGCGGATGTCGCGGAGCGAGCGGGGAAACTGCTCGCCGACTTCGCCCAGAAACATCCCAAGGGCCTGTCCGCCGGCGTGAGCGACGAGCTCGGCATCGCCAAGGCGTTCATGGACCTGTACGCCCGCATGCTTGCGGACCCTTATGCGCTGGCCGCACTCTCGATCAACATGAGCTTCGATTACATGAAGCTGTGGCAATCGAGCTGGATGCGGATGTTCGGCGGGGAGGCGCAGCCGGTCGCCACGCCGGCCAAAGGCGACGGCCGGTTCAGGGATGAGGAATGGCAGTCCAATTTCCTCTTCGATTTCATCAAGCAGTCTTATCTCATCACCTCCCGGCATGTGCAGCACGCCGTCGCAGGCGTGGACGACCTCCCGGAAGACTCGAAGAAAAAGGTCGCCTTTTTCACCCGGCAATACCTCGACGCGCTCGCGCCCTCGAACTTCGCGCTGACCAATCCGCAGGTCGTCCGCGAGACGATGGCCTCGGGCGGGCAGAACCTCATCAAGGGACTGGACAACCTGCTGGCCGACATCGAGAAGGGCGGCATCAGCATGACCGATGAGAAGGCCTTTACGCTCGGCAAGAACGTCGCCACCACCCGGGGGAAGGTGGTCTTCCAGAACGACCTCATGCAGCTCATCCAGTACGAGCCGACGACAAAAGAAGTCGGGCGGACGCCGCTTGTCATCATCCCTCCGTGGATCAACAAGTACTACATCCTCGACCTGAGGGAGAAGAACTCTTTCATAAAATGGGCGGTCGATCAGGGCCATACGGTGTTCGTCATTTCCTGGGTCAATCCGGACAGCAAGCTGGCCGCGAAAGGGTTCGACGACTACATGAAGGAAGGTCCGCTGGCCGCCCTGAAGGCAGTGGAGAAGGCGACAGGCGAGAAAAAGGTCAACTTCATCGGCTACTGCCTCGGTGGAACGCTGCTTGGCTGCATGCTCGCCTGGCTCGCGTCACGAGGCGAGGATCGCGTGCGGGCCGCCACGTTCTTTGTGGCGATGCTCGACTTCTCTCAGCCCGGGGAACTTGGCGTGTTCATCGACGAAGCGCAGGTGCAAAGCCTGGAAAAGAAGATGAACCAACGCGGCTATCTCGAAGGCGCCGAGATGGCGACCACGTTCAACCTGCTGCGCGCGAACGACCTGGTGTGGTCCTTCGTGATCAACAACTACCTGATGGGCAAGGACCCGTTTCCGTTCGACCTGCTTTACTGGAATTCGGACGCCACGCGCATGCCTGCGAAGATGCACAGTTTCTACCTGCGCAACATGTACATGAACAACCTGCTGGGGGTGCCGGGCGGCATCGAGCTCGCCGGCGAACCGATCGATCTGTCGAAGGTAAAAGTGCCCGCCTATTTCATCTCGACGGCCGAGGACCACATTGCGCCGTGGAAGACGACGTATCGCGGTGCGCATTACCTGGGCGGCCCGGTGCGCTTTGTGCTCGGCGGATCGGGGCATATCGCAGGGATAGTCAACCCGCCGGCTGCGAACAAGTACCAGCATTGGACCAATGACGCGCTTCCAGGCACCCCGGAAGAATGGTTCGGCACCGCCAAGCCTGTGCCCGGTTCCTGGTGGCCGGATTGGCAGGCATGGATGGACAAGCAGAACGGGCCGGAAAAGGTGCCTGCGCGCACGCCAGGCAAAGGTCTCAAGGTCTTGGAGGAGGCGCCCGGAAGCTACGCGATGCTGCGCCTGAATTCACGCAAGTAAGCCAACCCCTCGATCGCCCGGCTCCCGTACCAGGACGTCATCTCGCCGTCGATCAGGCGTACGGGCTTGCCCGCGAACGCGGGCAACGCCGCAATTTTGGCGACATGCTTTTCGCGGAAGCTGTAGGGCTCCGTAGACAGCAGGACCACCTCTGCTTCCGCACACCATGGGTCGTCGGGCGAAAACCGCGGATAGCGCGATGCGGCCGTCTCGGGAAGCGTCATCAAGCCTGCAAGCGAGAGCGTCCGCGCAATGTAGGTATCCCGGGACACGGTCATCCACGGGTCCTTCCAGATCAAATAGAGCGCTTTGCGCAGCGCAGGCTGGTCAAGTGTGATCGCGTCGTAACCTGTTCTGAATCGCGCGCACAGTTTTTCAGCCTCGGCGCCTCGTCGGAACAGACCGCCGATCAACCGATACAGCGCGAGGTTGTCGAGCGGCGACAGGGGATGGGTGACGACCAGCGCCGGGACGAATGCGGCAAGCGCCTCGGCGGTCGCTTTTTCGTTCTCATCGATGTTCAGGATGACGTGGGTGGGCTCCAAGGCGCGGATGCGCTCGAGATCCACGGTCTTGGTGCCCCCGACTTTCGGGATGCCTTTTACGAGGTGGCGGGGATGGATGCAGAAGCCCGTTCGGCCGACGAGCTGGGCAGCCAAGCCGAGGTCGCAGATGAGCTCGGTAAGCGAGGGCACGAGGCAAACGATTCGAGCCGACGCTCCGGAGGGACGGTGGAGCGTGCCCGCGGCGTCACGTAGCTCCCGCAACGCTCCCATTCAAACCGGCACGCGGCTCTGGGCCAGCGTTTCGAGAAAGTCGGCGCGCCGCGCAGCCAGGCCGATCGAGGCGTCGGCCGAAGCGTAGTAACGGGCGAGCGACTCGCCTATTCCGCTGGACGCGCCGGTAAGGAAGACGCGCACCGGGTGGGCGCTACTTCTTGACCGGGCTCTTGCGCACCATGCTGATCAGCTGGTCCGTCGTGGTCAGCATGCCGGCTTGGCTGCCGCCCTGATCGGCGTTGATGGTGTACTTGCCCTGCACGGCCAGCAACGGGACGCCTTCGAGCTGGTAGCCCACCGAGAGTTGCGCGGCACGCTTGACCTTTGCCTGGACGCCGAAGGACTTGTAGGTTTCGTCGAACTTCTTGCGATCGATCCCATTTTTCGTCAGCCACTCGGTCATCGCGGTTTCGTTCGTGATGTTTAGCCGGTCCTTGTGAATGGCGTCGAAAAACGGCTTGTGCACTTTTTCCAGCACGCCAAGCGCCTCGAAGGTATAGAAGATGGCGGCGTCGATCGCCCAGTTGTCCGAGAGCACGGCCGGCACGCGGCGGAATTGCACATCCGCGGGCAGCTTCTTCGTCCAGGGCTCGAGGATTGGTTCAAGGCTGTAGCAGTGCGGGCAGCGATACCAGAAGAATTCGACGACCTCGATCTTGCCTTTGGCCTCGACCGGCTGCGCGCCTTTGATCTCGGTGTAATCGGTGCCCGCCTTGAGTTGCGCGTGAGCCGGAGCAAGCGAGAGTGCGGCCGCCATCAGCGCGGCTGCCAACAGGGTGAAACGTTTCATGCTTGCTCCATGCGTCAATTGGCCTTGGCGGAGGCAGGATCCTTGATTTTGACCAGGCTCACATCGATTCCGTTCGCGGCCATGGTCGAGCGCAACTTGTTGATTTCGTCAATCTTCGTGTAAGGGCCGAGTCTCACGCGATACCACGTGCCTTTATCGGGCAGGTTGATCGGCTCAACCGACGCCTCGAACCCGATGATCGCCAATTGCGCCTTGCGGTTGTCGGCGTCCGCCGGGTTCTGGAACGACCCTGCCTGCAGGAAATAAACGTCCTGGGAGGCTTCCGGTTTACTTTTGGCGGCGGCTTTGAGGTCTTTTTCCGAAACCGGCTCTTCGCTGCCGGGCAGGATCTTGTAGAAGTCGAACTTGGGCTTTTCCGCTGCGGGAGCCTTGCCTGCCGGCATGCCGGCAATTTCAGGCGCCTTGCCGCTTTCGGCAGGTTTCTCTGCACCGGGCTTCTTGTTCATGAAGG
>JANXRZ010000084.1 GCA_025352885.1 Pseudomonadota bacterium | reverse complement strand
CTGTACGGCCGCGCACTCGACCGGTTCTTTTGCGCGCGCCCGCCAAGAAGGGTTCGCTTGAACTACAGCAACGTCAGCCGGCCTCTTCGTCCGCAACCAGCCGATAGCCCACGCCCGTCTCGGTAATGAGATGGCGGGGTTGCACGGGATCCACTTCGAGCTTGTCGCGCAGCTGCTTCATGTAAACACGAAGGTAGTGCGTGTCCCCGGCATGGGACGGCCCCCACGTTTCGATGAGCAACTGGCGGTGCGTCACCACCAGGCCGAGATTCTTCGCGAGGCACGCGAGAAGCTTGAATTCGACCGGCGTCAGGTGCACTTCCACGCCCCCGCGGGTGGCGCGGCGTTTCGCAAGATCGAGCTCCACTTCCCCGAGCATCAACACTTCGCCCGTGGCCGGACGCGCCGCGCGCCTGAGCGCGACCCGAATGCGCGCGAGCAACTCGCCCACGCCGAACGGCTTGGTGAGGTAGTCGTCGGCGCCCGCGTCCAGCGCTTCGATCTTTGAGTGCTCCTGTACGCGCGCCGAAAGTACGACGACCGGCATCGAGGACCAGCCACGGATGCGTCGGATGACTTCGACGCCGTCGATGCCGGGCAGCGCGAGGTCGACGATGGCGAGATCAGGCTTGTGAGTGCCCGCATCCACCGCGCCCCTCTCCCCGGTCGAGGATTCGACGACCCGGTACCCGTTCGCCTTGAGGGCGGCGCGCACGAACCGGCGGATTTCCGGCTCGTCCTCCACGAGCAGGATGACGGGTCCGTGCGTAGTCATGCGGTCACGCGACCTCCGCCGGCACGGGCGGCGCGGCCTCGAGCGGCAGCGTGAAACGGAAAGCCGTCCCGCCGCCGGCAAGCTGTTCGACCCAGATGCGTCCGCCATGAAGCAGCACGATCGCGCGGCAGATCGACAGGCCGAGTCCGGCGCCGGCGACAGCGCCTTCATTCCGGCCGCGGTGGAATTTTGCAAATACGCGCTCGAAGTCCTCAGCCAGGAGGCCGCCGCCGAAATCCTCGACCGACACGACCATTTCAGTGTCCTTGACCTGGGCCCGCAGGCGAATGAGCGTGCCCGGCGGCGTGTAGCGCGCGGCATTCTCGAGCAGGTTCGCGAGCACCTGGTCGATCAGCGTCGCGTCCACTCGCATAAGCGGCAGGACCTTGTCGAAGTCGGTCATCACGCGATGCCGGGCAAGCACCTCGCGCAGCCTCGCGAGCACCGGCCCCGCCAAGTCCGGCAGCGAATTCCAGTCGCGCTCGATCGTCACGGAGCCGGTCTCGAGGCGCGTCATCTGCAACACCTTCGCCACCTGCTCGGACAGGGCCCGGGTCTGCTCGAACACGCTCCGCGCGAGCGCCTTGCGGTCCTCGGGCGTCAAAGCGCCGCCTTCTTCGGCCAGGCTCGATGAAGCCCCGGACAGGATCGCAAGGGGCGTGCGCAGGTCATGCGAGATCGAGGCGAGCAGCGTGCTGCGCAGGCGCTCGGCCTGCGCTTCGGTTTCGAGCGTCCCCCTGCGTCGCGCCTCGTTGTGCACGTCCGCCGTGAGCTTCGAAATCACGAGCGCGACGATGAGCATGATTGCAAACGTGAGGAGGTACTGCGGATCGTCCACCGTGAAGGTCCACGTCGGCGGGATGAAGAAGAAGTCGAACGCCGCCACGCAGAGCACCGCCGACACAATGGCCGCGCCTCTCGAAAATCGCAAAGCGCTGACGACCACGCCGAGCAGGTAAACCATCGCGATGTTGACGGGGTCGAAGCGCCCCTGCATGGCGAGCCCCAGCACCGTGCAGCCCGCAGCCGCAGCGAGCGCAAAAGCAAGGCCGGTCCAGTCCGGCTCTCGGGCTTTTCTCTCTTCCATCGGGACACTTTATCCCACGCCCGGCATTAAGAAGCCGTAAAGAAATGCCCCGTTTTGGTTTTCGGCAACCGCGCGGCGTTAGGGTAGCCGCATGAACACACTCACATCACCCAATCCCGCCCTCATTCCCGCCGCCGGGGGCACCGGACCACGACAGGCGACCGCGGGGCTCGCGCTGCTGGCGCTCGGCGTCGTCTACGGCGACATCGGCACGAGCCCCCTTTATGCGATCAAGGAGACTTTTTCACCGACCCACGGAATCCCGTTGAACGAGGCCACCATCCTCGGCGGGCTCTCGACGATCTTCTGGACGCTGATGATCGTCGTGTCGCTCAAGTACGTGGTGCTCGTTCTGCGGGCCGACAACCGCGGCGAAGGCGGGATCATGGCGCTGCTCGCGCTCGCCACGTCGTCGGTGCGCGACCGACCGCGACTGCGCAGTGCGCTCGCGGCCATTGGCGTGTTCGGCGCGGCGCTCTTTTATGGCGACGCCGTGCTCACCCCGGCGATCTCGGTGCTCTCCGCGGTGGAAGGCCTGGAGGTCGGCACCGCCGCCTTCAAGCCGTATGTCGTTCCGATTTCAGCCGGCATCCTCATCGCGCTGTTTCTCATCCAGCGCCATGGCACGAGCGTGGTCGGCGCGATCTTCGGGCCGGTGTGCGCCGCGTGGTTTGCTGCAATCGCCGCAGCCGGCGTGTGGAACATCGCCCGAGTCCCGTCGGTACTCGGCGCCGTGAACCCGGCCCATGCCTTGGGATTCCTGACTTCACACGGCTTCGGCTCTTTCCTCGTGCTCGGCTCCGTGCTGCTCGTGATAACGGGGGCGGAAGCGTTGTATGCGGACATGGGCCACTTCGGCAAGCGGCCCGTGCGCATCGCGTGGTTCGGGTTGGTGGCCCCCGCACTCGTGCTGAATTATTTTGGACAGGGGGCGCTGCTGATCGCGCGACCCGCGGCGATCGAGAACCCGTTCTTCCTCTCCTTCCCCGAGTGGGCGCTGTATCCAATGATCGGCCTCGCGACCGCAGCCACGGTCATTGCCTCGCAGGCAACGATCTCGGGGGCTTACTCAATGACCCAGCAGGCGATCCAGCTCGGATACCTGCCACGCATGACGATCCTGCATACCTCCGAGCGCGCGATCGGGCAGATCTACGTGCCGGCCGTGAACTGGATCCTCCTCTGCGCCGTGCTCCTCGCGGTCATCGGCTTCGGCTCGTCCACGCGCCTGGCCTCCGCTTATGGCGTGGCCGTGATGGGCACCATGCTCGTGACGACGCTGCTCACGTTCTTCGTCATCCGCGACGGCTGGCGCCTGCCGTTGGGGCTGTGCATCGCGGCCACCGGCGTGTTCCTCGTCGTCGATTCGGTCTTCCTCGGCGCGGCGCTGCTCAAGGTGCTCGACGGCGGCTGGTTCCCGCTCCTCACCGGCAGCGCGCTGTTTGCGCTGATGGCGACGTGGCGCCGCGGGCGGCAGTTGCTTTACCAACGCATGCGCGAGGCGGCGACGCGCCTGGAGCCTTTCCTCGCCTCGCTTTTCCACGGCGAGCTCGCCCGGGTGCCGGGCACCGCGGTGTTCCTCACGCCGGCGGCCGATGTCGTCCCGAGCGCGCTGCTGCACAGCCTCAAGCATTACCAGGTGCTGCACGAGCAGGTCGTCTTCCTCACCGTGGAATTTGCCGACCAGCCCACGGTGCCGCCCGCCTCGCGCGTTTCGGGCGAGGCTCTGGGGCACGCGTGCTTTCGCGTCGCGGTGCGCTATGGGTTCATGGATCGCCCGGATCTCGTCGAGGCCCTCGAGCAGTGCCGCGCTTTCGGGCTGGAGGCCGACCCCATGGACACTTCGTACTTCGTCTCGCGCGAGCGCATCGTGCCCGGCCCCGGCACCGGCGGCGAGGGCATGGCGCAGTGGCGCGACCGGTTGTTCGCAGCGATGGCCCGCAACGCGGGCAGCTTCACCGACTACTTCAACATCCCCAACAACCGCGTCGTGGAGTTGGGCAGCCGGGTCGAGATCTGAGGCGCCTTACTTCTTCAGGCGCTCGTTCTGCGGGAACATGAAGCGCTTGGCTTCGTCATCGTTCTCGGTCTTGAAGGTGTGCTTGGACTTGAGCGCTTCGGCGCGCGTCGCCGCCGGCCGTGCGCTGATGGCATCGAGATGCCGCTTCACGTTCGGATAGGTGGTCCACGTCGCGTCCGCCGTTCCGAGGACATGGGGCAAGAGGCGCGCCCAGCCCCAGAACGCCATGTCGACGATCGAGTACTCGTTGCCCGCGAGGAATTTGTTCGAAGCCAGGCGGTCTTCGAGGAGCTTCCACTGGCGGTGCGCCTCGAAGTCGTAGCGGTTGAGCGCGTATTCCTTGGGCTCGGGCGCGGCGTGACGAAAATGCACCGACTGGCCTGAGAACGGGCCGATGCCGCTCGCGATGAACATGAGCCAGGACAACATTTCCCCGCGCTGCGGGCTCGCCAGGTCGAGAGGCACGAATTTTTTCGCGCGGTCGGCGAGGAAGAGCAGGATGCCGTTGCTGTCGAACATCGTCACGGCGCCGTCCACGATCGAGGGCACTTTCGCGTTCGGGTTCACCTTGAGGTAGGCCGCGTCGAACTGCTGGCCTTTACGCGTGTCGACGGGAATCGCTTCGTACGGAAGGCCGAGCTCCTCGAGCAGCAGCGCGACTTTCATGGGGTTCGGGGCGGCGTTGTAATAGAACTTCAGCATGGGCATTTCGCTTTCTTGAGTGGAGCGGGGGTGGGATTGTAACGGGGGGCGGGTAGGTTCAGGCCACCGCATTGCGCAGCAGACGCTATCAAACGACCTTGACGGCGTCCTTGACCGCCTCGGCCAATACGCGCGGCTTCATACCGGCCTTACTCACTGTCTCCACCTTTCGTCCGAGCGCGGCTTCGAGATCCGCACCTAACCCGATCACGTCCAGCAGGCTGCGCCCCGGTTCCATCTCGACCATGAAGTCGAGATCGCTGTCCGAGCTATCTTCGCCTCGCGCAGCAGAGCCAAACAATTCCATCGACTTCGCGCCATGCTTAGCAGCAAGCGTCCTGATCAAGGTCGCTTTTGCCAGCACCTCATCACGCGCGGCCCCACCTGGCACAGTTGCGAGTTTCACTTCAAGCCACCATGTTCTCGGGCAGCACGTCGAGATCCTGAAGGCTGAAGCCTTCGAAGGTCCGCGCCTTCTTCTTCACGCCGAGCACGTAGTCGAGCACCCAGTTGTCGATCGCGTGCACGAGCGGCTCGTGCTCGGAGAGGCGCCCCGGCACGCTGAAGGGCG
>JANXRZ010000269.1 GCA_025352885.1 Pseudomonadota bacterium | reverse complement strand
ACGGCGACGCCGTTCAATTCGATGGCCCTCTCGATCGCCGTGGCGCTAAGCGGGACCCAGCCTTTCTGGTAGGCGAAGCCCAGCATGAACATGTTCGTCGCAATCGAGTCGCCCATGAGGCTCGTCGCCATTTCTGCAGCGGCCACGAATTCAGCTTTCGCGCAGGCCGAGCGCACGTCGTGCTGCAAATCGCTCCCCGGCAGCTGCCAGTCGGGGTTCTTCACGAATTCGGCGGTGGGCGCGGTGGTGCCATTGACCACTGCGCAAGTCTTTTCCGTCGACATCGTGGCCAGGGCGTCCGCGCTCGCGGTCACGACAAGGTCGCAGCCGATCACGAGGGTTGCGCTTCCCGTGCCTATCCTCGCCGCGTGCAATTCCTCGGGCGTCCGGGCGATCTTTACGTGCGACATCACGGGGCCGCCTTTTTGCGCGAGGCCGGACATGTCGAGTACCGATACGCCCTTGCCTTCGAGGTGGCCGGCCATTGCCAGGATCTGGCCGATCGTGACCACGCCCGTTCCGCCAATGCCTGTGACCAGCGCATTGCACGGCGTGTCCAGGCTCGGGGGCGTCGGCTCGGTCAGGCTCGGGAAATCGTCCCCGCTTTCCCCCTTGGGCGCCTGCTTGCCGCGCTTGAGCTGTCCCCCCTCGACCGTCACGAAGCTCGGGCAAAACCCTTTCACGCACGAGAAATCCTTGTTGCACGTGGACTGGTTGATGGCGCGCTTGCGCCCGAACTCCGTCTCGACTGGTTCTACCGAAAGGCAGTTGGACTTGGCACTGCAATCGCCGCAGCCTTCGCACACGGCTTCGTTGATGACCGCGCGCTTGGCGGGGTCCGGGTATTCGTTGCGCTTCCTGCGCCGGCGCTTTTCGGACGCGCACGTCTGGTCGTAAATCAGCGCGGACACCCCGGGCATCTCGCGCAGCTCCCGCTGCACCTGGTCGAGCTCGTCGCGATGGCGCACGGTGACGCCGGGAGCCCAGTTGGTGCCAGCCGGGTACTTCTCCGGTTCATCGGTCACCACGATGATCGGATGCACGCCTTCTGCCGCTAGTTGCCTCGAGATTGTCGGTGGGTCGAGCGGGCCATCGTGACGCTGGCCGCCGGTCATGGCGACCGCATCGTTGTAGAGGATCTTGTAGGTCATCGTGACCTTTGCGGCCACGGCGGCGCGGATCGCCATGAGACCCGAGTGGTAGTAAGTGCCGTCCCCGAGATTCGCGAAGATGTGCTTCGTGTCGCAAAAGGGCGCCTGGCCGATCCACGGGGCGCCTTCGCCGCCCATGTGGGTGAAGGTCGAAGTATTGCGGTCCATCCACACAGCCATGAAGTGGCAGCCGATGCCCGCCGTCGCCCGGCTGCCTTCAGGCACGCGAGTAGAGGTGTTGTGCGGGCAGCCCGAGCAAAAGTAAGGCTGCCGCACTGAGGTCACGCGGGGCCGGGCTAAAGCCTTGTCCTTGGCGTCCAGGTAGGCAAGGCGCGCCCGGTAACGCTCGCCCAGGACCTTGTCTAGGCCGAGCTTCGCAAAACGCTTGGCAAGCGCACGGGCCACGATCGCGGGTGAGTGCTCGTAATGGGCCGGGAGGAGCCATGTACCCGCCGGCTGCCCCGCGGCCTGGCTCCACTCGCCGTTGTCGTCGAACTTGCCGACGACCCTTGGGGCACGCTTGCCTTCTTCCCAGGTGTAGAGCTCTTCCTTGATTTGGTATTCGATCAGCTGGCGCTTTTCCTCGACGACGACGATTTCCTCGAGTCCTTCGGCGAACCTGCGGGCGCCTTGCGGCTCGAGCGGCCACGGCATGGCGACCTTGTAGACGCGCAAGCCCATGTTGCGAGCGACGCCTTCGTCGATGCCAAGGTCGGCAAGCGCCTGCATCGTGTCGCCGAACGACTTGCCTGTCGTAATGATGCCGAGCCGGGCACGAGGCGAATCCCACACGATGCGATCGAGCTTGTTGGCCCGAACGTAGGCGAGCGCCGCATACACTTTGTAATCGAGGAGGCGGGCCTCCTGCTCGAGGATGCCATCGGGCCAGCGGATGTTGAGTCCTCCGGGCGGCAGCACGAAGTCCTGCGGGATGACGATGTTCACGCGATGCGGGTCGATACTGACCGAGGCGCCAGACTCCACCACGTCCGTCACGCACTTGAAGGCCACCCAGCAGCCCGAATACCGGCTCATCGCGAACCCATGGAGCCCGAAGTCGATGTACTCCTGCACGTTGGCAGGATTCAAGACCGGGATCAGGCAGGCCTTGAGGATGTGCTCGCTCTGGTGGGCGAGCGTCGAGGACTTCGCCGCATGGTCGTCCCCTGCGAGCACAAGCACGCCGCCGTGTTTAGCCGTCCCGGCTGCATTGGCGTGCTTGAAAACATCGCCGCAGCGGTCAACACCGGGGCCCTTGCCGTACCACATCGAAAAGACGCCGTCGTAGTTCGCGCCCTTGAAGAGGTTGACTTGCTGCGTGCCCCAGATCGACGTGGCCGCCAAGTCTTCGTTTACGCCCGGCTGGAAGTGTATGTGATGCTGCTCGAGGAACTTCCCGGCCTTGTGAAGCGACTGGTCGAGCCCGCCCAGCGGCGAGCCCCGGTAGCCTGAGATGAAGCCCGCCGTGTTGAGGCCTGCGGCCAAGTCGCGCTCGCGCTGCATCATCGGGAGGCGAACCAGCGCTTGCGTGCCGGTAAGGAACACGCGGCCGGAATTCAGGGCGTACTTGTCGTCCAGGGAGACTTTGGCCAGATCGGCTGGCGCGACCGGTGCATTCATTGAAAAGTCTCCGCAATCAATCGTGTTTTGAGACTAGCACAACCCTATCTGAGGCCGGCGTGAGCGCTTTCAACGGACCCCCTGGGCTTTGAGCGGCTTGTCCCAATAGGGTTCAGGACCGAACGACTCGGCAAGGAAGTCGATGAACGCCCGCGTCTTGGCCGGCAGGTGGCGGCGATGCGGGTAGACCGCGTAGATGGCGACGTCGGTGTCGAACGTGTAGCCGGGGCAGAGCGCAACAAGAGAGCCATCCTCGAGATGGCGTCTCACGTCCCACGTGGATTTAAGCGCGATGCCCATTCCCGAGAGCGCCCATTCGCGCAGGACCTCCCAGTTGTCGCAGGCGTAGTTCCCCGTGACCCTCACCTTGCCTCGCTTGCCGACAGGGCCCCGGAAATCCCAGGTCTGGGTGAATCCCTGTCCCCAGTCAGCGAGGAGGCAGTTATGGCGGACAAGCTCCGCCGGAGTATCAGGCGTGCCGTGCTGGCGCAAATAACCCGGGCTGGCACACACGACTCGGCGGTTCGGCGCGAGTTTTTTCGCGGCAAGCGAAGAATCTTCCAGTTCCGCGATGCGGATCGCGACATCGAAGCCTTCTTCGACAAGATTCATGCGCCTGTCGGACAGGCTGAGCGCCAGCTGCAACTTCGGGTACAACGCGGCGAACTTCGGAATCAGGGGCGTGATGTGCTGGTGACCGAATGCCGAGGACATCGACACTCTCAGGACGCCCTGCGGTTCCACCCGGCCTGCGGAAATCGTGGCGTCCGCCTCGTCGATCTCGGCCAGGATGCGCGTACATGTTTCGTAGTAGCTCGCACCCTCGTCGGTCAGGCTCGTTCGTCGAGTGGTCCGGTTGAGAAGCCGGACACCCAGCCGGGTCTCGAGCGCTGCCAACCGTCGGCTGACGACGGCGGTCGAGAGTCCCAGCTCGCGTGCGGCGGCCGATAGGCTTCCAGTCGCCACCACCTTGGAAAAGATCGCCATCTCTTGGAGCGTGTCCGACATTGTTGCGATTTTAGCAAAAGTGTTTTCGTACGATCGCTGATTCCCTCGGCGCTAGCAAAGCCCTACATTTGATGCATCGCAATAAATTGAATGAGCAAGTCATGGATATCAGTGAATTCAGTCGGATCGAGGCAGAACTGCAAGGCACATCCAGAAAACTGCCGTCGCCGGACCAGATGACCAGTTATCACGGCCGCGTCCGCCAACAGCGAAATGAACACATGCGCACTCTCGCCTACCGAGTCATCGACGGAATTGGTGCGGCGATTCGAGAGATTCGACGAATCGCAGTCGCGTGCACGGCGGCGCGCCTGCACCTGCAGCCCCTGCAACCGTAATCCGGTCGCGACCGCCGCAGCCTCCTCCTCCTCCTTTGCTGCGGCGGCTTTGTCCCGCCCCGTGCTCCGGCGCGGGGCGGGGACGCGTCTCAGGCGATCGACTTCCACATTTCGATGTCCCTGGCTGCGGTCCAGATGCGAGGATGGGCGATGCCGCTCGCCTCGTCGTAGGCGCGAGAAACGTCGAAAGGCATGCAGTGCTCGTAAATCGGATAGGCGCCGTAGTCCGGATCCATGCGCCGCTTCGTGGCGAGGTAGACCTCTTTGAGTGACTTTCCCGCCTTGACGCCCTTGCGAGCCGAATCCAACAGTCCTCTCACAAAGTCCTGTGTAAACCTGATCGCCTTCTGGGACTCGCCCGGCGTTTTAAGCGCCGGTCCACGGCCGGGCACCAGCGCTTTCGGTTTCATCCCCGCAAGTTTGTCCAAGGTCGCAGGCCACGCGTCGAGGTGTGCGTCGCCCGTGTAGATGCCGGCTTTGTACTCGACCAAGTCGCCCGAAAAAAGAACCTGCTGCGAGGGGATCCAGACGATCGTATCTCCGGCCGTGTGGCCGGGGCCAGGCTGGAGGATGCGGACCTCGAGCTTGCCCATCATGATCGTCATGTCCTGACGGAAGACCATCGTCGGCCAGGTCAGACCCGGGATGGATTCCTTGCCGCGAAAGAGGCGCGGGAAACGCCCGATCTCGCTTGCCATGTCCTGCTTGCCGCGTTCACGAATCAGGTCGAGCGTCGCCTGGCTGGCGATGATCTCCTGCGGCTTGTAGGCCGAGGCACCGAGCACGCGGACTGCGTGATAGTGGGTGAGCACAACGTACTTGATGGGCTTGGACGTCACTTTGCGCACGCGCTTGATGACCTCCTGCGCCATAAGTGGCGTGGCCTGCGCGTCGATGACCATAACGCCGTCGTCGCCTACGATCACTCCTGTGTTCGGATCGCCTTCCGCGGTGAATGCGTACGCATTCGCAGACAGTTTCTCGAATGAAATCTTCTTGGGCGCAAGGTCGGCTTGCGACGCGAATGTGGCCATGGCGTGTCCTTAGCCGGCCGCGGGTTCGATCTGCTCGAGGCGGTAGCCGTAGTTATAGACCGGAACGACCCGGAAGCCCGTTTCCGGCCGGAGGTCGAGTTTCTTGCGCACCTGGCTCACGTGGGTGTCGACGGTGCGCGTTGCGAGATCGCCGCTCTGGCCCCACACCGCTTCGCGCAGGTGGCCGCGCGACAGGAGCCGGCCAATGTTCCGGAACAGCACCACGGCCAAGTCGAATTCCTTCGGCGTGAGATCGGCTGCCGCGCCGTTGTGCCGGATTTCGTTGCGCTGCGTGTCGATCTCGTAAGGTGGAAAGCTGATGAGCCTCTGCTCCTGGTGCGGATACGCACGGCGCAGCAACGCATTCACGCGAGCGAGCAACTCCTGGCGCCGGGCGGGTTTGACCATGTAATCGTCGGCGCCAGTTTCGAGCGCGAACACGATGTCCTCTTCGGAATCGCGTACGGTGACGAAGAGCACCGGTACGTGCTTGGAAACATTTCCCCGGATCCACTTCAGCACGTCGGCACCGGACATGTCGGGTACCTGCCAGTCGAGGACATACAGGTCGAAGCTTTCGCGGCCGGACAGCCGCATGGCTTCCTTGCCGCTCGTATACGGATGCACGTCATGCCCGGCGTCGGACAGCCAGCGCTTTAGCAGGGCAAGCTGGTCGGGATCGTCTTCAAGTATGGCGATTCGCAAAGGAGTCTCCGGGCTCGATGCGCGGCCTCAATGCGCGGCCTCAATGCGCGGTCTCGATGCGCGGTCGTGCGATGCGCGGTCAGGACCTGCGGTTTTTTCAATCGTTGACACATCATAAGCCTAACCGCGACGGACTAGAAAGCGCCTGCGCGGGACCACGAGGGGCCCGACCGAGGCCCTATGGCAGAATCCTGCCCCTTCCTTTTCGACCTTCCATCGCTCATGCGCATTGCAATTCTCGGCGCCGGCACGATTGCCCGCCTCTTCATGGAACACATCCGGCGCGGCGACCTGGGCAGCGGCATCGAAGTGGTCGGGCTGTGCGGCCGCAGCACCGCTTCGGCAGGCCAAGGGCTGGCCGCCGAGTACGGTGTCCCGTTTGTCGTCGGCGTTGAAGCGTTGAGGGCGACAAAGCCCGACGTCGTCATCGAGGCGGCCTCCCATGACGCGGTTCGTGCGCACCTGGTCGACCTGCTCTCGGCCGGTGTCGCTGTAATCGTCCTCTCAGGCGGCGCCCTGGTGGATGACGAGTTGAGAGCGGCGGCCGAGAAAGCGGCCGAGGAAAACGACGCCATGCTCTATGTTCCATCCGGCGGGATCGGCGCGTTGGACGCCCTTAAAGCCGCATGCATTGCGGGGGTCGACGAAGTCACGATCCAAGTGGCAAAGCCGCCTGCAGCCTGGAAGAAAATCGACTACGTTGAGACGCTGGGCGTGGACCTCGACAGCCTCAAGGAAGCGAAAGTGCTCTTCGAAGGTCCGGCGCGCGAAGGCGTGCCGCATTTTCCGCAAAACGTAAATATCGCTGCCGTTCTTGCAATGGCCGGAATCGGCTTCGACCGGACACTATTGCGGGTGGTGGCCGACCCGGGGCTGACTTACAACACCCATACCATCCGCATCCGCGGGGCGAGTGGGAACATCTCGATCGTCCTGGAAAATGTCCCCGCCCCGGGCAATCCGAAGACCGCCTGGCTCGCCTGCTACAGCGCGCTGGCTGCGCTGAAGCTGGCCAATTCCAAGGTTCGCTACGGGACTTGAGCGGAATTTTGCTTAAGTAAGTACCCGCTCCGTAGTTCACAAAACTGCGCTTCGAGCGCATTAGTGAAGAAGTTCACCGTTTGTTGACTAACCGGCGGAATTCCCACATAATTTCTGGTTCCGCCGGAGGGGTGCCCGAGTGGTTAAAGGGGGCAGACTGTAAATCTGTTGGCCTTGCGCCTACGTTGGTTCGAATCCAACCTCCTCCACCAAG
>JANXRZ010000164.1 GCA_025352885.1 Pseudomonadota bacterium | reverse complement strand
GAGACATCGGCTTGCGCGAACCGCTCGCCTTTGGCTTTGTCCTTGAGCGGGCGCAGGTCCGATAGGCGCAGGGCATAGCGGCCGGCGAGTTCCCGGCGCAGGTGCGTCCCTACGTCCCCTGCAGCCCCCGTGATCAGGACGGTTTTCATCGCGAGCCTTTCGTGCGGCGTGCGGGTTTTTTCGTCGTGGCGGCGCCCGACCCATTGACGAGCTCGCGCCACGCGCCCTTGCCCGTGAAGATCCGGCCGGCCTGGGCTTCGAGCTTGTCGAGGGTTGCGTTGAATCCCCGCAGCTCGTCCTTCGTGAGCACGCTCAGGAATTTTTCCTCGATCACGCGACGGATATGGTCGAGCTCCTCATACACGCGCCGACCGCGAGCCGTGAGCCGCAACACGATGCGGCGCCTGTCCTCGCTGTCGACCTTGCGGGCGACGAACCCCTTGTGCACCAGCCGGTCGACGGCCCGGGTGACCTTGTCGGGATCGACACTGGTGCGCTCGGCGATGCTGCTCGGATAGATCGGTTCATAGCGGCCGATGAGCGACAGCGTTCGCCATCCGCCGACTGTGAGGCCGAGCTTGCGATAGAGGTCTGCCATGCACCGGGTGCTTTGCGCGGCGAGGATGGAGAAGCGGTACGCGGTCCGGTGCTCGAGATCGAGGTTGAGCGCAGTGGTTTTCATCGCTTATTCGGGCTTGAGGCCGGCTTTCTGGACCGCGGCCCTCCACCGGGGAATCTCGACCGCCATGAACCGCGCGATCTCCTCCGAGGTGCCCGGCGAAGTCTCCATGCTCTGCTTGGCGAATTCGGCTTTCACCGCCGGGTCGCGCAGCGTCTGACCCAGCGCAGTATTGAGCTTGGCGACCACCTCGGGCGGAGTGCCGGCCGGTGCCAGCATCGCCCAGAAGAACACCGTCTCGACGCCGGGGAATCCGGACTCCGCAAACGTCGGCACGTTCGGCAAGCCCGGCAGGCGCTGGGGGCCGGCCACCGCGAGCGGCTTGGCCTGCCCGCGGAACATATACGGCCCGGGCATGCTGTCGAAGAGCATATCGATCTGGCCCGCGATGACCGCGGTCCACGCCGGGGCGCCGCCCTTGTAAGGGACATGCACGATGTCGACCCCGGCCGCCTGCTTGAACATTTCGAGGGCCAGGTGATGCACGCTGCCCTGCCCGGCGGAGCCGGAATTCAGCTTGCCGGGATTCTTCTTCGCGAGGTCAACCAGTTCCTTAACGTTATTGACCGGCAGCGCATTCTTGACCGATAGCACGAACGGGCCGCGCGTCACTTCGATGATCGGCACGAAGGACTTGAGCGAATCGTAGGGCACGCTCTTGTAGGTCACCGGCGAAACCGCCAGTGCGCTCGTGGTCCCAAGCAGGATGGTGTAGCCGTCGGGCGCCGCATTGGCCGCAATGCCTGAGCCGATCGTCCCGCCTGCGCCGACCTTATTATCCACGACGACGCTCTGGCCGAGATATTGGCCGAGCCCTGCAGCCACCTGCCTCGCCACGGCGTCAACCGACCCGCCCGGCGGGAAAGGCACGATCATCGTGACCGGCTTGGTCGGGAATCCTTGGGCGAACGCGACGCCGGCCAGCGCCCACGCGCCCAGCGCAGCGAGAAGTCGAATCCCTTTCATCTCATGCCTCCTTCGGCTGGGCCGCGGCGGTGCCTTTTCGCAAGGTCGTAGGCAAGACCACATCCCGTCCCTGCGGACCCATCGCGCTGTGCCCACCGTCGACGCGAAGGCAGCTGCCTGTCATGAACCCGGCGTGCTCCGAGCACAGGAAGAGCACCGCGTCGGTGACTTCTTCCATCTTCCCCACGCGCCCGAGCATGTGCAGGCGGTTGCCCCAGTACGCGTACTGCTCCTGCGTTTCCTTGGGGGCGGTCGCCTGCCAGGGCTTGGCCGTCCACCCGGGCATTACCGCGTTCACGCGGATGCGATCCCCTGCGAGGTCCATGGCTTGGCTGCGCGTGACCTGCTCGATCGCCGCCTTGGTGGCTGGGTACACCCAGCGCGAAGGCAGCCCGACATGCGCGGCCTCGCTGCTGAAGTTGACGATGCAGGGCCAAGCAGACTTGCGCAGGTGAGGCAGCGCCTTTTGGCCGAGCACGATGCCGCCGAAGAGGTTGATGTCGAACCCCGTCTGCCACATGGCGCGATCGGATTCCGCGCCCTTGTCCGCATAGGTGCAGGCCGAATTCACGACGAAGTCGATGCCGCCGAATTTTTCCGCCGCAAAGGCCACGAGCGCATCGATGTCCGCGTCATTGCGAAGATCGGTGCGCTTGAAGGCGCAGTTCGCGCCGAGTTCCTTTGCGAGTGCCGTACCCTGCTCGTCCAGCACGTCTGCGGTGACGACCTTCGCCCCTGCAGCGACGAATGCGCGCGCGAGGCCTGCCCCGATTCCCCCAGCGCCACCGGTAACGATGGCAACCCTGCCGCTGATGCCTTTCATGGACCCTTCCTTGTCTGGTGAACGTTTAGACGATGATCGACAGGCGGCCCTGCGGACGCAGGGCTTCCATGTCGAGGATCGTGCGCTTTTCCTGGATGCGCAGGGCGCCGCCCACGTCGACCAGGCAATGCTCGTGCCGGCCGAAGAACGTGTCGGTGACGCCCTGGTTCGAGCGGTAGGTGATGAAGGCCGACTCCACTTTCACCTGCTCCGCACTGCGCTCGAGGAAGCGCACGTTGCTGATGAGCCGCCTTGTTTTCGAGCGCGGATATTCCGCGTGCGCCGTCTTCTTGTTGAGGCGCTTCACGCGCTCGGTGAGGTGATGACCGTCGTCGGCGATGAGGTACAGCGAAGCATCTGTCGGCGCATACGGGTCGCCGGCCGGATTCGGCACGAGGTAGCGGCACTCCTCCGTATAGAGCTTGCGCCATTCATGCAGCTTCCATTCGTTGAGCAGCGCCGCTTCGAGGATCAGGAAGTCTTCGGCCTCGACTCGCGTGAGCGCCTGCAGCAGCGACATGCGCCTAGCCCGCCCGTTGCATCAGGCGGTCGCGCCACTCGAGCCAGAACACCCGCTGCGGCAGTTCGTCCGTTGCATCCGGCGTGCGGTTCAGGCCCTTGGACAAATCGTTCCACGGCGCTTCGCGGCTCGCGCCAAACGCCCGCTGACACGATTCCAGTGCCTCGATATCGTCCGGCGTCGCGAACCCGCCCGGCCCGAGGAACTCGAGGAAATTCGTGAGCCGCCGCTCGAGCGCGGGCTTGCCGAACTCTTCGGCCGGCGCGATCGCCCAGACGCTCACCTCCATATAGTCGACTGCGGCCGGCTGGAAGGTCCGCAGGGTCACGGACATGATGTCGTTCAGCACGAGGTTGGGGAAGATGAGGAGGTTGCGCGCGCAGGTCGCCATGCGGCGCGCGCGCTCCTCGCCATAGCGGCTCACCAGCCGCGCATAGATCCCCTCGATCTCGACGCGCGCCTCTTCGCCCCACATCGGGATCCACTGCGCGATCGGCCGGCCGTACGAAGCCGCCCGCTCGACCACCGCGTGGCCATTGCCCAAGTCGACGCTCGCCCCGACCACCTTGCCGCGGACCATCGTGCCAGCCGAATTGGTTTTGACGAGATCGAGGTACGTCGGATGCAGCGTGACCACGTGGAGGATGTCGGTGCTGTTCTCGGCGAGGAGCTTCCAGTTGGCGCGCGCGCTGTATTCCTGCGCCTCGCCAACGACTTTCATGCCCACGTCGGCCTGGTCCATGATGAGGTCGATGTACTCGCGCGCGTTGCCGAGATAATCGTAGAGGCTGCAGGCCTGGGGGTCGTAGTTGAGGAACCAGAGACCGCGGTACGACTCGAATTTCGGCACCGGCACAAGGTCGTTAACGCCGGGCTCGTTGAACTTCTCGTGATACGTCTCGCCCTCGGCGATGCTGATGACGCGGCCCGTATTCTCGAAAGCCCAGCCGTGATATAGGCAGCTGAAGAGCTTGGCGCTGCCCTTCTTTTGCCGGCAGACCTGCGCGCCGCGGTGCGGGCAGACGTTCAGCAGGCAGCGCACCACCCCATCGCGATCGCGCAAGAAGAGGATCGGGCGCCCGGCGATGCGGCGCGTCACGAAGTCGTTTGGCTTGGCGAGCTCCGAGTCGTGGCCGACGAAGAGCCAGCACTTGGAGAAGATGGCGTCCAACTCGGCTGCATGCAGCGCCGGATCGGTGTAGCTCGAGCGCGCCACGCGAAAGCGCCCGCTCTCTTCATCGATGCGGATTGCGGCATCCGCGTGCGCGCCCTGATGGTGCTGCATTGCCAAACCTCTCCTCGAAATGCACCAGCGCGGCACATCCAATCCGATTCTCGCGTAAATGATTGCGTGGCACAATACTTGAGTAACGCAACTAATCCCTTCGGAGACCCCCGACATGCCCTCGATCAAGCGCCGTGATTTCCTGAAGGCCACCACCGCGGCCGCCGCACTTGGCGCGCCGGCATTGCAGGCGCTGCTGTGGTCGAAGGAAGCGGCGGCACAACTTGGTGACACGCTCACCATCGCGTACAACGTGAGCCCGCCGAGCTGGGATCCGAACACGGGCCCCTCGTCGGTCAGCCCCGGCCTCACGAGCATCTACCGGACCCTCTTCGATCCCTATGTCGTGCAGCGCGAGGATCTGTCGCTTGCGCCCGGCGTGTGCGACCAGTT
Organism: Pseudomonadota bacterium; assembly: GCA_025352885.1. Lineage (GTDB taxonomy): Bacteria > Pseudomonadota > Gammaproteobacteria > Burkholderiales > SG8-39 > SZAS-79. The sequence continues at coordinate 8,500 of JANXRZ010000164.1, read as the reverse complement.
CGCGTGGAACGGCGACAAGAGCGCGATCACGATGCACGTGAGGAAAGGCGTCACCTGGCAGGACGGGCGCCCGCTCACACCCGCCGACGTAGCCTGGAACCTGAACCGCCTCAGCACGTTCGCCGCGCCGCTCCAGTCGATCTTCGCGAGCATCAAGAACATCAAGGTGGCCGGCGACTCGGTTTCTTTCGACGTCACGCCCTGGCGCGCGAACATGCTCGAGCGCCTGACCTTCCTCGGCTGCTATCTCATCCCGCCGCACTATTACGAGAAGGTCGGGAAAGAGGGGTTCGAGAAGGCGCCCATGGGCTCGGGCCCCTACCAGATCGAGCAGTTCGAGCGCGGGTCCTTCCTGCGGCTCAGAGCGTACAAAGGGTATTGGGGCGGCGCGCCGGCCTTCGATACGGTGGTGTTCAAATTCGCGACTGACGCGGCTACACGCATTGCCGAGATCGAGCGCGGCTCGTCGGACCTCACGGTCGACATGCCGTGGGAGGAGTTCGATCGCCTCAAGACGCGGCCGGGCCTCACGGGCGTGGCGCATCCGACCACCGACATCGCGATGATCTTCCTGCACAACCTCGGCGTGATGGCCGACCCGAACGTGCGCAAGGCTGCCGTGCATGCGATCGACAAGAAGCTGATCTGCGACCGCATCCAGCGCGGCTATGCCAAGCCGATCGACACGCTGCTCGCGCCTGAATACAAGGGCTACGACGCCTCCATCACCACACCTTACGACCCCAAGCTCGCGACCGAGCTTCTGGCAAAGTCGGGCTTCTCGCGCGACAAGCCGGTCGAAATCACCATCCAGACCACGCGCGGCTACAAGCCTAAGGACTACGAAACGGTGCAGGCCATCGTGGAGATGTGGCGGCGCGTCGGCATCAAGGCGAACATCGAGGTGTACGAAATTGCCAAGCACTTCGAGCTGCGCACGCAGCACAAGCTTGCGCCGGCGGCCTTCTACAACTGGGGCAATTCGACGGCCGACCCGGAAAGCTCGCTGGGCTCCGCGATGTTCAGCAAGTCGCCGCATACGTCCTGGAAAGGCGGGGAAGTGGATGCCGCGCTGTCGGCGCTCTTCATCGAAAAGGATGAAGCCAAGCGCATGGCCGGTTACAAGGCGGCCAACCGCATGATCGCGGAAAACGCGTACATCCTGCCGCTCTTCCAGTTCTTCCAGCCGGTGGTCTACAAGAGCGCGCTCAACTACAAGCCGCATCTCGCCGGGTTCGTGCTGCCTTACTCGATCGGACGCAAGTAGCCTCGGGCTAAAGCCTTTAGCAATGTCGCCGGCCCTCCTCCTGCGGCGGCTGCTGCTCGCGATCCCGACGCTGCTTGGCGTCGCGGTCGTAGTGTTCGTGCTGCTGCGGATCGTGCCCGGCGACCCTATCGCGATGATGGTGCCGGGCGAAGCGACGCCGGAGGACATCGCCCGCCTTCGCGCCTCCTACGGCCTCGACAAGTCGATCCCCATGCAGTTCGTGCTCTACCTCGGCCAGATCGCGCAAGGTAACTTCGGGATCTCGATCAGCCTGAAGCAGGATGTCCTTTCGCTGGTCCTGGGACGCCTGCCCGCGACACTCGAACTCGCGCTCTGCGCCATTACGCTTTCGATCGTGTTCGGCGTCAGCCTCGCGCTGGCCGCCACCTACTGGCGGGGCTCCTGGGTCGAGACCTTCGTCGACGGCCTGAACTCGATTGCGCTCGCGATTCCAGAATTCCTCTGGGCGATGCTGCTGATCATCGCCTTTGCCGTGCTGGTGCCGTTTTTCCCGATCTCCGGGCGCATCGACCCCATGCAGGCGACGGTTTTCACCACGCAGTTCTACCTGGTCGAAAGCATCGTGCGCGGCCAGTTCGGCCTTGCGCGGGAGTTGTTGGCGCATCTCGCCTTGCCGGCGATTGCGCTGGCCCTGCCCCTGATCGCGGTGATCGCGCGCGTGCTCAAGGCTTCGCTGCAAGAAGTCATGGTGCAGGACTACATCCTGCTCGCCAGGGTCAAGGGCTTCAGCGACCTGCGCATCCTCGTGGGCGAGGCGCTGCCCAATGCGCTGCTGCCTGCGATCACGCTGACCGGCGTGCACTTCATCTTCCTCGTGGGCGGCACGGTGTTAGTCGAACTCATCTTTTCCTACCCTGGCATCGGCAACATGCTCTACGGCGCGGCGTCGAACCGCGACCTGCCGCTGATCCAGGGCGTGACCCTCGTGTTCGCCTTGCTCTTCATCGTCATCAATATCGTCATCGATCTCGTGTATTCGCTCGTCAACCCGCGGCTGAGGCACTAGGTGCGCGCGCTCGCCCACAACCCGCGATTCCTGTTCGGCGCAGGCGTGCTGCTGCTCATCGTCGTCGTGGCGGCCTTTGCGCCATGGCTCGCGCCGCACGACCCTATGGAGCAGAGCCTGCTCAACCAGCTGCTGCCGCCGCGCTGGGTGAAAGGCGGTGACCCGGCGTTTTTGCTTGGCACCGACACGCTCGGCCGCGACCTCCTCTCGCGCATGATCTATGGCACGCGTCCCGCGCTGCTTGTAATGGTGCTCGGTGCAACGCTCTCAAGCGTGGTCGGCGTGCTCCTTGGCATGCTCGCGGGCTACTTCGGCGGCTGGCTCGATGCGGCCATATCGCGAACGGTCGACACTTTCATGTCTTTCCCGCCAATGTTGCTTGCGATCGTGTTGGCCGCGGCGATGGGGCCGGGGCTGAACACCGTCATCATTTCAGTCGTGCTGATCGGCTGGACGCGCTTTTGCCGCGTGGTGCGTGGGGAGGTGCTTGCTCTGCGCGAGCAGGAGTTCGTGAGCTCGGCGCGGACGATCGGCGAATCCCGCCTGCGCATCCTGTTTCACGAGGTGCTGCCGAACCTGCTCCCGCTCGTGATTGTGCTGCTGGGCCTCGAGATGGGCCGCGCCGTGGTGGTGGAAGCGATCATGAGCTTCATCGGGTTTTCGTCGTCGGGCCTTGCGACCTGGGGCGGGATCATTGCGGACGCCCGCTCCTACATCAACCAGGCGTGGTGGGCGATGATGTACCCCATCACGGCAATCATCATCGCGGTGCTCGGCCTGAACGCGCTCGGGGACGGCCTGCGCCAGGCGACCGACCCGGTGCTGCAGCGATGAGCGAAGCCGCGCCTGCCCCCATCCTCGAGATCGAGGACTTGCGCGTCGCAATCCAGTCCAAATCGTCGCGTACGCCCGTTTTGCGCGGCGCGCACCTGCGCCTCGACGCGGGGAAAATCCTGGGCCTCGTCGGGGAATCCGGCGGCGGCAAGACGATGGTCTGCAAGGCGATCCTCGGCGTGCTGCCCGAGAGCGCGCGCGTTGAATCGGGATCGATCCGCTTCGAAGGCCGCGAACTCATCGGCATGCGGGCCCGCGAGCGCCGCGGCCTGCTCGGGCGCTCGATTGCCATGATCCTGCAAAACCCGATGACCGCGCTGAACCCGGCTTTCCGCATCGGCGACCAGATTACCGACGTGCTTCGCCTGCATATGCGCTTGAGCAAGGCGGCAGCCGAGCGGCGGGCACTCGAAATGTTGAACACCGTGCACATCCGCGAGCCGGCGCGCGTCATGCGCCTCTATCCGCACGAGCTTTCCGGCGGCATGTGCCAGCGCGTGGTGATCTCGATCGCCTTCTCGTGCGAGCCGCGCCTGATCATCGCGGACGAGCCGACGACTGCGCTGGATGTGACCGTGCAGCACCAGATCCTGCGCCTCATCCGCGACCTGCAAAGGCAGACCGGGACCTCGGTGCTGTTCATCACGCACGACCTCGGCGTCGTGGCCAAGCTCTGCGATTCGGTGAGCGTGATCCATGCGGGGCGGATCCTCGAGTCGGGGCCCGTCGAGCAGATTTTTTCTTCGCAGCACCACCCGTATACCGAGGCGCTCCTGAACGCCGCACCGCGCTACGACCGCCCGGAGAGCGTGCTGCATCCGATTTCAACTGAACTGCGCGAGCAGCTGGCGCGCGAGACCGAGGCTTACGACCGTGGGCACGCGCTTGCTTGACGCAACCGGCCTGCGGCTGGCTTTGCCCGACCAGGGCCGCAAACCCGCGTTCGGCCGTGCACCGCTCCTTGAAATCCTGAAAGGCGTCGAGCTTGCGGTCCTGCCGGGCGAAACGGTGGGTCTGGTCGGCGAATCGGGATCGGGCAAGAGCATGCTCGCGCGCACGCTGCTGCGGCTGTACCGCCCAACAGCCGGGCGCATCACGTTCGAAGGCCGGGACATCACCAACCTCGAGGAAGCGGAACTGCGGCCGCTGCGCGCCCGCATGCAGATCATCTTCCAGGATTCGCAATCGGCGCTGAACCCGCGCCTCAGCATCGGCACGGCGCTGGCCGAGCCTTTCCTTTCGTATGGGCGCGCCACCGGTTCGAGGGAGGCACTGCGCCTTGCCGCCGGCCTGCTCGAGCGCGTCGGCCTCGCGCCGCAAATGGCGGGGCGGTATCCGCACCAGCTGTCCGGCGGGCAGCGCCAGCGCGTCGGCATTGCGCGCGCGATTGCCTTGAACCCGGCGCTGGTCGTGGCCGACGAAATCGTGTCGGGCCTGGATGTATCGGTGCAGGCGCAGATCCTGGAGCTGCTCCGCTCGCTCAAGGCGGAAACAGGTATGGCGCTCGTGCTGATCAGCCATGATCTCTCGGTCGTGCGCGCGCTGTGCGAGAGGGTCGTGGTCATGCAGCATGGCCGGGTCGTGGAAACCGGGCGCTCGCAGGATGTGTTCGAGCGGCCCGATCACCCGTATACGAGGAAGCTCCTGCGCGCGATCCCGCTGCCGGAAGTGGACCCGGAGTGGATCGACAATGTGGACATCGAAGAGGAAACGCCGTGAAGAATCCCGAGAACACCCTGCTGAATGGATCGATCGCCGAGCTGCGCGCGCTGTATGTGAACAAGCAGATCTCCGTGGTCGAGGCGGTGACGTGGTTCCAGTCGAGGATCGACCGGGTCAGCAAGTCGGGGCCCGCCATCAATGCGGTGCGTGAACTCTCGGGACGCGCCATGGACGACGCGCGCATCGCCGACGAGGCGCTTGCCGCCGACCAGGCACCGGGCCAGCTGCACGGGGTTCCGGTGCTCCTCAAGGACAACATCCTGACGGCGGGCATGAGCGCGACGGCCGGCGCTGCGGCGCTGGCCCAGTTCAAGCCCCGGCGGGATGCAATGCTCGTGCGCCGCCTGCGCGCGGCGGGCGCAATCGTGATCGGGAAGACCAACCTGACCGAGTTCGCGGATTTCGTGTCCGATGTCATGCCCTCCGGCTACAGCGGCGCGGGCGGCGTGGTGAAGAACCCGCACGGCATCGAGTACGGGCGCGGGCAAGGATCGAGCGTCGGGTCGGCGGCGTCGGTCGCCGCGTCACTCTGCATGTTCGCAATCGGGAGCGAGACGCAAAACTCGATCCAGACACCGGCCTCGTATTCATCGGTGGTCGGGTACAAGCCCGGTGTGGGCGTCGTAAGCCGCACGGGCGTGGTGCCGCTCGTGACCAGCCAGGATTCGCCCGGACCGCTTGCACGTTCGGTCGAGGATGCGGCGCTGGTCGGCTGGGTGCTGGCCGGCGCGGACGTGCGGGACACGGCGACGCTGATGTCCCAAGGCACCCTGCCAGGGAGCCTCCGCGCGGACACGCTCTCCGGCGTGCGCATCGGCGTCCCGCGCCGGCAGATCGCCGACCGCGCGGAGTTCGCCGAGCTCATGCCGCTCTTCGAGACCGTGATTTCCAACCTCTCGCGCATGGGTGCCCGGATCGTCGATCCCTGCGACCTGCCTTCCGCCGAGCAACTCCAGGAAGTGCGCTCATGCGTGTTCCGGACCGAGTTCAAGGCCGCGCTCAATGCCTTCCTGGAAGAGCACGGGGCGCCCTGCGGGATCGGCTCCATGCACGACCTCATCGCCTGGAACGAGAAACACCCCCAGACGATTCCCTATGGCCAGTCGCTCCTCATCGCGGCGAATGCCACCCACGGCATCGACGATCCAGCTTACCGGACCGATCGCGCCCGCGACATCGCCTTGTCGCGCACCGCCGGCATCGATGCCGCCTTGTCGATGCACGATTGCGATGTGCTGATCGCGCCCATGGGGGCCGCGGCGAAGATCACTGGGAAGGCCGGCGCGCCGGTCGTGGCGATTCCATGCGGCGTGGACAAGGCTGGCGTGCCGTTTGGGATCACCGTGTTTGCCGGATTGGGCAGCGACGCGAGGCTGCTGGCGGTGGCGGGGGGGATTGAGATTGCGGTGGGGGAGCGGAGAGTGCCGAAGGTTTGATAAATTGGGCCAATTTACTCCTCATGGTCCGCTCTCCGATTGGCTCTCCTGCCAGTTTTCGTATCGGTACCGGTACATTTCCGCCCGGGACGACGATCCGCGCATTTGATCCCCAAGCGCATTGCCCCTACCATCACCGGCCGCCCGCCTCACCCAACGGAGACTCCGGTGTCACTGTCCCAACAGGAACTCGTCGTCGACCAATTCACCCGGCAAGCCGCCGGGTTCGCCGCAGCCAAGCCGATCCTGGACCGCGAAGCCCTGGACCTGCTGCTCGCGGCGACGGGCGCCGGCGCGAACGACCGCGCGCTCGACGTCGCCTGCGGGCCGGGCATCGTCGTGTGCCACTTCGCGGCAGTCGTGAAGTCGGCCACCGGCATCGACCTCACCCCGGCAATGATCGAACAAGCCAAAGCCCTGCAGCGCGAGAAAGCTTTTACCAATATCGAGTGGCATGTCGGAGACGTCACGAAGCTGCCCTTCGCAGACCGGACCTTTTCTGTTGTGACCTCGCGCTACGCGTTCCACCACTTCGAGCACCCGGGCGCGGTGCTGGCCGAAATGGTCCGCGTATGCGAACCGGGAGGCACGATCGCCGTAATGGACCTGTGCGTCTCCAGCGATCCCGCACGGGCGAAGAATCTCAACCGCATGGAGCGCCTGCGCGATCCCTCACACGTGCGGGCGCTGACGCTAACAGAGTTGAGCGCGCTCTTTGATCAAGCCGGCCTTCCCGAGCCCTCGCCCACCTTCTGCGCGATGACGGTCCGGCTGGATCACCTGCTCAAGGCCTCGTTCCCGAACCCCGGGGATGCGCAGGAGGTCGAGAAGCTCGTCCGCGATTCGCTCGAGGATGACAGCCTCGGCGCCCGGACGCGGATGGAAAAGGGACACCTGGTTTTTTCGTATCCGATTGCAATCCTGGCGGCCCATACATGACCATCCGATACCTCCCCGTAGAAGAAGCCATTCCCCACCCCGGCTTGCGCATGGTCGTCGTCGGCAACGTCCCGAGCCCCTGGGGCGAAGCGGCCAAAGGCATCTTCCACATCAAGAAAATCGACTGGATCGGGGTGCGCCTCGCCCACGACAGCGAACCGCTCAAGCACTGGACCGGCGGCCAGATGAGCGGGCCGGTCGCGTTCTACGAGCAGGAGCGCCCGCGCAGCGGCTGGGCGGAGATCCTGCTGCTGGCCGAGCGCCTCAAGCCGACACCCTCGCTGCTCCCGATCGACCCGGCTGAACGCGCGCTCGCCTTCGGCCTCGCCCACGAAATCCTCGGCGAAGGCGGCCTGTGCTGGACGCGCCGCCTGCAGCTCGTGCATGCCGGCCTGCAGGCGCGACCCGGCTTCCCGGCACCGGTGGCCAAGTACCTCGCGCCGAAATACGGCTACAGCGAGGCCGAGAGCGCGGGCTATGGGACGCGCATAGTCGAACTGCTCAGCATGCTGGCCGCCCGCCTCAAGTCGCAGCGCAAAGCGGGCAGCCCCTACCACGTCGGCAATGTGCTGACAGCAGTGGACATCTACAGCGCCACGGCGATGGCGCTCTTCAAGCCGCTGCCGCACGAACAGTGCGCGATGAGGGACACCACCCGAGCAGCGTTCGAGGCGCTCGACGAACCTACGAAATCCGCGCTCGACCCGATCCTCTTCGAGCACCGGGACGCGCTCTACGCCAGGCACCTGGCGCTGCCGCTCTCGTTGTGAGACGACCAAAGGGGTATTTTGAGGCCACTTTCGACGCGCACGGCCATCATGCCTTTATTGTGCTCAAGTACCTGAGTCGAACTTGCAAACCCTGGGGTGAAGTACATTGCACTCTGCATCAATTATCCGACGAAATCTCGCTTGAACTTGCATGGCCGAAATTGGCGGCAAACACATGTATGAAATCGTCCATGTCCCGGCTGACGCCTCCGACCTTCCAGAGCAGCTAGGGACGAAGCAGAAGTTTTGGTTCGTCGGCGAAGATGAGAAGCTTTGGCTTTTCAAGATAGGAAGGCCAAATACCGGCGAAAACTGGGCTGAGAAGGCGTGCTGCGAAATCGCCCGGTTGATTGGGCTCCCTTGCGCTAGTTACGAACTGGCCCTCTGGCGAGATTTCGTCGGATAATTGATGCAGAGTGCAATGTACTTCACCCCAGGGTTTGCAAGTTCGACTCAGGTACTTGAGCACAATAAAGGCATGATGGCCGTGCGCGTCGAAAGTGGC
>JANXRZ010000263.1 GCA_025352885.1 Pseudomonadota bacterium | reverse complement strand
CTCGACAAGACCAAGGGTGCTCGCGCCTTCACCAACAAAGCGACGGCGGCCCTCAGCTCCGCATCGTTCCTCGCGGCCCGCACGGCGCTCCGCAAGATGGTGGATGCCAAGGGCAACAACCTTGGCCTCGGCAAGAAGCTCCTGCTCATGGTGCCGCCCGCCCTGGAGGAAACCGCCAACAAGCTGGCGACTTCTGAATTGGTTCCCTGAGGGTTTCCCGGTCGGTGCCGTCACGGCGATCAACGGGGCGACACGCTATGCGCTGGAAGTCGAAGGCTTCGCCGGGCACGCCGGCACCGTCCCCATGGGGCTGCGCAAGGACGCGCTGGTCGCGGCGGCCGAGTGCGTGCTGGCGATCGAGGCGCAGGCTCGCGAGCGAGCCCGATCTCGTCGCCACCGTCGGCAAGCTGGAGACGCTGCCGGGTGCGATGAACGTGATCCCCGGCCGCGTGAGGTTTTCGCTCGACCTTCGCTCGCCGCGCGATGCGCATCGCGAGAAAGCCATCACTGCAGTGCTCGCAAAGCTGCATTCGATTTGCGCCCGGCGCGGCGTAAAGCTGCATGCGCAGAAGATGCACGACGAACCGGTTGCACAATGCGCCGGCTGGATGCAAACGCAGATCGCTGCGGCCATCGAGGCAGAAGGCCTGCCGGTGCGTCGCCTTCCCAGCGGCGCGGGCCACGACGGCATGGCGATCCAGGCCATCGCGGAGATCGGCATGCTCTTCGTGCGTTGCAAAAGCGGAGTCAGCCACAACCCGGCCGAAGCCATCAGCGAAGAGGACGCCGGTATTGCGACCCGGGTGCTCCTGCGCTTCGTGACGGCGTTCAGGGCCGTGGCAGCAATTTGACCGGAAACCCAGTCGGGGCGCGGGCCTTCAGCCTTTTTTGGCAGCAATGCCACTGATCAAAGCGAGCAGAGCGTCGAGGTCGGCCGGGACGGCATTCCCGCGCCACGCGACGTGCTGGTCCGGACGGGATAGGACCAGTTTGTGTTTGTAGACAGCTGCGGCCTCTTCGGCGTCGACGTCGAGCGTCGCAATCGGGATTCCCCTCTCGCTTGCCTTTGAGCAAAACGCGCTGACATCCAGCCCGGCGTCGAAGCGCAGCAACGTGTAGTCCGGCCCCATCGCGTCATACAGGGACCGCCCGTCCTTTAGCCACACATGCGGCGTCCGACATCCGGGAACGGTCGAAGGCGTGAACTCGGACATCGAATACCCAGGCGGGTCTTCGCCGTCATAAGCAATGATCGGCGAGGCATCATAGAAATAGCCGAAATTGAGTCCACCGCAGCAGTACTGCTGGACGTTCAATTCGTACGCCGCCTTCCCAACCGCCGCCCGCGCCGCGTCGCCATCAGGTCCCGGCGCTTCGATTTCGGGAGGGACCGTTTGGCGCTGCCGGGCCATCTGCAACGAGTGCTTCATTGCAAAGTGCGACACCTGCTCGGTGATCGGCAGCCGTTCCTTTTCGTGGGCGTCGAGGATCGCCTCGCCGCCCCATCCCTTGATTCGCGCAGCCAGCAGCCACGCCAGGTTCGCCGCATCGGCGATCCCCGCGTTCATGCCATAGCCAGCGTAGGGTACCCACAGGTGCGCCGCATCCCCGCAGATAAACACCCGTCGGTCGCGGAACTTGTCGGCCACGAGGCGACGTCCGATCCAGTCTTCCTTGTTGATGATTTCGTACTCGAACTCGGGCCCCACGCCGAGGATGGTGCGAATCGCCCAGTCGCGGTCGATCGAGTCGAACTCCTGTTCGTCGTCCCGAAGGTAATTGTGGATGAGCCACGTTTCGCGGCCGTCGATCGCCATGACGTTCCCGCTGCGGCGCGGATTGAGCGAGAACATGACCCATGCAGGTTTCCCGGGCAGCATCGACAACAGCTTGGGCGCGCGAATGTAGCTCGATTGCACGCGCTGCACGACCGGTGTCCCGCTGAGCGTCGCGCCGATCTTCCTGCGCACCTCGGAGCGGCCGCCATCGCAGCCGACCATGTACTGCGCACGGATGCGCGTGATTTCGCCTGTATCGAGGTTCCTCGCCATGACAACGACCCCCGAGTCGTCCTGCGAGAAATCGTCGATGGACGTGCGGTGGAGGAGGGTAAGGCCCGGCATCCCCGAGGCGTGCTCTCCCAGGACGGGCTCGAGGTATATCTGGTTGATGCGATGGGGCGGCTCGGGTGTCGGCCACGATGCATCCGGCCCCTCCCGGGTTGTGTAGCGATCGCGCCTGCAGGGGATCGGGATGCGCGCCAGTTCGATGCCGGTCGTCGTCGTGCGGTATGAACAATCGTTCGGGTAGTCCTCGGGCAACCCGGCATTGCGCAACTTCTGCGCGACGCTGAGGCGCCTGAAAATCTCCATGGACCGCGCGGAAGTGTGATTGCACTTGACGCTCGGGGCTTCACCCGGGTGCCTCAACTCGGCGACGACGGCGGGGATCCCCCGCCAGGCGAGATCCATCGCCAGCGTCAGGCCCACGGGACCGCCGCCTGCGATGAGGACTGGCGATTCGAGCGTCACGAGGGCGTTCTTGACGCGTCCCGCATGCAGAGGAGCGATCTCAGGGCGATGCCCGAGGCGACGTTGCACCCCGGCGAAACGATGAAATTCCGCGCACCGCCGGCCTGGGCCAGCGCGTCAGCGACCTCTGCCCGGATTTCCGGCAGCGAGCGCTCCTGCAGTTTGGACTCGTCGATGCCGCCCACCAGGCATTTGCCGGTGAGCTTGCGAACGGTGGCGATCGAAGGATTTCCGGTTAGTCGGTCAGACCAGCTGATCGCCTCGCACGGGTAGTCGAGGATGCGCGTGATGTCGAGCGGATTGCCATGCGCGTGCACGATGCGCACGAGCCCTTTCATTTCGTTCAGCAGCCGGAGGTCGTACGGCGCGTGGAAGGCGCGGAACTCCGCATCCGTGATGCCGCGCGAGGAGGGCGCAAGGATGCAGGCGTTGGTCGCATACAGCACGCCGTCTACAGGCACCTTGCGAAGCTCGCGGATGTAATCGATGAAGGTTTCGGTCAGGTGGCCGAGCATTTGTGCCGCTTCGTCCGGGTGGCTGCGGATGAAGGCGGCCTTCGAAAACCCGACGGCAAACAGCAACGAGAAAAACGGCTCGAACAGCGTGTCGACGAGCGGCGTTCGCGGTCCGAGGCGCGCGCGCATGATGTGAAGGCACTCGAGTTGCTCGGCAAAGATGCGCTCCGACATCGGGCGCTTGCCGAAGCGCAGCATGTCGGCCGGCGTTTCAAGGGTCTCGATCCCTACCGGCGGTGCCAGGCGATAGTCGTTCATCACCTTGCACAGGTCCCACTCGCACGCTTCGAAGAACGCGAGTTGGCGGGCCGCGTTGTCCTTGCCGTTCACCGCATCGGTTGCGAAATTGCACCACGCCACGCTGGGCGGGTAGTCGACGGGCTCGCCCCTCACTGCGGCATGAAATCGCTGCATCTTGTCCATGTCGGTTGAATCATACCGAGGGAACGGAGGGAATGAGACAATCGGCCCCAATTTGCAGTCCCCGGGGGCAGACATGGTTCTGAAATGGCTTGGAGGAGGCAAGCTCGATCATCCGCTGGCGGATGAAAAGGGCGCCAAGGAAGTGCTGGAGGGATTGCCCCAGGGCGATGCGGCCAAGGCGCTTGAGGAAATCTGCCACTGGCTTGAATCCGTCGTCGTCACGGAAGGATTCAAGACCGAGCGCCGGATCGAGATCATCCTCCAGCTCGATGACGCAGCGCAGGCCCACCTGCAGAAGCTCTCGCGCGATTATTTCTCGAACCCGCCGCCTTCGCGTTTCCAGGAAGCGCGGCTGTGGGGAGCGATATCCGTCCTCTGGAACGACTTGGCAGGGGCCTATGCAGCCTGTCTCGAGCAGGTTGCCGCGGACTCAGGGGCAGTTGGAAAGCTGAAGCCGCAATTGCCTGCCGTGGTCACGCGAGCCGTTCGCGCGCACGCGGCGCAGCTCAAGTGGCATTACATGCGCTACCAGGTCGGGTCGGCCGCAGTGTGGCAGGCTTTCGGGAAGGTCTACCGCTTTGCCGAAGCGAAGAAGCTGCAGCGTGAAAACGTATCGCTCTACGTGCGCAACCCGGTTAACACTACTTCGGAGCGCGAATTCGTCAAGGCGTTGATGCTCGCCGCCTCCTCGCCCGATTGCCTGATGCCGGTGGAGATCGAGCTGGCCGAGCGCATCATCGCCCACCTTGCGGGCGGATTGCTGGTGACCGACACGCACCAGCCCCAGGCCACATATAACTGGATCGACCTTGCCGGCAGCACGCCGCCCAAGCGTCTTACGCAGGCACCGCCCACGGGCGCCGGACTACGCTTTTTCGCGGCCGGCCCGGCAAACGCAAAGCTCGAAGAAATGATCCGCATTGCGGAAAAGGGCGCGCTGCCTACCGAGTTGAATCTCGGCGCGGCGTACGAAGTGGCCATGGTCCTGCGCGTGATGCGCCACCTGAGGACTTACTGGGCGGCCACGCCGCCGGTGCGCAAGCACGACCGCTACGAAGTGGCTCACCGGCTTTCGGTGGTGAACGGGTTCGCAGGGGTGCACGCCCGCGTGCAGGGTGGCGCATCCGCCGGTCCGTCGGAGTCCTGGCTGACGCAGAACATCAGCTCGGGCGGGATCGGCGCGGCCCTCGACAAGACGCAGGGCGAATGGCTGGGTATCGGGCGCCTGGTGGGCCTCAGCGTAGAAGGGGGCAGCGGCTCGTGCTCCGTGGGCATGGTGAGGCGCTGCAGCCGGGGCGAGCAGCGCGAACTGTACGTCGGGCTTCGCACGTTCGCCAAGACCGCCATTGCCGTCACACTGGGCGGAATCGACCCGCCCGAGGCGATGCTGTTAAGCGACGGCAGCGCGCTCAAGGAAGACGCGCTGCTCTGTTTGCGCGAAGGCGGCTACGACTCGCGCGTCAGCCCGACCTTGACGTTCGAGGGGCACACTTACCTGCTCGTGCCTGTCGAAAAGGTCGAGGGCGGCGACGACTTCGAGATTGCACGCTACAGGGCTATGCAGCAAGCCTGAAGCGGGCCTCAGGCGTGCTGGCCGGCCACCCAGCCGGAGGACCACGCCCATTGGAAGTTATATCCGCCAAGCCATCCGGTGACGTCGACCACTTCGCCGATGAAAAAAAGGCCGGGCACGCTCACGGACTCCATCGTCTTGGAGGAAAGGGCGGTGGTGTCGATGCCGCCGAGGGTGACTTCAGCCTTGGCGTATCCCAACGTTCCGGATGGCATCAGGGGCCAGCGATTAAGGGCCACCGCGGCTGCCTCGATATCCCGGTTGGACATTTCGTTCAGCGGCCTGTCGTACCCAAGCAGCGCACACCACTCGGTGGCAAAGCGACGCGGCACGAGTTCAGAGAGCGCCGCCGGCAAGGCGAGCTTGGACTGCCGCCGGCGTTCAAGCCACGCTCGTGCATCGGTGCCGGGAAGAAGGTCGATGGTAATTGCGTGTTTTGCCTCCAACCATTGCCAGTAGCTGGAGACCTGCAGGACTGCCGGGCCGGAGAGCCCGCGATGCGTGACGAGCATGCTTTCGCGAAAGCCCGGATCGCGCCCGCACCTGGCGACCACGTCGATCGAAACGCCCGAGAGCGCCTTGAGCGAGACGAGCAGCGCAGGGTCCAGCGCAAGCGGAACCAGTGCGGGCTTAGGCGGAACGATCGGCAGGCCGAACTGCTCCGCTACCTTGTAGCCGAAGGGCGATGCGCCGATCTGGGGCAGCGCAAGGCCGCCGGTCGCGACGACGAGCGACTCGCACTCGAAGGCCCCCTTCGTGGTCTCCAGGGAATATCTTTCCGCTTTCGATTCGTTCCGGGATATCGAGGTGACCGAGCAAGGATGCGCCCAGCGCACGGAGGCCTCGTCGCACTGCGCCTTAAGCAAGTCGATGATCTCGGCGGACGAGCCGTCGCAAAACAACTGGCCGAGGGTTTTCTCGTGATAGCGGATGCCGTGCCGCTCGACCATCGCGATAAAATCCCGCTCGGGGAAGCAGGCGAGCGCCGAACGGCAGAAATGCGGGTTGTTCGAAATGAAGTTCGCAGGGCCTACGCTGCGATTAGTGAAATTGCAGCGTCCGCCGCCTGAGATGCGGATGCGCTCGCCGAGTTTCACTGCGTGCTCAATGAGCAAAACGCTGCGGCCGCGGGACCCGGCCTGGGCCGCGCACATCATGCCGGCGGCGCCGGCGCCGATCACGATTACGTCGTAGCGCAAGCGGGCATTCTACTGGAGCGTGCATGTCCCGGACCTGGGATGTCTTTTGCAAGGTGGTCGATAACTACGGCGACGCGGCCGTGTGCTGGCGGCTTTCCGTGCAGCTCGCATCCGAGCACTCGGGACGCGTACGGTTATGGATCGACGCGTTGCCGGCACTGCACGCGCTGTGTCCCGAAGTCGATCCATTGCAAGATAAGCAACGCGTGAAGGGTGTCGAAATCTGCAATTGGACACCGGCAGCCGACTTCGGTGCGCCGGCAGAAATTGTGGTCGAAGCGTTTGGCGGAGGAGTGCCGGAGGACTATGTCGCGGCGATGGCTGCCGACGAGCCGCGTCCGGTGTGGATCATCCTCGAATACCTCAGCGCCGAAAGCTGGGTCGAGCGGCACCATAAGGTCCCATCCCCGCATCCTCGCCTGCCGCTCGAACGGCATTTCTTTTTTCCGGGGTTCGGGCCGAAAACAGGCGGACTGCTGTGGGAGGCAGGGGTGGACCTGGAGCGCGACCAGTTTCAATCGAGTCCCAGTGCCATCGAGAAGTTTTGGCGAGAGGCACGCTTCGAGCCGCCTACGCCTTTTGCAACAGTCGTGTCGTTGTTCGGATATGAAAACCCGGCAGTCGGCGCTTTCCTGGAAATGTGGTCGCAGGGCACGCAAAAGACAGTCGTGGCAGTCCCCGCCAGCCGTTTACGGGCGCAGGTCTGCGCCTTTTTCGGCGAAGCGGATCCCGGTGATGGACATCGACTCGCAAAGGGGTCCCTCGAAGCCCGATTAATGCCTTTCATGCCGCAGCCTTGTTACGACCGGCTTCTTTGGGCTTGTGACTGGAATTTCGTGCGGGGCGAGGATTCGTTTGTCAGGGCGCAATGGGCGCAGAGGCCTTTCGTCTGGCAGATCTATCCGCAGGAAGAGGGGGCACATATCATCAAGTTGCGCGCCTTCCTGGAGGCTTATGGCGCCGGTCTCGAGCTGGACGCCCGGGTTCCCCTCGTCACGCTGTGGGAAGCCTGGAATGCGCAAGGCGCCGTTCGGTCCGCTGGCTTGCAGGACGCGTGGGGAAGCCTGTATGCGCATCCAGGCACGCTCCGAAACCACTGCCGAAACTGGGCCGGACGCATCGAAACTGCCGGTGACCTGGCGGCAAATCTGGCGCAATTCTGCGAGGAGCGACTAAAATAGCGGGTTTGCTTATGTGGAAATCGGAACGAATATGAAGATTGCACAGGAAATCCGTTCGGGTAACGTAATCATGGTCGGCAAGGATCCGCTGGTCGTGCAGAAGGCCGAGTTCAGCAAATCCGGGCGCAATGCCTCGGTGGTCAAGATGAAGCTCAAGAACCTGCTCTCAGGAGCGGCAACGGAGACCGTCTACCGCGCGGATGAAAAATTCGAAGTCGTGACCCTCGAGCGCAAGGAGGTCACTTTCTCTTACTACGCTGAGCCTTCCTACGTCTTCATGGACGAGGAATTCAACCAGTTCGAAGTCGACGCGGATGCGATGGGCGACGCCCTCCACTACCTGGAGGATGGGATGCCGGCCGAGGTGACGCTTTACCAGGGCCGGCCGATCTCGGTCGACATTCCGCAGACGGTGGCTCGCGAAATCATTTCGACGGAGCCGGCTGTGCGCGGGGATACCTCGGGCAAGGTGTTGAAGCCCGCGAAGCTCAAGACCGGATACGAAATCCGCGTGCCGCTTTTTTGCGACACCGGAGACATGATCGAAATCGACACCCGGACGGGCGAGTACCGAAGCCGCGTAAAGGCTTGATAAGCCGCGGGGGCGGGGAGGCGCTATCGCACTCATAAGAAAGGCCACTGCGGCCCTGATCCTTCGTGCGGCATTGCTGGGGACGGCACTGCTTTGCGCCCCGGCGGTGAGTTCCGCGGACGAAGCGAGCTGGACGCGTTTCCTCGACGCCGGTACCGCAGCCTACAACCGGCGTGATCCCGAACAAGCGACCCGCCACTTCGAATCGGCCTTGAAAGAAGCGGAAGCGTTTGGCGAAGGTGACGCCCGCCTCGCAACGACCCTCGCATGGCTGGCGGAGCTCTACCGTGTGCAACGCCGATTCGACGAGTCGGAGAAGCTGATCCTGCGCACGATCTCAATCGACGAGAAGTATCGCGGTCTCGAACACCCGGACCTCGCGATGAGCCTCGAGAGCCTGGCGCTGCTGTATCACACGCAGAACCGCCAGCGGGAGATGGAACCGGCGCTGATCCGGGCGATCTCGATCTACGAAAAGGCATTGGGCCCCCAGCATCCGCGGCTTGCGGGAAGCCTCAACAATCTTGCCGCCTTGTACAGAAGCGTCGGGCGCCTGAACGAGGCAGAGCCGCTGGTCAGCCGCGCGCTTGCGATTCGTGAAAAAGCGCTTGGCATGGATCACCCGGATACGGTCCAGAGCCGCAATTATCTGGCGCTGATCCACCGCGACATGGCGCGCTCCCGGCCGGCGACGCGCCAGCTCGCGCGTGAACGGCCGGTGGACATCGTCCG
This sequence comes from Pseudomonadota bacterium, assembly GCA_025352885.1. GTDB lineage: Bacteria > Pseudomonadota > Gammaproteobacteria > Burkholderiales > SG8-39 > SZAS-79. The sequence continues at coordinate 394 of JANXRZ010000263.1, read as the reverse complement.
CCAGCCGGAACCGCCTGCAGCGCCTACGCCAGCGCCAATTGCGCCGCAGGCTCCTGAGCCAGTCGTGCAGGTAAAGCCGGTAGAGCAGCAACCCGCGCCGACTGTAGCGGCCGTGGCACCTCCACCTAAACCCGCGGCGCCAGCCGTCGCCGTGCCTCCTGTCGCCGCCGTTCAGCCGGCAAAGCCCGCGCCCGTTGTGGCTGCACCGCCGATTGTTGCGGCGCCGACGCCACCTGTTGTGGTCGCGCCTCCATCCGTCGCCGCCATTGCGCCCGCCGTGCAAGCCCCTAAGCCCGTGCCAAAGCCCTTGCCGCCGCAGGCCGCGATCGACCCGCGGCCCGTGCAACCCGCACCGGCTCCTCGCCGCCTGCACCGTTCCAGCCTCGCGCTCCAG
>JANXRZ010000253.1 GCA_025352885.1 Pseudomonadota bacterium | reverse complement strand
CGATGGACCAGGGCCCCGTCGGCTTCATCCCGAAGAGCCACGAGATCGACCCCGTGCTGAACCAATACGATTCGGACGGCAAGTGGGTGGGGTGCTTGTCGGACGAGGACATCGCCAGGATCCATACGGAGAAGGCCGTCTACGCGGTGGGGCCTGCCGGATCGCTCACGCTGCACAACTGCAGGACGATCCACGGGTCGCCAAGGAATGACTCGGATCTTGGCCGGCCGCTGCTGCTCTATACGCTGACCTCAGCGGACGCGTTCCCCTACACCGTGAACCCGATCAAGCCCAAGCACGACCAGGCGATCATCCGCGGCAAGCGCGCGGCATTTGCGCATCACGATCCCCGCCCCTGCCTGATCCCACCGGACTGGTCGGGCGGCTACACGTCGATCTTCGCCTTGCAGCAGAAAGAGGAAACGGGCAGCTCGATGTAGCTACCCACATTCGGGGTCAGAGTCGATTTGTCGCAAACCGTATTCGACTCTGACCCCATTTATGGTTTGCGCTTGGCGAGGAGACGTTCGAGTTTCTCGACTTCCTCGGGCTTCATCGTGTAGCTGTGCTCGGCGTCGGGGAATTGGCCGCCGCGTACTTCCGCCGCATAGGTCTTGAGGGCGTTGACTGCGATCTCCGAAATGTTCGCGTAGCGCTTGGTGAATTTCGGCTTGAACTGGTCGAACACGCCGAGGAGGTCGAAGGCCAGCAGCAGCTGCCCGCAGCTCGCGGGCCCCGCGCCGATCCCGAAGGTGAAGATGTCGACCGCCGCATCCACGGCCTTGGCCACAGGTGCGGGCACCGCCTCGATCTCGAAGCCGATGCCGCCCGCTTCCTGGATCGCGAGGCCGTCGTCGATGACCTTCATCGCCTCTTCCGCTGTCTTGCCCTGCAGCTTGAAGCCGCCGTACTGGTGGACGAAATGCGGGCACATGCCCACGTGGCTCATGATCGGCACGCCTGCGTCCGCGATGGCCTTGATGATGGCGAACTTGTCGCGCCCGCCCTGCATCTTCACGCAGTCGACCGCGCCCTCCTTCATGAAGCGCAGCGCGTTCATCACGGCGACGTCCGGGTTCGCGTAGCTGCCGTAGGGCATCGCCACCAGGCGAAATGTGTTCGGCGCACCGCGCTGCACGGCGAGGCAGTGCTCGATCATCATGTCCATCGTGACCGGCAGCGTCGTCGAGAACCCGTAGCTCACCATGCCCAGGCTGTCGCCGATGGCGCAGATGTCGATGCCCGCGCGTTCGGCCCAGACCGCCGACGGATAGTCCGGGATCGAGGCCATGGCGACTTTCTCGCCCGCGCGCTTGCGCGCAATGAGGTCGGGGACGGTCAGCTTTTTCCTTTCCTCAGTCACGCCCTGAACTCCTGTTTTTCGGTGCCTTGGTACAAAGCCTTCACCTGCCTCGCCACCGCATCCGCATGCGCAGCCTGCGCTGCCTCGTCGACATCGCTCTTAGGCCGAGGCTCGTAGTCGAAGTTGTGGTACTTGTCGGTCCCGCGCACGAGCATTGCCGAGTCGCGCACCTTGGTCTGCTTCACGTACGTCGGGATGTAGCGGATCGCGAGGCCAATCCTCCGGTCGTTCGTTCGGTTCGGCTCCGACCCGTGGACCAGCTTGATGTGGTGGATCGACATCTCGCCGGCCTTGAGCGCGATGCCCACGCCCTTGGACTTGTCGACCTCGACCGCGATCTCCTGCCCGCGCGAAAGCAGGTTGTCCTTGTGGAAGGTGTCCACGTGCGGAAGCTGCTCGACCTTGTGCGTGCCGGGGATGAACTGCATGTAGCCGTTCTCGGGCGTCGCATCGGTGAAGGCGACCCACGCCGTGACCACGTCGTCGGGCTCCAGGCCCCAGTAGGTCGCGTCCTGGTGCCACGAAACAAAACCCGGGTTGCTCGCTTCCTTGATGAAGAAGTTCGTGGTCCAGCAGAGGATGTCCGGCCCGATTACGTCCTCGATCGCATCAAGGATCTTCGGGTGCCGCACCAGCTGGTCCGCCCACGTGAACAGCAGGTGCGTCTTGTGGCGCCAGTTGCCCTGCAACGGCTTGCCGGTCTTCGCCTCGTGCTGCTCGAGGTGCCGCCGGTAGCTGGCGGCCTCGTCCGTGCTTAAGACCGGAATCGGGAAATAAAAGCCGTCGCGGTTGAACTGCTCAACCGCCTCAGCCGAAAGGATCTTGCCCATGGTTACCTCCTCGAGTTCCAGCCAGACATATCAGTAATATATCAAGCCTCGAAGGAGATCACTGCGTCTCGAAGTTCTGCGGCCGGGCGAGTTTCGACCCGTGCCACGCCTTGAACGCCGCTCGCTCGTACTGCGGCGGCACCGGCACCGTGGTGCCGAAGTGCTCGGCCGCGTGCCAGACCCAGCGCGGGTTGTCGAGAAACGCCCGCGCCATGGCCACCATGTCCGCCTTGCCCGAGGCGACGATCTCCTCCGCCTGGTCGGGGTCCGCGATCATGCCGACTGCGCGCACCGCCATGTCGGGGACCGCCTTCTTCACCGCGGCGGCGAGCGGCACCTGGTAGTTCGGGCCGATCGTGTAGCGCGTCTGGCCGATCAGCGCACCGCTCGAGACGCACACGTAGTCGTAGCCGATCTTCTTCAATTCCTTGGTCAACGCAATGGTGTCCTCGATGGTCGCCCCCTCCTCGTGCCAGTCGTGGCCCGAGATGCGCGCGCCGAGGCACCGGTCCTTGGGCCACGCCTCGCGGATGGTGCGCGCCACTTCGAGCGGCAGGCGCATGCGATTTTCGAGCGAGCCGCCGTACTGGTCGGTGCGCTTGTTGGACAGCGGCGAGAAGAACTGGTGCAAGAGATAACCATGCGCGGCGTGCAACTCAACCGCGTCCAGGCCAAGGCGCACTGCGCGGGCGGTCGCCATGCCGAAGGCCTCCACAATCGCCTTGATCTCCTCGAGCGAAGCAGCATGCGGCGTATGCCAGCCATGCCGCGTGTCGTAGGGCAACGCGGACGGTCCGACCGTCTCCCAAGGATCTTCGGTCGGGCCGAGGAAGGAGCGGCCTTCCCAGGGCACGTGCGTCGAGCCCTTGCGGCCCGCATGCGCAAGCTGGAGGCCGATGGGATTCTTCGTGAGGCGGCGGCAGTGGTCGAGCACGCGCTTCATCGCCGCCTCGTTGCGGTCGCTGTAGAGGCCTGTGCAGCCGTGGCTGATGCGCCCGTGGCGCGTGACCGCGGTGGCTTCGATCACGAGCAGCCCCGCGCCCGTGATCGCCATGCTGCCCAGGTGCGTCAGGTGCCAGTCGGCCATGCAGCCGTCGTCCGCCGAGTACTGGCACATGGGCGCGACGACGATGCGATTGGGCAGGGTGAGGCCCCCGAGCTGGATCGGGGTGAAGAGTGTGCTGCTCATGAAGTCCTACGGGTTATTTGGAAGGGAGACGCCGATGAGGCTGTCGCGGGTGACTAGATTTGCGAGCTCATCTTCATTAAGGCTTTCAGTGCCCGCCGGCCGCATGGGCAGCACGATGTAGCGCATGTCCGCCGTGCTGTCGTGCACGCGGATCTTCATGTCCTCGGAAATCGTCGTTCCGAATTCCTCGAGCACGGCGCGCGGCTCGCGCACGACCCTGCTCCGATAGTTGCGCGACTTGTACCACTCGGGCGGGATGCCGAGCAGCATCCTCGGATAGCAGGAGCACAGCGTACAGACGATCACGTTGTGCGTGTCGGGCGTGTTTTCGACCACGATGAGCTTTAGCGCCGGCACCTCGAAGCCCAGTTCCTCGGCGGCCTTGCTGCCGTCCTCGAGCATGCGCGCCTTGTACGCAGGGTCGAGCCAGGCGCGCGCCACCATCCGGGCGCCGCGCTCTGGGCTCCTCGCCTTGATCTCGCCCATCGCGCGATCGATTTCTTCTGCGGTGATCACCCCCTTCTCCACCAGCAGCTCGCGCAGGCTCACTTCCATCGTCTGGTAGTAGGTCAGGTGCTGGTAGGTGCCGAGGTCGGGGGTGTCGGATTTAGCGCTCATAGCGGCTCGAGCCAGTGCTGGAAAATTTCGATTTCGATGACGTCC
>JANXRZ010000233.1 GCA_025352885.1 Pseudomonadota bacterium | reverse complement strand
CCGACTATCCGAAGCGCGCGCATCTTGGCTTCGATATCCGCCGAATTCGCCGGAGCGCTCGAGAGCCACGAATACCCGGGCATGTTCGATTCGGGCACGACGTCGCGCGGGTTGTTCAGGTGGATGCGGTGCCATTCGTCCGAATAGCGGCCGCCCACTCGATGCAGGTCCGGGCCGGTGCGCTTCGAGCCCCACTGGAACGGGTGGTCGTAGACGAATTCACCGGCCGTCGAATAGTGGCCGTAGCGCTCGACCTCGGCGCGGAACGGCCGGATCATCTGCGAATGGCAGTTGTAGCAGCCCTCGCGGATGTAGATGTCGCGGCCGGTCAGCTGTACGGGCGTGTAAGGCTTGAGGCCGGCCACCGGCTCGGTCACCGATTTCTGGAACGAGAGCGGCACGATCTCGACGAGGCCGCCGACGCTTACGACAAGAATCACGAGGATGATCAGCAGCGCCTGGTTGCGCTCGATGAGGTCGTGGGTCAGTTTCATGTCCGGTTCCTTGTCTGGTCAGGCGTGTGCGAGCAACGGCGCGGGGATCCGCGCGTCGTCCACTGCGCGGTTGCCCATGATCGTGCGCGTCACGTTGTAGGCCATGAGCAGCATTCCAGAGAAGAACAGCACTCCGCCGGCCAGGCGCACCATGTAGTACGGGTAGGTTGCCTTCACGCTCTCGACGAAGGTGTAGGTGAGCGTCCCGTCGGCGCTCACTGCGCGCCACATGAGCCCCTGCATCACGCCGGCGATCCACATGGCCGAGATGTAGAGCACGATGCCTACGGTGGCGATCCAGAAGTGCACGTCGATGAGCTGCACGGACCACATGGCTTTCTGCCCGAAGAGGCGCGGGATCAGGTAGTACATCGCGCCCATGGTGACGAGCGCCACCCAGCCGAGCGCCCCGGCATGGACGTGCCCCACAGTCCAGTCGGTGTAGTGCGAGAGCGCGTTGACGGTCTTGATCGACATCATCGGGCCCTCGAAGGTCGCCATGCCGTAGAAGGAAAGCGACACGACGAGGAATTTGAGGATCGGGTCGGTGCGCAGTTTGTGCCAGGCGCCCGAGAGGGTCATCATCCCGTTGATCATCCCGCCCCAGGACGGCGCAAGGAGGATGAGCGAGAAGACCATGCCTATCGACTGGGCCCATTCGGGCAGCGCCGTGTAGTGCAGGTGGTGCGGGCCCGCCCACATGTACGTGAAGATCAGCGCCCAGAAGTGCACTACTGACAGCCGGTACGAGTACACCGGGCGCTCCGCCTGCTTCGGGATGAAGTAGTACATCATCCCGAGAAAGCCGGCGGTCAGGAAAAAGCCCACCGCGTTATGGCCGTACCACCACTGCACCATCGCGTCCTGCGCGCCCGCGTACACCGAGTAGGACTTCCATAACGTGACCGGGATCGCGGCGCTGTTGACGATGTGCAGGAGCGCGATCGTGATGATGTAGGCGCCGAAAAACCAGTTGGCCACGTAGACGTGCGCGACCTTGCGCTTGAAGATAGTGCCGAAGAAGACAACTGCGTAAGCGATCCAGACGACGGCGATCAGGATGTCGATCGGCCACTCGAGCTCGGCGTACTCCTTGGAGGTCGTGATGCCCATGGGCAGCGTGACGGCGGCGAGCACGATCACCGCCTGCCACCCCCAGAACGTGAAAGCGGCCAGCCCGTCGGAAAAGATGCGCGCGTGACAGGTACGCTGGACGATGTAGTAGCTGCTTGCGAACAGCGCACTGCCGCCGAAGGCGAAGATCACCGCGTTGGTGTGCAGCGGGCGAAGGCGACCATAGGAGAGCCACGGCGTATTGAAATTGAGCTCCGGCCAGATCAGCTGGGCCGCGATCAGAACGCCCACCAGCATGCCGACGACGCCCCAGACGATCGTCATTACGGCGAACTGCCGGACGACTTTGTAGTTGTAGGTGGTATCCGCTTGCATGGCTTCTTCCCGGTTGGCGCACACTCGATGAGTGCCTGCGGCCATGCTAAGGAAGCGGGGAAAAGCCGGTTTGACGCAGATCAAACGTCTTTCAGGCGTCGGGCAGGCTGGGCCTCGTCATCGTCGTCGAGCAGGTCGAGGCCAGGGCGCTCGAGGTCGTCGAACTGGCCGCACTGGAGCGCCACCCAGAAGACCCACCCCGTCAGCACGACGAGCACCACCGACAAAGGCACGAGGAGGTAGAGGCTGCTTTCCATTGTGTTACCGGACCGTCAACGGACCGCGGCGGCAAGGCGCGCCGAATTGAGGACGACCACGAGCGAGCTGCCGGCCATGCCGATCGCCGCTTCCCACGGGCCGATGAGCCCGAAGACCGCTGCCGGCAGCGCAAGCGCGTTGTAGGCGAGCGCCCAGGCGAAGTTCTGACGGATCGCCGCCATCGCGAGGCGCGCGATCCGCCGCGCCTCGGATACGCCTTGGAGCTTGCCGGACAGGATGACGAAATCGGCACGCTGCTGGGCAAGGGCCGCGCCCTGCCCCATTGCGAACGAGACATCGGCTTGCGCGAGCACCGGCGCATCGTTGAGGCCGTCGCCGATCATCGCAACCCGGCGGCCGGCCGCCTGCAACGCTTTCACGTAGGCCACCTTGGCTTCGGGTGTGGCGCCGCCAATGCTGCGTGACAGGCCGAGTTGGCTCGCGACCGTGCTCACTACTGAAGGCGCATCACCGCTTAGCAGATGCAGCGCGAGGCCTTCGGCTCCCAGCGCTTTCACGAGCGGTTCGGCCTCGGGCAGCAATCCTGCGTCGAATGAAAACCGCGCCAGCCATCGGCCTACCTGTCCCAAGAAAACGTGAGACTCCGAAATAGCGGAGATCGGCCACTGGTGCGGCTCCCCAGCCAATTCACCGACGAATTGCAGGGTACCGATCCGCACCGGTTGCCCGTCCAGCATGGCCTCGATTCCCCGGCCATGGAAGTGCACCGGGTGGGTGATCGTCGGGGGTGGGCAAGCGCACTCAGCTGCCGACAGCGACCGCGCGAGCGGATGGTGGCTTCCGGTTTCGAGGGCCTGTGCAAGCGACAGGCATTCCGGGGCCTGCATCAGTCCTGCGGTTGCAATGTCGCCAAGGCGGGGGCGCGCCTCGGTCAGCGTCCCCGTCTTGTCGAAGACGACGTCCGTAATCGCGGAAAGCGACTCGAGCGAGCCCCCTCGCGTCATCACGATCCCGCGACGGGCGAGCGCGCCGGTTGAAGAGGTCAGCACGATCGGCGCAGCCAATCCAAGAGCGCAGGGGCAGGTGACCATGAGCACGGCAATCGCCGCCCACACGGCCCGCGAGGGATCGACCAGCAGCCATCCGGCCAAGGTCGCGACGGTGACTGCGAGGACTATCCAGGTAAGTGATTGGGCCACGCGATCCGCGGCTTGGATCAGCCGCGGCTTGCCGGCGGCAGCCCGCTCCACGAGGCGGCCGATGGCAGCAGCCTGCGTTTCGAGACCCGCAGCCGTGACGCGCATCGTCAGTGGCTGGGAGACGTTGACGGAACCGCCGATCACGGACGCGCCCGGCTGCTTGGGAACGGGGCGCGATTCGCCTGTGAGCAGGGACTCGTCGGTGCTGCCCTCGCCTTCCAGCACCACGCCATCGGCAGGCACTGTCTCGCCAGGCGCAACGAGCACACGGTCGCCGGGAGCGAGTTCGTGCGCCGACACCTTCTCGGCCAACGCGCCGTCTTTGAGCCGCAGGGCAAAAGCGGGCATCCAGCGCGAGAGGCGGTCGAGCGACCCGGCGGCCTTGCGCCGAGCGGAGGCTTCCAGCATGCGCGCGGCCAGCAGCAGGAAGACGAGCATCGTGATCGAGTCAAAGTACACCTCACCACTGCTGGTGACGGTCGCCCACGCGCTTGCCGCAAATCCGGCAAGGATGCCGAGCGAAATGGGCGCGTCCATTCCCAGCCGTCGCGCGCGCAGGTCGGCCAGCGCGGAGGAAAAGAATGGACCGCACGCGAAGAGGAGAACCGGAATAGTAAGCACCAGGCTGGCCCAGCGCAGGACCTGGTCTGCATCGGCGCTCAGCGTGTCCGTATCGTCGAGGTAACGGGGCACCGCGTACATCATCACCTGCATTGCGCCGAATCCCGCAACAAACAAGCGCCAGAGCGCGGTGCGCTGCTCCTTGCCCTGCTGCAGGCGCTGCTTGCCCGGGTCGAAGGGATACGCGTCGTAACCAAGCTTGCGCACCGTAGCGATGACCTGGCCCAGGGTGATTACGCGCGTGTCCCAGGTCACCTGCGCACGCCGGGTTGCATAGTTCATGGAAACCTCGTTGACGCCGGGCAACTGCCTAAGGGCCCGTTCGTTGAGCCACAGGCACGCGGCGCACCGGATGCCGTCGAGCGCAAGGAGCGCCTGGCGGGTGTAGACGCCGACGGTTGCAACGAACTGGCGCTGGGCGAGCGGATCGTCGTAGAGGGTGAGCGGCGGCAGGTCGGCCGGCAGTCCTTCCCCCGACGGCGCGTCGCGCGACGTGTAGTAAGCCTCGAACCCGGACTCGACGATCGTGCGTGCAACGGCCTCGCAGCCGGCACAGCACATTTCTCTCGGCTCACCGAGGATGGTCAGGTTGTACGACGGGCCCAGCGGAACAGGCAGCCCGCAGTGAAAGCAGCTTGGTGTCGAGCGGATTCGGGCCGGTTCGGCCATGGATTGGGACATCCTCGATCGTAGGCAGCGGTTCGCTTTGCTCGGTTGACGTAGATCAAACGCCCACTGACAATCCGGCGCCATGGCAACCCAAATTACCCTCGGCGAAGGCAGCCTCGAAGCGCCCACCCGCCATCCGCTCGACTGGAAAAACCCGGATTTCTTCGACCCGTCGAAGCTCGAGAAGGAGATGGAGCGGACCTTCGACATTTGCCACGGATGCAGGCGCTGCGTGAACCTCTGCACCGCCTTCCCGACGCTCTTCGATCTCGTCGACGAGAGCAAGACCATGGAGGTCGATGGGGTCGACAAAAAAGACTACTGGAAAGTGGTAGACCAGTGTTACCTGTGTGACCTGTGCTACCTGACCAAGTGCCCTTATGTTCCGCCGCATGAGTTCAACCTGGACTTTCCGCACACCATGCTGCGCGCCAAGGCCATCAAGTTCAAAAAAGGCGAGGTCGGTTTTGGG
>JANXRZ010000192.1 GCA_025352885.1 Pseudomonadota bacterium | reverse complement strand
CAGCGACCGTGCGTTGACCTGCTTTTCGATCGTGCCTCGACGAAAGCCACCGCCGATGAACAGGAATGCAATGCGCCTGTCACCACGCACCGCGGACGCGGCTGCGAGGATGGTGTCGAACTCATGCGCTCGTCCCATGTTGCCGGAATAAGCGACGACGAATTTCTCTTCCAATCCCCACGCCTTCCGCATGACGCTCTCTGACGGGTCGATCGGCACAAGGGTGTCACCGTCTGCCCAGTTGGGGATGACGTTGACCGTCCCGGGGCCACTGATAGTTCGGATAACGGCGGCCATCCGCTCTCCCAGAACGACGTTGGCGGCAGCTTGCCGAAGGGAATGATTCCTTAACCCGCGAAGAATGCCGCCAGTGAAAAAGGTGGGAATTGCCATGCGTTCGGCCGCTTCCGGAAACACGTCCTGCAACCAGTTTACGAGGCGTGCCCCCCGAAGGCGCGCTACGAAAGCGGCAGGCACTGAAATAAGCGGCGGATCGGTTTTGGCCACGACGACGTCACCCAGGCCCGCAAGTCCCAGCAGACGCAGGGAAGCCGACAGGTAGAAGGAACCGTAGTCCAGTGCCCGCCCCGCGAGCGTACCGCGGCCGAACCGGCTGGTCCTCACCCGGTGAACGTGGACCCCGTTTATGCCTTCTTGCAATGGCAGGACTGCGGCCGGATCGTCGTAGCGCTGCCTGCTCGTGATCACATGCACCTCAGTGCCCTGCGCAGCCAGATGGAAAGCAAGGCTCGAGAGCATCTGGCTCGTAGCCGAGATATCGGGGTGGAAATACCGGTTCAGGAATATGACCTTCACCCGGAAGAAAGTATCATAGGGCTACAAGAATCCAGGCCCAGATCGGCGGATGAGAAGCTACAGCACACGCAAGCGCGTACTAGTGACTGGTGGGGCGGGTTTCCTCGGATCGCACCTGTGCGAGCGTTTGCTTGCCGATGGATGCGACGTTGTCTGTGCCGACAACTTTTTTACCGGCACCAAGGACAATATCGCGCACCTGCTTGGCAACCCGTATTTCGAGGTGATGCGTCACGACGTCACGTTTCCCTTGTACGTGGAAGTGGACGAGATCTACAACCTCGCGTGCCCGGCATCGCCCATTCATTACCAGTTCGATCCGGTGCAGACGACAAAAACCTCGGTGCATGGCGCGATCAACATGCTTGGGCTTGCCAAGCGGGTCAAGGCGAAGATTTTCCAGGCCTCCACAAGCGAGGTCTACGGCGACCCGGAAGTCCATCCGCAGACCGAGGCCTACTGGGGTCGCGTGAACCCGGTCGGCGTTCGCTCCTGCTATGACGAAGGCAAGCGCTGCGCCGAGACGCTGTTTTTCGACTACTACCGCCAGCACAGGCTGCGGATCAAGGTTGCGAGGATTTTCAACACGTACGGCCCTCGCATGCACCCGAACGACGGCCGGGTGGTGTCCAACTTCATCGTGCAGGCATTGAACGGCGAGCCGATCACGATCTTCGGCGAGGGCAAGCAGACGCGGTCGTTCTGCTTTGTCGACGACCTTATCGAAGCGTTTGTGCGCATCATGGCGACGCCCGACGAATTCACCGGGCCCGTCAATATTGGCAATCCCGGCGAGTTCACGATCCTGGAGCTTGCGCGCAAGGTCATCGAGATGACCGGCTCGAGCTCGCAGATCGTGTTTCGCCCGTTGCCGAGCGATGACCCCATGCAGCGCAAGCCGGATATCGCCTTGGCCAAGTCACAGCTTGGCTGGGAGCCGCACATTGCGCTGGACGCCGGATTGGCAAAGACCATCGAATACTTCAAAAAGCTGCCGGCCTAGCCGTGCGAGCGCTGATCTGCGGCATCTCGGGACAGGACGGCGCCTACCTCGCGCGTTTGCTGTTGGAGCATGGGTACGAGGTGATCGGGACCTCCCGCGATGCGCAGGTCGCGCGATTCGACAACCTTCGCCGGCTCGGGATCCTCGAGCGCGTCACGCTCGAATCGATGAGCACCGTGGATTTCCGCAGCGTGTTCCAGGTGCTGCGCAAGTGGAGCCCGAACGAAATCTACAGCCTCGCGGGGCAGAGTTCGGTCGGCCTCTCGTTCGAGCAGCCGGTCGAGACGTTCAACAGCATCGTGAACGGCACGGTCAACCTGCTGGAGGCGATCCGCTTCCTGGGCGCGCCGATCCGGTTCTACAATGCGGCCTCGAGCGAAAGCTTCGGCGACGTCGAAGGCGGCGTGGCGGACGAAACGACACCCTTCCGGCCGCGCAGCCCTTACGGTACCGCAAAGGCCGCCGCCACCTGGGTCGTCTCGAATTATCGCGAGGGCTATGGCCTCTACGCTTGCAACGGCATCCTGTTCAACCACGAATCGCCCTTGCGCCCCACGCGTTTCGTGACCAGCAAGATCGCCCATGCCGCAGCGCGGATCGCGAAGGGCAGCAAGGAAAAGCTGCCGCTCGGCAACCTGGACGTGCGGCGCGACTGGGGCTGGGCGCCGGAATACGTCGAGGCCATGCGGCGAATGCTTCAGCAGGACAAGCCCGACGATTACGTAATTGCAACAGGCCGCCTGTCGACGCTCGAAGCGTTCGTGGGCGCGGCGTTCGAAGAGGTCGGCCTCGATTGGAGGGAGCACGTGGTCCGCGATCCGTCGCTTACCCGGCCGACGGACCTGACTGGATTTGCAGGCAATGCGGATCGCGCGGCCCGGCAGCTCGACTGGCGCCCTTCGACCACGATGCCGCAGGTTGCCGTGGCCCTCGTCCGCGCCGAAATGGGCACCAACCCGAAAATTCGCCCGTGACATGTGCGGCATAGCCGGAGTCTTCGGCTACGCGGACGCTGCGCCTCCGGTCGATCGCGAGGAACTGCTCCGCATCCGCGAGGCGATGATCAAGCGCGGGCCCGATGGCGCCGGCTTGTGGATTTCGCCTGACCAGCGTATCGGCCTCGCTCACCGGCGACTTGCGATCATCGACCTCTCGGAATCCGGGGCTCAGCCGATGGCCACGCCGGATGGCCGCTATCGCATCACGTTCAACGGAGAGATTTACAACTATCGTGAGCTGAGGAAGGAGCTGCAGGCGAAGGGCTGCGTGTTCCGGACCAATTCGGATACGGAGGTGCTGCTCCACCTGTACGCGGAGCGCGGGAAGGAAATGGTGCATGCGCTGCGGGGGATGTATGCGTTCGGGATCTGGGATTCAGGAGCTCGCACGCTTTTCCTTGCTCGCGACCCCTTCGGCATCAAGCCTCTTTATTACGCAGACGACGGTAAAAGCTTGCGCTTTGCATCGCAAGTCAAAGCGCTCCTGAAGGGTGGGGCGATCGATACCAGCCCGTCTGCGGCCGGACATGTTGGATTTTATCTTTGGGGGCATTTACCCGATCCGCATACGCTCTACAAAGGCATTAGGGCGCTGCTGGCGGGCAGCCATATGCTGGTGAGCGCCAGGGTCGCTGAGCCGCAAAAATACTTTAGCGTTACCAAAATATTTGAGTCTGCGAATGAGGCGCCTTCCCATCTCACGCGCCAACAAGATGTGGAGAAACTTCACACAGCCCTCAAGGACAGCGTCCGAAGGCACCTTGTCTCTGATGTGCCCGTGGGGGTGTTCCTTTCGGCCGGCCTCGATTCGACGACCCTCACAGCGCTTGCTTCCGAAGTGGGCGCAGGCGAACTGCAGACGATCACGCTCGGCTTCAACGAATACCGAGGCTCCGAAGAGGACGAGACCTTTCTCGCCTCTCGGGTCGCCAGAACTTACGGGACGTCGCATAAGACGCAGTGGGTTTCGCGAACGGATTTCGCATTCCACATGGAAGAAATGCTCGAAGCGATGGACCAGCCAAGTATCGACGGGGTCAACACCTACTTCGTGAGTCGAGCAGCGGCGCAGGCTGGACTGAAGGTCGCCCTTTCGGGTGTTGGGGGCGACGAACTGTTCGGCGGCTACCCCAGTTTCCGGGACCTGCCTTTAATGACAGGTGTGCTCGGTTTTGCTCAACATGCTCCCATCTTCGGGCGCGTGTTCCGCCGATTCAGCGCCCCGCTCTTGAAGCGTTTTACTTCGCCCAAATACGCGGGTCTGCTGGAATATGGTGGAAGCTACGGCGGCGCTTACCTGCTCAGGCGCGGCATGTACATGCCTTGGGAATTACCGGAATTTCTTGACGGCGAGCTGGTGCGCGATGGGTGGGCTGAATTGCAGAGCTTGCTCAGGCTTGAGGAAACCGTTGGGACCATTCGTTCTGAGTTCCAGAAGGTGTCTGCACTCGAGCTTGAGTGGTACATGCGCAATCAACTGCTGCGGGACGCGGACTGGGCAGGCATGGCGCATTCGCTCGAAATTCGGGTGCCGCTGGTCGATGTTGAATTGTTTAAGTGCGTCGCGCCCCTGACAGCTTTTGGGAGGGCCACCAAGAAAGACATGGCCCACGCCCCTTCAAGGGCGCTGCCGAAGGAGGTCCTGAAAAGGCGCAAAACGGGCTTTTCCATCCCGGTCCGCGATTGGCTAAGGCAAGCAGGAGCCGGCGCCACTGTGCCGACAGGCATCCGGGGGTGGGCGCGCCGAATTCATCTTCCTCAGAGAAAACCCAGGCGCATCTTAGCGCTGGTGTCGGATGCATTTGGAGGGCATGGCGGAATTGCAAAGTTCAATCGCGATTTCCTCGGCGCCCTTTGCTCGGATCCGGACTGCGGAGAGGTCATGGCACTCCCTCGTCTATTGACTTCGCTGCCCGGCCCGCTGCCTAAGAAACTTACGTACTTGGTGGACGGCGCGAACAACAAGGCACGCTATATCGCCGGCCTTCTAGGTGTACTCGCTACTCGCAGCAAATTTGACCTGGTTATCTGTGGACATGTCCGGCTTATCCCTATCGCTTGGGTGGCGCGGGCGCTATCAGGAGGGCGGCTCGTCCTGGTTATCCATGGCATAGATGCATGGAAGCCAACCGGAAATCCGGTCACGAATGCCTTGGTCAACCGCGTCGACGCATTCATTTCGGTGAGCGCATTGACCATGGAACGCTTCATAGGATGGACGCACTTGGGGCATGAGCGCGGTTACCTTTTGCCAAACTCCGTCGATTTCGGTGTTTTCACCCCTTCGGCCAAAAACGACGTCCTGCTGCAAAGGTATGGTTTGCGCGATAAAGTCATCATCATGACTATGGGCAGACTTGTTTCGGCCGAGCGTTACAAAGGATTCGACGAAGTATTGGAAATCCTCCCACAACTCATCAAAGATATTCCGACCATTTCTTACATGATCGCGGGAGAAGGCGACGATCGCTCGCGCCTTCAGGAAAAGGCCAGGGGACTCGGCGTGCTCGACCGGGTCGTATTTACAGGACTTGTCCCTGAGCAAAGAAAACGCGACTACTACACCCTGGCCGACGCGTTCGTCATGCCAAGTCGGGGCGAGGGGTTCGGCATCGTCTTCCTCGAAGCAATGGCCTGCGGCATACCGGTTGTAGGCAGTACGGTAGATGGCAGCAGGGAAGCGTTGCGCAATGGGAAACTGGGCGTGCTTGCAGATCCCGCGAATCCTGCGGACATCCGCCGTGCAACGTTGGAAGCGCTGGGCAAGCAAAAGGGAGTTCCCGAAGGTCTTGAGTATTTTTCCTACGCGAACTTCGAGCGGCGTGTGCATCAGATGACCGGACGCTGGTGAGCGCAGCTAAGAGTGCCCGAACGTTGCTGGTGACCGGCTCATCCGGGCTGATCGGCTCGGAAGTGGTTGAATATTTCTGTTCGCTCGGCTGGACCGTGCATGGGCTGGATAACAACATGCGCGCCGATTTCTTTGGTCTGCAGGGCGATACCCGCTGGAACCAGAAGCGCCTCTCTGAACGCCACCCGGATTTTCGCCATCACGAGATCGACATCCGCGACCGGTCCGCGGTGCTCGACTGCATCGATGCCCTTGCGCCCGCGGCGATCGTCCACGCGGCCGCGCAGCCCAGCCACGACCTGGCGGCGAGCCGGCCCTTCGACGACTTCGACGTGAACGCCTCCGGCACCCTCAACCTGCTCGAGGCAACAAGGCGGCACGCGCCCGAGGCGGTCTTCGTCTATATGAGCACCAATAAGGTCTACGGCGACGCGCCGAACCGCATTGCGCTGAAGGAGTTGCCCACCCGTTGGGAGTACGACGATCCCGCATACGAGGCGGGCATCGGCGAAGATTTCCCGATCGACAAGAGCATGCACAGCCTGTTCGGAGCCTCCAAGCTCGCGGCCGACGTCATGGTGCAGGAATACGGCCGGTATTTCGGCATCCGCACCTGCTGCCTGCGCGGCGGGTGCCTGACCGGCCCGAACCATAGCGGCGTCGAGCTGCATGGCTTCCTGAGCTACCTGGTCAAGTGCAACGTCGAAGGCCGCACCTACCGGGTCTACGGCTACCAGGGCAAGCAGGTGCGCGACAACATCCACTCGCACGACGTCGCGCGCTTCATCCACGCATTCATCGAAAAGCCCAGGCCCGGCGAGGTCTACAACATCGGCGGCGGCCGCGCGAACAGCTGCTCGATCCTCGAGGCGTTCGACCGGATATCGTCGATCAGCGGCAAGCCGATGCAGCACGAGTACGTGGACGACCATCGGGCGGGTGATCACATCTGCTACATCAGCGACCTCTCGCGAATGCGGTCGCATTACCCCTCGTGGGAGATCACGCGGACCCTCGACGACATCTTCGCCGAAATCCACCGCGCGGCGGTCACGCGGTGAACTCATCCACGCTAATCATTTCCGCTGGGCGGGCCGACGCGCACTACTGGCGCGACGTCTGGAAGTACCGCGAGCTGTTCCTGATCCTCGCTTGGCGGGACGTGGCCGTGCGCTACAAGCAGACGCTGATCGGCGTGGCCTGGGCCGTGCTGCGTCCGCTCCTCACCATGGTCGTGTTCACCGTCGTGTTCGGCAAGCTCGCCAAGCTGCCGACCGAGGGGCAGGCGCCGTATGCGTTGATGGTGCTAGCCGGCATGCTGCCGTGGTACCTGTTTGCGTCGTCGCTCGGGGGCGCAGCGGACAGCATGGTGTCGAACGCCAACCTCATCGGCAAGGTCTACTTCCCGAGGATCATCATCCCGGCGGCGTCGGTGGTGACCGCGCTGATCGATTTCCTCTTCAGCGTGCTCATCCTTGCGGTCATGATGATCTGGTACGGCTTTGCGCCGGGGTGGCAGATCGTGCTGCTGCCGGCCTTCGTCGTGCTGGCCGTGCTCGCCAGCCTCGGACCCGGCCTGTGGATCACGTCGCTGAACGTCAAGTACCGCGACTTCAGGTATGTCATCCCCTTCCTGCTCCAGTTCGGCCTTTATGTTTCTCCCGTCGGATTCAGCAGCACCATCGTGCCCGACGAGTGGCGGCTCCTCTACAGCCTCAACCCGATGGTGGGCGTGATCGACGGGTTCCGGTGGTGCATTCTCGGCGGCGAAGTGCCGCTGTACTGGCCGGGGCTGGCTCTGAGTTGTGGGATGGTGGCGTTCTTCATGTGGTACGGCGTCCGCCGCTTTCGCGATACCGAAAAGACCTTCGCGGACCTGATCTGAAATGGCCGACACCGTCATACGCGCGGAAGGCCTCGGCAAGAAGTACACGATCGGCCACGCGGCAAAGCCGGGGCCTTACAACTCCCTGCGCGACGCCATCTCCCGCAACGCGCGAAACGCGTTCCGCAAGGCCGGCGACATGCTGCACGGGCGGCCGATCATCGAGGGCGACCAGCTCGAGGACGTCTGGGCGCTGCGCGACGTGGATTTCGAGGTCCGCCGGGGCGAGGTCGTCGGCGTCATAGGGAGCAACGGGGCGGGCAAGAGCACGCTGCTGAAAATCTTGGCGAGGATCACCGAGCCGTCCGAGGGACAGGTGAAAATTGACGGCAGTGTCGCAAGCCTTCTGGAAGTTGGTACCGGATTTCATCCCGAACTCAGCGGTCGGGAAAACATTTTCCTGAATGGCGCCATTCTCGGCATGTCTCGAGAGGAGGTCAGAAGGAAATTTGACGAAATTGTGTCTTTCGCAGAAATCGAACGGTATCTTGATACCCCGGTTAAGCGATATAGCAGCGGCATGTACATGAGGCTGGCCTTTTCAGTTGCCGCGCATCTCGAACCATCGATACTTTTGGTTGACGAAGTCTTGGCGGTGGGTGATGTGGCATTCCAGAAGAAATGCCTCGGCAAAATGGAGGATGTGGCTGTCCGACAAGACAAGACCATCCTTTTTGTCAGCCACAACCTTGAGGCGATCCGCAGGCTCTGTCCTACTTCGATGTTGCTGGCAAATGGGCGCGTCCATGCGATTGACACTTCGCAAAAAATCCTCGACCAATATTTCTATGGCTCAGTCTCCCAACTAGCGAATACGGGGCTCAAAGCTCACCATTTGGACGATGCGCATGTGACACAGTTCGAGTTCGAAGCAGGAGATGGGTCGAGGCGAACAACACTGGCCGTTGGGGAGAAGTGGGCGGTAAAGGTGTATTTCAAGCTTCTACGCGACATGACGGAATTCGTCGTCTCTGTTGGGCTTGTGCATAGCAATCGGCATCCCGCGCAAACAGTGTGGGCTACGCCGCAGGACCTCAAAGCCGGAACCTACGTGGCTGCGTTCGTCCAGGACCGCGTGATCCTGGGTGCAGACGGATACAAGCTTGTAATCGGTCTCACGGAGAAAGAACGGACGATCCAGCAATTCGAAGCGGTGAGAGTAGACATCGTCGGAGACGAGCCGGTCGGCTATTTCCAAGCAACCACAGGTATGGGAACCGTCTTGAATTCGATGACGATCTCCATTGCCGAAACTCAGTAGCCAGGGATGATGTGGCCGAGTCTGTAGTCTTCGACTGGGATACCGCAGAGTTCGATGCTTTACTCGCGAACTGCGGCAAAGACGATACTGCGCAAATTGCCCTGCAATTTCTTCCCCGGGACGGTGTGATCCTCGAGGCGGGGTGTGGTCCGGGGCACGTTGTTCGATATCTCATGGATCACGAATTTCGGGTCGAGGGAATCGAACTGAACAAAACCGTAGTAGATAAGGTTCTGGAAATTCACCCGGATTTGCCGATCAGGGTTGGAGATGTTTCGGAGATAAGTGTCCCGGACGAGTACTATTCCGGGCTGGTTTCATTTGGCGTGATTGAGCACTTTCCGCTTGGGCTGGAAGTCCCGCTGAAGGAGCATTTCAGGATCCTGCGCCCCGGCGGGGTGGCAATTTTCTCAGTGCCATCCTTCAATTTGGTTCGCAGAATAAAGAACGCCTACTTTTCAGCGCGGGACTTATTTAACCCGCGACTGAATCCATTGGTGCGACGGGTCGCCGGCAAGAAGAGACTCCAAAGGAACGCGCGGGGTAGCGGCGGCTTTCGTTACCACGTGAATCCGAGAATTGGGGATTTCTTCGAGTACTGGCTTACAGCTTCCGAGTTCGAGAAAGAAATCCTGCGTGCCGGATTCGAAATAGAAAAAAGCGTTCCGACTCACCATTTCGTGGGGATTTGGTACGACTTCGGCAATTGGTGGGTAGTGAATGAGAACCGGGCATTCGCGCCGAAACTCCCTGGCAGGCTCCTAGATAAATTCCTTAAGAGAATGCCATTCGCACACAATCACATGCACACAATAGTGGCCGTTCGGCCGACGGCACATGTGGATCGCACTGATTCCGCGAGTAAACCAGCCTCAGTTCAAGTTGGCCCCTGAGCAAAGGAGAGCGGCATTGCTCCCGAAGATTGGCGTTCAAGTCCTAACCAAATTGGGCGTATACCTCCCGCTGAAGGATGTTTGGCACGACCTGCGGAGAAAAGCCAAGGACAGGACGGAAATCAAAAAGTGGACAGAGTCCGGCCGGCCGTCCCCACCTCCCGAGGGCGTGAAGCATGCAAATCTCAAGAGGATCGCGAAGACGTATTCTCTATCGACATTGGTTGAAACTGGAACGTTTTACGGGGAGACCCTGTTCGTGATGAGAAGGCAGTTCAAAGAAATTTATTCAATTGAACTCTCTCCCGATCTTTATCACTTGGCTATGCGGAGACTGGGGCACTTCGGAAACATTAGGTTGTACTGCGGGGACAGTGGCCAGCTGCTCCCGGAAATCTTGGACGATTTGTCAGGCACTACGCTGTTTTGGCTTGATGGACATTATTGTGCAGGACCCTCCGCAAAAGGTGAGTCGGACACACCGATCAAAAAGGAGTTAGACGTTATTCTGTCGAAGCCCGCAGGAAGGAACGCTCTTGTAATTGACGATGCGCGGTGCTTCACGGAAATGGATGATTACCCGTCGGTTGACTGGATCAGGGCGCAAATAAAGAAACATCGCCCTGCCGCCGAGGTCGTGTTGGAGTGCGACGCAATTTGCGCATATCCGATATAAATGGGAGGACAACAAAACGCATTTACGTAACGATTCTGAATTCCTGAAGGAATGAAGATGATAGTCAGTTGGTTGACCGGAGGTCTTGGGAACCAGATGTTCCAGTACGCGGCCGGCCTGGCACTCGCGCACGCGCGTAGGACCGTCCACAAGCTGGACGTATCGTGGTTCCGGGAAGACCCGGCTTATGAGGACCACAACCGCTACGCGTTGAGCTGTTTTAACATCACCGAGCAATTCGCAACTGACGAGGAGATCGAGCGCTCAAGGGGTGCGCGCGCAACTCGCTCGGAGCGCCTGTCCCTCCCTTTGGCGAGAGCCCTGCATTTCTATAGCTACGCAAACCGTTTTGCGGCAAAAGGCAATGTCTACGGGCCGACTGGCTTGGGGTTCGACGAGGCTTTCTTCCGGCAGCCGGACAATACCTACCTGCATGGCATGTTTCAGTCCGAGAGGTTCTTCGCGCCAGTCGCCGACATTCTCCGCCAGCACTTCACGTTCAGGTACCGGCCCTTGCCGCAGGTCGCGGCGATGATGGCGCAAATCCGCTCGGGTCCTTCGGCCGCCGTCCATTTCCGGCGCGGCGACTATGTCCGCAATGAGACCTTCAATCGCGACATTGGCGTCGTAGGGTTGGACTTCTACCGGCGCGCGATTGCAATGCTCAGGGAGCGCCACCCTTCAGTCACGCTGTACTTGTTTTCCGACGACATCGATGCGATCGAAAAGGAATTCACGCCGCCGGGCCCTCACGTATTCGTGCGGGTGACGCAGCCGTGGCATTCCTACGACAAGGTTCGCCTGATGAGCCTGTGCGACCACGCGATCATCGCTAACAGCACGTTCAGTTGGTGGGGGGCGTGGCTAATCGCCAATCCCGACAAGACGATCTTCGCCCCTAATCCATGGTTCGCGGGACATAGCGGGAAATCGGACGATGTTGTACCGCTGAATTGGGTCTCGTTGACTCGATAATGGACGCAAACGTAATCGGCATGAATATTACGTGACATGTTCTTCCTTCCACCAAGGTTTTTGCGAATCCACGATGTCGCCGAAGATGGTTTTTGTGCTTCGCGGATCGCGCCTTATTGTGGCAATACAAGCGCTCAAGACCAAAGCAAAGAGGAGCGCCACGATTAGCAGCATGATTTCCCGCAAGTTTGGCTCGACTTCTTTCGGGGCTTGGTAGGGCATACCTTCATGGTACTCAAAAAATATGAAGGCGCGTCACTCGCTTCGAAAACGCTCGCGATCTATCGAAGCCTGGGACCCGCTGCGACCGTTCGGCAAGTATTGATGTACTTGTTGAACAAACCCAGGTTTGCCGCTTTCAGAATCAAGGCAGGCCTGAATCGTTGGCAGTTCGGCAGATTGCTCGCGCGAAAGGATCCGGAAATCATCTTCTGCGAGATCCATTCCCGGAATTCTTGGGGAAGCCAGGAAAGCCGGAGCGGGCCCGGCTCGGAAGTTTCGGCGACTAATAGCGTCAGGGCGCACCTGCCCGCGATATTTGAGACGTTCCTGGTGAAGAGCATTCTCGATGCTCCTTGCGGCGATTTCAACTGGATGAAGCTCGTCGACTTTCCAGACCATATCTCTTATACGGGTGCGGATATCGTTCGAAGCGTGGTGGACGAAAGCAATTCCAGGTATGGATCGCCCAGTCGGAAGTTCATTGCGCTGAACATATCCCGCGACCCGTTGCCTTCAGTCGATCTACTCCTTTGCAGGGACTGCCTTTTTCACTTGTCCTACGAGGACATATTTTCAACGCTGAATAATTTCCTTTCGTCAGAAATTCGCTTATTGCTTACTACTTCCCACAACGTTGACGCAGATCATTCGAACTCCGACATCCGCACGGGCGATTGCAGGAACATTGATCTTTTCAAGCCACCGTTTTGCTTTCCGCGCGAGGTCTTGTATCGCATTGAAGAGGACGATGGGTCTCGTCAGTTATGCCTCTGGAGCAGGGAGCAAATTCTCCAAGCGTTGCGCGAAGCAGGAACGTTCAAGCAAGCAGGGTCAATGAAGGTATGAAAATCGCCGTCCTGTCCACGATCCGCGATTGGCCTTGGGGCGCCCCCGGCGCCTGCATGGGTGCGCTCGTGGACACGCTCGCCGGCGAAGGCCACGAGGTGCTCTGGCTGGTTGCTCCGATCGACCTCAAGCATCCCGAGGTCTGGCGCCTAGCCGACAAGGGTGTACGCGTGGCGCCGCTTCCGGATCTCGCGCCGAACTACGTGCGCCTGCCGACGCTGCGTCGGCGCGCGCATCGCGCGCTCAGCGGTCAGCCGTCCCTGCGGCGCCTGCTGGGAGATTTCGCGCCCGGCCATGTTTTCGTCAACGAGGGCGGGGCCTGGTCCGCATTGAGCGATGAGGAACTCATGGGCTGCCTTGGCGAGCGGCCGGGGAGCTACTCGCTCATCGTGCACCTGAATCGGCCCCACCCTTCGTTCTCGCCGGAGCGCATGACGCAAGCGCGGGCACTGGTCGGAAACGCAAGGCGAATGTTCTTCAACTCGCAATGGGTTCGCACTCTGTCCGAGGCACAGATCTGCGCCGCGATTCCGCAGGCCGGATACTTCCAGCTTCCGCTTCGCGTGCGGGCGAGCGCGGCGCTCCCGTGGACGGAAAGCCCGGTCCCGAGGCTTGCGATGGTCAATCGTCTCGACGCCCACCACAAGGGAATCGACCTGGCATTGGGCGCTGTGGCCCGCTTCAAGCGCGAAGGAGTGGCGCTGCACCTGTCCTTGTACGGCGAAGGGCCGGACCGCGGCTATCTCGAGGCGTTGATCGGCTTCCTCGATGTGGCGGACTGCGTCGAGATGCACGGGCACCGCGAGGACATCGGGAAGATCTGGCGGGACGAGGAATTGCTGCTCCTACCGTCGCGGTACGAGGGGCTGGGCGTCTCGATGCTCGAGGCCATGAGCTTCGGGCGGCCCGTGCTCCGGACTCCCCATGGCGGCGCGGCCGAGTGGATCGAGGACGGCGTAAACGGCTACCTCTGTCCGGCGGCGGAGGAAACGCTGCTTTACGAATCCGTCAAGCGCGCGCTTGCGGACCGGCCGAACTGGCGCGAGCGCGGCTTGCGGGCGTTCGAGAAGGTCCGCAGGGATCTCGATACCGATCCGGCGCGCGCTTTCCTTTCTGCGTTGCGCGACTAGGAAATGGCGGACAAGGAGCTTGTGGTTGCTGGAATCGGCGGCGCTCTGGCCCATGACGGCAATGCCGCGCTGCTCGTCGACGGCCGGCTCGTCGCTTCGAGCCAGGAGGAGCGCTTCTCTCGCAAGAAGCACGACGGCGCGTTTCCCGCGTTGGCTCTCAAGGACTGCCTCGAGTTCGCCGGCCTTTCGCTCGAAGACGTCACGGTCTGCGTGTTTGCGGAGAAACCGCTACAGAGCCTGGTCTACAACCGCACCGGCAACCCGACGAATCCCTTTACCTGGTGGCTCGGCTCGCTTCCTGGCGCCGAGCGCTCGCACTACGCCTCCGAAGCCCGCCGTCTGTTGCCGCGCGCGACCCTCAAGTACGCGTGGCACCACCTCTCGCACGCAGCCGCGGCCTTCGCAACGTCCCCCTTCGAGCGGGCCGCATTCCTGTGCGTGGACGGCAAGGGGGAGGACGTCAGCGCAACTATCGGGATAGCCGACGCCGGGCGCACCGAGATCCTCTACGAGCTTCCCTACGAGAACGGCGTCGGCTTGCTGTACACGCTGGTCACCGGGTTCCTCGGCTTTTCTTCCTTTGGCTCGGAGTACAAGGTCATGGGCCTCGCGCCGTACGGGGAGCCGGCCTACGCGGACCGCTTGCGTGCATTCGCTTCTTCGGATGCCAACGGTGCGCTGCGCGTGAACCGCGCAGCGCAATTCGAATGGCACTCGATGCAGGCAGCGATCGCGGACCTTTCCCGGCATCTCTGCCTGCCGGCCCGCCAGCGGGATGACCCGCTGACAAGCGACCACATTGACCTCGCCGCCTCGATCCAGGCGCTGTTCGAGCAGGAGATCCTCAGGATGGCCGAGTTCGCGCGGCGCGAGACGGGGGAGAAGAACCTGCTCTTCTGCGGCGGATGCGCGCAGAACTGCGTGGCGGCCGGGCTCCTGCGCAGGTCCGGTATTTTCGAGAGCGTATTCAATTCGCCGGTCGGCGGCGATATGGGCAGCGGGTTCGGCGCAGCCTTGCTGTATCTGCAGCAACAGGGGAGTGCGGGCGACGGGAAGGTCGACGTCGCCGGCTTTTGCGTCGGGTCCGATCCGGGCGAGCCGCCGGCGGAAGCGAACGAATTCGGCATTCCGCATGACGGCGACCTCCACCGGGCTGTGGCTCGCCTGCTCGCCGACGGCCATGTCGTCGGCTGGGTTCGCGGCCGCATGGAACTCGGCGCGCGCGCGCTGGGCGCCCGGTCGATTCTCGCCGACCCCCGCGTCGCGAATATGCAATCGCTGCTGAACCTGAAGGTCAAGTTCCGCGAGTCGTTCCGCCCCTTTGCTCCGGCAATCCTCGCGGAGGAGTGCGGCCGCTGGTTCGACACCTCCGAGCCATCGGACTACATGCAGTACACCGCCTACCTGCTGCCCGAACACCGGCTTCCGGTGCCGCAGGGATTGAAGGGCCTGAGGGAGCGCCTCGACTTCAGGCGCTGCGAGGTGCCGAGCGTGGTGCATGTCGACTATTCGGCGCGCATCCAGACGGTTCGCGAAGACGTGCATCCGGACTTCCACCGGCTGCTTTCCGAATTCCAGGCCGTCGCGGGCATCCCGATGCTCATCAACACGAGCTTCAACGTCAGCGGCCAGCCGATCGTGCGCACGGCCGCCGAGGCATGGGCCTGCTTCCGGCATACCGACATCGACTACCTCGTGATCGGGGATTCGATCTTCCGCAACCCGGGCGACCGCACCCTCGAGGAGAAGAAGGCATGGCTGGCGCAATTCGAAAAGCATTCCTGAGGCTGTTCCTGCTGGTAGCGAGGATGGCTACTGCGCCCGCGCGGCGGGGATGGCAGCGCTCGCGCAGGAAGAATGACCTCGAGCACAGGTAGCAGGGCATGAACCTCGCGCCCGGCACGCTGGATCAGGCGGCTCGCGTCCTTGATGTCGGCGGCTGGTTCAAGCCCGAGCCGCGCGCGACCCACGTGGTCGACCTGATGCCATGGGAGACGCGCGGCGCGAAGCTCCAGCTGCAGCGGCTTCCGGAAGAGCGTTTCTCGAAGGACACGTGGCGCCAGGCGGATTTCCTCTCGCCGGATTTCCGGCTGCCGTTCGAGGACAAGTCGTTCGACGTGGTCCTTTGCGGCCAGACTGTCGAAGACCTCGCCAATCCCGGCGCGTTGCTACGCGAAATGAGCCGCGTCGGAGTGTCGGGAATCATCGAATGTCCCTCCCGCCTGCACGAGCAGACCGCAGGCGTGCGCGACCGCAAGTCCACGCTGGCCGGGCACCCGCACCATCATTGGATCGTGGAAGGCGGCAACGGCAGTGTGATGCTCTATTCGAAGGCCGACAGCGGCCTGGACCGATGGGGCGTGCCGATTCCGCTGTCGGCTTACGAGCGGCGAGTGCGGGAAAGCCCGGGCGCCGAGACGCTCCAGTTGGCGTGGCGGGGAACGATAGAGTTCAAGCTGGTTACCGGCCTGGAATGCGCGCAACGTGCGCTGGAGTTCGCTCGCCAGTCGGGATCCACCGCGTTCGAGCGGCTGTTGGATGCCGGGATTCGCACCCTGCGTCGCGTGCGCGACCGGGTAAGAGGCGGCGGTGCAGAGAACTTTGGATGGTGGGACGAGATCGTCCGTGCGTCCGAGCCATTCAGCAGCATCAAGCTCAAGTGAAGCAGGCCGAGCTCCCGCCCGCCCTGGTCGCCCTTCGGCGGCTGGAGTTTCCCCGCAAGCTTGGGATCTGCGACAGGCTGTTCGGCCGCCAGCTGGAAAAGCTCGGCGTGTGCTGGGTAGAGACGTCTGCCGGCATTGCCTGGAAGCTGGATCTCGCGAACCCCACACACCGGTGGATCGTTTACGGCGAATACGAGGGTCGGGGGTTCCTCGGTTGGAGCCGGAAGTACCTGAGGCCCGACGCAACGGTCGTCGATTCCGGAGCGAACATCGGCCAGATGCTGCTTTTTCTCAGCGCCAGCGTCCCGCGCGGAAGGATCCTGGCCTTCGAGCCCGGCGCATTCGCGGCGGACTGGCTGGAGGAATGCCTCGACGTGCATCCGACGCTTCCGGTGACTCTCGTGCGCAAGGGCCTGGGCGCCGGATCCGCGTCTGCCTTCCTCGCCATGCGTGGACCAGCAAACAGCCAAGGGTCCTGGAATCAGGTGTCGGACAAGGAAGGAGATCCGATTGAGATTGTGACCCTGGACGAAGTGGCCGGCCAATACGGCCTGGACGTCGTGGACCTTTGGAAGCTGGACGTCGAGGGATACGAAATCGCTGCGCTGGAGGGCGCGGCGGAACTGTTGCGAAGCAGGCGCATCGGGGCCCTGTACGTCGAGCTTGCGTTCGGCAACGGCGGGAAAATCGTCGAGTTCTTAAGCGAGCGCGGGTATCGGGGATTCGTCTTCGATCGCGGCGGCCGCCTCAAGCCCCTAGTGCGGGCGCCGGAGCACGGCAACGGGTTGTTCCTCCCGGTGGATCCGTCAGCTTTCAGACGACCTTCTTCAGGTACCCGTTCGGATTGAATGTCATGAAGAACTTTTCCCGGCTCTCGTCAATTTCGAAGCTGCGGTTCTCCTCGAGGAATTGCACGACGGCTTCCATTGGCCCCGGCCCGAACGTTGGCTGCACCGGGTGTCCGTTGTGGTTGGTGTCTTCGACGATCAGGTAGCACCCCTTGGTGACCAGGGTCCCGTACAGCCGCATTTCCTCGAGCACATGGGGCATGTGGTGGTCGGCGTCGAGGATGACCATCACCTTTTCGCCAGAACCGGCCGATTGGCTGACTTTGGCGAAAACCGCGGCGTCGGTCGATGATCCCAGCAGGTACTCGATACGCGGATGTGCGGGACGCGGCGATGCGCCAGGCGAATTGTCGATCGTGATGACCCGGCCGTTGCCCACCAGGTCGCAGATGTGCGCCATGTAGAGCGCGCTTGCGCCGTTCCACGTGCCTGACTCGACGATCAGGTCGGGTCTGAGCTCATGGATGATTTCCTGGTAGATCCAGAGGTCGAACGGAACCTTCATCACCGGGATGCCCAGCCAGTAGGTATTTGCCCACGTTCGACTGTCTTTCCAGTAATAGAAGAGATGAAACAGGTTGACTATGCACTTCTCCACAAGCTTGCTGTGGATGACGAAATCGCGCAGCGAACTTCTGATGTTTTTCGGGATCCACAGCATCGCGATTTGCCTTTCTGCGAAGACCTATTCGGGCACGGCCAGCCAGTGCTCTTCGTGGTCGACGGAGAGCATCTCCCAGCGATAACCGAGCCCGGTCAGTAGCGCCTTGATGCCCTCGGTCGTGTCGCCGAACGACGGAACGAGCCATGGGTGGAGGCTCAGGAAGACCACTGGCCGATGCTCGCGAAGCGTCCACATCGCGCCGCGCAGGACGAGCCCCTCAGCGCCTTCCACGTCGATCTTGATCACATCCGGGGCGGCACCCGCCAGCAGGCAGTACGAGTCCAGCGTGATCGACGGGATGCCTTTCGGCCTGCGGACGTCCTCGAACTCCGCGTTCCCGGTGACGGCCGCCGGCCACCTGGGCGCCCTGGCGCTTTCGCGCTGCTCCGGCGCCAAGTCGTCTTTGTCCGCCACGAAGCCCTGGAAGATTCCCGCGGGCATGGCGAGGCCATTGAGCTCGAATATCTTCTTGACTCTAGACCAGGAAGGGCCGTTCGGCTCGAATACGTGCACTTTGACAGTCGGGGATCTCGAGCCCGCGAGGGCGCTCCATTCGCCGAGGCTGGCGCCGATGTCGAATACCGACATTCCCTCTTTTATTGCCGCACCGAAGGGCAGCGTAAAGCCTGCCTCCATCTTTTCGAAATCGACGGCGATGCGCTCCCATTCGACATAAAGAGGGTATCGTCCGGCGACTTGCACCAGGCGCCCCTTGCCCCCGGACAACAAATACAATCCCCGGAAACTCGCGTTTCGCAATGACTGATAGAGCCTGGAATTGCCTGATCCAAAAACGGCGTGCCTCGCCGAGCCCAGGAGTCGTCCCAGCCGCTCCGAAAGGCGCGCGGTCACTCGGCCATTTCCTGTCTTGGGCTGCGCATTCGATATCCCTGCCTAACAAACTGGCGCATTGAATTGGACAAGCCTGACTCTCTCCTCGGCAAACCTGCAGCGGTGGCGACCAAGAAAAGAATCGAGGTCATCGAAGCACTCAGGGGCCTGGCTGCGTTTTCGGTCGCGTGGTTCCATTTCACCAACGGAGGGGGGCTTCTTCAGGCTGGATGGCTGAAGTCTTCAGGGGCCTATGGTTGGCTGGGCGTTGACGTTTTTTTCGTGATTTCCGGCTTCATCATCCCGTATTCCTTATATCACGCACGGTATAGGGTCGCACCTGATGCGGGTCGCTTCTTGCTGAAGCGCGTGATCCGGCTCGATCCGCCGTACCTCGCCGCGCTCGCCCTGACGATCCTGCTCTGGTATGCATCCGCGGCCACGCCGGGCTTCAAGGGGTCTGTCCCGGATCTGGACCCGATCGTCCTCCTGGCCCATCTCGGATACCTGAATGCCTTCCTTGGATATCCTTGGCTGATCCCGGTGTTGTGGTCGTTGGCGATCGAGTTCCAGTTCTACATCCTGATGTCGCTGATCTTTCCCCTGGTCCTCAGCGCATCGATGCCGGTCCGGTTCTCCACGCTTGCGTGCCTGTGCGCCCTTGCGTTTGCAATACCTAACGGGGCGCTGATGTTCCACTACATGGGCTTGTTCGCATTCGGGATATTGACCTGCGGAAAGCATACCGGGATCACCTCGCTTCGCGCGTACCTGTGCCTCCTTCCGTTGGCATTCGGGGTCACCGTCGCGTCGATCGGGCTCGCCAGCGCCATAGCGGGATTGCTGGCGTGCCTTGCGATCGCATTTGTGCGCATGCCCCGGATCGCCCCGCTGGCATTTGCCGGAACGATCTCATATTCGCTTTACTTGCTCCATGTCCCAGTCGGCGGTCGAGTAATCAATCTCGGGACGCGATTTGCTGACAACGCCTTCCTCCAAATTGGGGTCCTTACAACCGCATTTGGCGTGACGGTGTTGGCTTCCTATTTGATGTACACGCTGATCGAAGCGCGCGCGCAACGTTGGGCTTCCCGATTGACGTATAAGCAATCCAGCGCTTCAGCCTCGCCGCGTAGCTGGATTGCCGGGCAACCTTGACCAGTTATGGAATCCAAATTCTCCCTGCATGACCCAACGCCGGAATCGATCTGCGGGTTCATGAAGACTTTTCCCGGCGCGGACCTGTCGCCCTGGTACTTTAGCCGTGTGCTTATCCTTCATTGGCTCGACCTCGCATTTCGGAAAATGGGGAGGAGGAAATTCGACGACGTCTGTGTTGTATCGGGATCCGAGAACGAGCTGGAGCTCGCGCTGTTCGAATACGGGAAGCTGGAACTGTTTTCATTTGTTGGAGGCGGCTTCAACCTCGACGACGACTGGACGCACGCCGGCCACGAGGCTTCCACGAGGAAGGCATCATTCGACTTCGTCCTGTGCAATCAGGTGCTGGAGCATCTGTCGAATCCTCGCACGGCGATGCGCAACCTCCGGCATCTTGCAAAACCCGGCGGCCTCATTTTCATTTCGATTCCGGTCTTGAATCGCATTCATGGCGATCCCGATTTCTACTCGTCGGGCTACCACCCGCGCCTGCTGGAAAAGATTGCCGCCGAACTCGGCCTCGAGGTGG
>JANXRZ010000187.1 GCA_025352885.1 Pseudomonadota bacterium | reverse complement strand
GGACGAACACCGCATGCGCGGCACCCGGCAACTCGAGATCGTCGATGAATCTCGCCACGCCGGTGAGCAGCGCCTGGTCTTCAAGGCGCTGCACGGGCTGGCCGATGCGCAGCTGGCCTGAAGTGTGCGAAATGTCCGATGGGCTCACGATGAATTTGTCGAATTAGGAAATAAAACTGGCTGGAGAGGCAACCGGCAGGCGGCTCTTCAGGTAATAAAGTCAAACAATGTCGCGAAGATCCAGGGCGCACTGCCAAATCCAGTATAGCGCGTGAAATACCGCACGCAGGTGGATCCACGCTGAGAACGCCAGTTGAAATTCCCGCCCGCATCGCGATAATGCCGCATGACACTTCGCGCGACGATGCCGAGCGGCCTGAAGAAGCCGCGAGCCGCCCTGCCCTTGATTCTCGTTGCCCTTGCGCTCGGCGCTTGCGTTGCGAATCCGGCCAAGCCCGGCGCACGCTTTCCCGGTTACGAAGCCCCTGCCGCCGGACCGACCGCGCGCCTGGTCGTACGCGTGAACAATCCGGGCGGCCATTACACGGTATCCACGTTCGAGCAGCCGGTCGCCTGCACAAAACGCCGCGAATTCGTGAGCGCAACGGCCCTCCAGCCGGAAAGCGCCACGTTTGCCCTTGTTGCGAACAAGCTGCAGACGCTGAGCTTCCTGCACATCCGCCCGGATCGGCGCGGCTGCGAGATCATCGTGTCCTTCGAGCCGCGCGCCGGCAACAGCTACCTCATGCGCAACACGGCCACCGCCGAGGGCTGCCAGGTCGAGCTGTTCAATGCGACCGATGCAAATGCCGCTGTCGTCGAGCGCACACGCATCCGGCGCGAGCGGATCGGCATGGGCCTCGACGAGAACGCCTGCAAGCCGCTGACCTCGACCGTGACACGTCCCGCCGCAGGCAGTGCAGGGTCGGGCAATGCGCTCGATCCGTTCATCGACCTCCTTCCGAGCAAATGACCATGCGGTTCTTGAGAATCCTTGCCCTTGCAGTGATGGCCAGCGTCGGCGTGCCGCTGGCGCATGCGCAACTGGCCCCCCTCGAGCCCGAGGAGCTGTATCGCCTGCTCGCACCGAGCGTCTGGGTCGTGCGGACGTACGACGCCGACGGGGTCCCCTTGCGCAACGGCAGCGCCGTCGTCTCCGCACCTGAAACCCTGCTGACCAATTGCCATGTGCTCGAGAAATCGAGGCGCATCGTCATCCGCAACGACAACGTCCAGCATGACGCGAAGCTCCAGCACATCGACGTCCAGCGAGACCTGTGCCAGATCACCGCCCGCAACCTGCGCGCGCCAAGCGTCGTGCTGGCCGACAGCGACTTGCTCAGCGTCGGGCAGAAGGTGTTTGCGCTCGGCAACCCGCGAGGGCTGGAACTCAGCTTGAGCGATGGATTGATTTCCGCGCTGCGCAAGGACGACGACCAGCGCAACCTCGTCCTCATCCAGACGACGGCGCCGATCTCGCGAGGCTCCAGCGGCGGCGGGCTGTTCGACAATGCCGGCCGCCTCATCGGGATCACCACCCTCGTGCTGGAAGATTCGCAGAACCTGAACTTCGCCATCCCGATCAACCGGCAACGGGAGCTGGCCGCGCGCAGCGAAGCGGCCCTGAGCGCCTCTCGGTCCGGATCGGCGGGGGCTAAAACGGTTGGCACGACGGCTGACGTGGGCGATGCAAACGCTGTCCCGGTGAGCGAAAAGTGCCGCGACGAATACCGCAAGTACGTCGTCGCGCCCAATCCCAAGGCCTTCGCGATCACGGCCAACGGGCGCTGCATCTGGCAGCAGAGCGTGAAGCCCAACCGCCCCCACCAATCGACTTCGCCGGATCCGGCGGTGCGCGCGATGGAAGTGTGCGTGGCCGTGTTCGGGACGGGCTGCAGTCTGTATTCAGTCGGGCAGAGCGTGGTGTACGGCCGCTAGGCGGGCCTCACCAGGAGCGCCGAACAGTCGGCGCCCGCCCGTAGGTCGCGCGGCTTACGACCCCGGCGAAACAAGCGCGCGCCCGGACCGAGCAAAAGCTGCGCGCGGTCGCCCTCCACTTTCACGAGGCTGCCTTCCCGCAGGCCTAGCACAGGCACCGCGGGATTCATCTTCACGAACTCGGCAATGCGGTCGTCGCGCGATTCGCCACCATGCCCCTTGAGCTTCCTGTCCGTGTAATGCGGATTGATCTGGAAGGCGACGAGGTTGAGCGCATTAAACCCCTTGGGATCGACCACCGGCATGTCGTTCGTCGTGCGGATAGTCGGGCATGCAAGGTTGGCGCCGGCGCTCCAGCCCATGAACGGCACGCCCGCCTTCACGCGCGTTCGGATCGGCGCCAGCCAGCCGCGCTCGCGCGTCTCGGCAAGGAGCCGGAAGGTATTGCCGCCGCCTGCGACGATCGCGTCGAATTGGCGAATCGAAGCGGGCGTTGATTTATGCGCACCGGTGACCGAGTAGCCCATCTGCGCAAAGCGCTTGCGCGCCATCGCGACGTAAGCGTCGAAGCTGATCGTCACGGCGGCAAAGGGAATGAACAGGACTTTGCGCCGCCCCTCCCCAATCAAGTCCTTGATCAGCGGCTCGACGTGGTCCAGCCAGCCGCCTTTTGGCTTGCGCGAGTTCGAGAGCAGCAGGAGGCGTTGCATGCCGGTCACTCCGGCTTCACGCCCGCTGCCTTGATCATCTCGCCCGTCGACACGACCTCGGCGCGGATTGCCGCGGCAAACTCGGCCGGCGTGTTCGCGACCAGGTCGAGCCCGCGCGAAGTGATCTGCTTTTCGGCGAAATCCGGGCGCCTTGCAATGGCACCGACGTCGCGCGAGATGCGCTCGACCAGCGCCGGCGGTGTGGTGGCAGGCGCGAACATCCCGTACCAGATCATGCTCAGGGCGTACGGGTACCCGGCCTCTGCCGTGGTCGGCACCGCCGGGAATTCACGCGAGCGGGTCGTGGCGCCGATGGCGAGCGGCTTGAGGCGGCCGGCCTTGACCTGCGCGCCGAGCTGGTTGGGACTGGCGATCGTCAGCATCACTTCGCCCGCGATGACGGCCGTCGTGGCGGGCGCGATGCCCTTGTACGGCACATGCAGGAACTCGACGCCTTCGCGCTTGGCGATCGATTCGAAAAACAGGTGGGGCTGCGAGCCGTTGCCGTAGGACGAATACGCGATCTTGCCGGGCGCGCGCCTCGCCAGCTCGACCAGCTCCTTCAGCGTGTTTGCCGAAACAGAGGGGTGCGCAACCGCCATCTGGCCGCTTTGCAGGATCAGGCTCACGGGCGCGAGGCCCTTGTCCGGATCGTACGGCAGGCTCTTGAAGAGGAAGCGATTGCCCACCACGGCGGGGTTCGTCGCCATGAGAAGCGTGTGCCCGTCCCCGGGCGCGGCCGCGACTTTCTCCGTGCCGATGATCCCACCCGCGCCCGCGATGTTCTCGACCAGCACGGGCTGGCCCCAGGTGGTGGACAACTCGGGGGCGAGCGCCCTCGCGAGCACGTCGATGCCGCCGCCGGGCGGGTACGGCACGATGATGCGCACGGGCCGGCTGGCAATGATTGCGGGCTGCGCATGCGCGGCGAAGCTTGCGAGCAGAAGCACTGCTGCAGCCACCAATCTCGGGATAGTCATCTCTCGCTCCTGGAACTTTCGGCCGCAAGTTTCGCACGCCAGCCGGTAGACTGCCGCGACTGAAAATGAAACCGTGGAGCACACAATGAAGGCAGCCGTCGTCACGTCCGGGGGAGTCGCAGTGCAGGAAGTCCCGGCGCCCAAGCCCCAGCGGGACCAGGTCCTCGTGCGGGTGCGCGCGTGCGGTCTCAATCGCGCGGATCTCGCGGTGGCCGCGGGACGCGCACATGGCGCGATCGGCGGTGCGGGAACGATCGTCGGCATGGAATTCGCGGGCGAAGTCGCCGAAGTCGGGAGCGAAGTACGCGCCCTGAAGGTCGGCGATCGGGTGATGACCTCCGGTGCCGCCGGATATGCGGAGTACGCGGTCGCCGACTGGGGGCGCGTGAATGAAATGCCCGCCGGCATGGGCTTCGAGGAGGCGGCCACGCTGCCGGTCGCGCTGCAAACGATGCATAACGCGCTGGCCACCGCGGGTGGTCTTCAGAAAGGCGAAAGCGTGTTGATCCAGGGCGCAAGCTCGGGCGTCGGCCTGCTCGGCATGCAGATCGCGAAATTTCTCGGCGCGAGCGTCGTGATCGGCTCGTCGACCAATGCCGCGCGGCGCGCAAAACTCAAGGACTGGGGCGCGGATCTTGCCATCGACACTTCAAAGCCCGACTGGGCGGACGAAGTCATCGCCGCGACCGAAGGCAAGGGCGTCCATCTCATCGTCGACCAGGTTTCTGCCAGCGTCGCCAACGCCAACATGAAAGCGGCCCGGGTGCTCGGCCGCATCGTCAACGTGGGCCGCCTCGGGGGCGCCAGGGGCGAATTCGACTACGACCTCCACGCGTTGAAACGAATTTCTTACGTGGGCGTCACTTTCCGCACGCGATCGGTGGAGGAAGTGCGCGAGATCAACCGCCTGATGCGCGAGGACCTTTGGGCCGGGGTGACGGCGGGCAAGCTGAAACTTCCGATCGACCGCACGTTTGCGCTCGACGAGGCCGCGGCGGCGCTTGCGTACATGAAGGCCAACAACCACTTCGGCAAGGTCGTGCTGCGGGTGTAGAAGTTACATGCTGCGGCGGTACTGACCGCCGACCTCGAACAGCGCGTGCGTGATCTGGCCGAGCGAACAGACGCGCACGGCGTCCATGAGGACGGCAAAGACGTTTTCGTTGCGGATGACGGCCTGCTGGAGACGGCCGAGCATGGCGGCGCATTCGGCCGAGTTCGTCTTGTGGAAGTCCCGCAGGCGCTTCAACTGTGAGTGCTTCTCGTCCTCGGTCGAGCGGATGAGCTCGATCCTCTGGGGCGTGTCCTCGGCATGCGGGTTGCGGAACATGTTCACGCCGACGATCGGGTACGAGCCGTCGTGCTTCTTGTGCTCGTAGAACATCGACACTTCCTGGATCTTCCCGCGCTGGTAGCCGGTTTCCATCGCCCCGAGCACGCCGCCGCGCCCTGAGAT
>JANXRZ010000152.1 GCA_025352885.1 Pseudomonadota bacterium | reverse complement strand
GAGGTGCACCCACGGATAGCGCTTGGTGAATCGCGACAGGAAGCACGCCGCGGTGATCGCGGAGTCGCCGTGCGGGCCGGCATTTGCGAAATCCGCGATGTTCGACTTGAACGTGTCCTGGTACTCGCGCCACAGGGGCATGTGCCAGGCGCGGTCCCATGCGCGGTCACCAGCCTTAACCACCTCGCGCACAAGCGCGTCACTGGTGGAGAATGCACCGGAGGCGATCTCGCCGAGCGCGTTCACGATGGCGCCGGTGAGCGTCGCCACATCGATGAGCACCGCAGGCTCGTACCTCTCCGCGTAGGTGAGCGCGTCGGCAAGAACGAGGCGGCCCTCGGAGTCGGTATCCAGGATTTCCACGGTCTGGCCGGACATCGTCGTCACGACGTCGCCGGGCTTGATCGCGTTGCCATCGGGCATGTTCTCCGCGGCCGGGACAATGCCGACCACGTTGAGCCGCAGCTTCATGAGCGCGCTCGCGTGGAGAGCGCCGAACACGCTCGCGGCGCCGCACATGTCGAACTTCATGTGCTCCATGTCCGAAGAGGATTTGATGCTGAGCCCGCCCGTGTCGAACGTGATTCCCTTGCCGGCGAGGACGACCGGCGGCGCCTCGCGCTCGCCGCCGCGGTACTCCATGACGATGAGCTTCGGCGGCTGGCTGCTGCCGCTCGCGACCGCGAGGAAGGCATTCATGCCGAGCGCCTCGAGTTCCTCCCGGTCGAGGATCTTCACCTCGAAGGCGTGGCGGCTGCCGAGTTCGCGCGCTTGGTCGGCCAGATACGCTGGGGTGCAAATGTTGCCGGGCAGGTTGCCGAGATCCTTGGCGAGCGTGATGCCCGCGGCGATCGCGACCGCGCGGTCGATGGCCGCCTCGGCTGCCGTTGCCTCGGAGTCTGCAACGTGGAAGACAACCTTCTTAAGTGCTCGCTTGTGCTTCGGCGGATCGCTCTTCAGCCTGTCGAAGCGATACAAGCCGTCCATCACGGCGATCACGGCCTGCTCGACCTTCCACGCGCCGTCGCGGCCATTCACGCGAAGGTCGGTGAGGCACAGTGTCGCCTCGGTGGCGCCCGTCGTGCGAAGCGCCCTCGTCGTCGCGTCGAGCGCGGTGTGATAGCTGTCCTCGAAAAATTCCGCCTCTTGGCCCAAGCCGACGAGAAGCACCCGCTCGGCAATCACGTTCGGAATCTTTGCGAGGAGCAGTACGGTGCCGAGTTCGCCTTCGTGGTCGCCCCGGCGCAGGGCGCCGTCGAGGGCGCCGCCGGATACCGTATCTAGCTCGATTGCCGCGGGTGAAAGCTTCCCTCCCTCGTACACGCCGACCACGATGCAGCCCGTGCGCTGCTTCTCGAGGCTTTCTCTGTTTACGCCGAATTCCATGAAGCGGTCAGGGCGCGGGACGTTGCTCAACGCCTTCTGCAGCTTCCGCGATGCGCCGCGCAAAGACGCCGAGGATTTCGCGGTACAGCGCCTCGCCGAGCACCTGGTCTTCGTTGCCCGCGTCGATGTTCGGGTTGACGTTGACCTCGATGACATAGATGCGGTTCCCGACCTGCTTGAGATCGGCGCCGTACAGGCTGCGGCCGACCAGGTTCGCGGCCCGAAGAGCCGTGCTGATCACCTGCTCGGGGGCCTCGCCGATGGTCATCGCTTCGGTCTTGCCCTCGACTGCTGCTTGCCCGCCCTCGCCCTCCTTAATGATCTTCCAGTGGCCGGGTGCCATGAAGTACTTGGCGACGAAGAGCGGTCGCCGATCGTAAACGCCGACGCGCCAGTCGAAATCGCTCGGCAGCCATTCCTGCGCGATCAGGAGCTCCGACTTGGTGAAGAAGCGCTCGGTCTCCTTGCGCAGGCTCTCTTCCGATTCGATCTTCAACACGTTGAGCCCGAAGCCGCTGTCCGGCAACTTGAGCACACATGGCAGCCCCAGAGTCGCAACGATTTCGCCGACGTTCTCACGGTGCACGATCAGCGTGCGGGGCGTGGCGATGCGATGCCGGTCCAGCAACTCCTGCATGAATACCTTGTTCCCGCACTTGAGGACGGACTCCGGATCGTCCACGACCGGCATGCCGAGCGATTCTGCCTTGCGCAGGAACTCGTAAATGAGGCCCTCGGGGCCGGCGCGGTTGAAGAGCGCGTCGAACTCGGGCAGGCGCTCCAGTGCATCGGGGCCGATCAGCTCCGCCTCCAACCCCACCAGCGGGGCCGCCTTCACGAACCGCTGCAGCGATTCCTCGTTGGAGGGCCTGGGATCTTCGCTCGGGTCCCAGAGGATGGCCACTCGCGGCCGGTCCTTCCTGGCGTTTTGTCTCTTGGGTGCGGGGCTTTCCGCAACGAACGCCTTCACCGCCTCCACCAACAACGCGCGGCTTTGCAGCGGAATGTCGGCGAGGCCCAGCGCCTGCACGCCTTCGAGGCGCCACCTTCCTTCTGCGCGTGTAAAGATCGCTCGCAGCAAAGGCGCACGCACCTTCGCAAACAGTTGCTCGGCGAGCGCCTGGTGAGTGGGATGCTTACCGAGAAAGACTTCGAGCTGGAATCGCTCGCTCTGGTCGTGATGCAACGTCTCTTCGACGAGCGGTTGGATCTCGGCCTCGAGAGTGCGCACGAAGGGCTCGGACCTGAGGTCCTCTACGGTTTTGACATCCGGTATCGGGCGCTGGCCGCGGGCCTCGGCAAGGAGCGACACGTAGTACCCGCGTCCCTGGTAGCGGCCGGTGCGGCAGAGGTTCAACACTTGCGCGCGCCCTTCGTTCTCCGGCGCCGCGAGATAGCGGCGCGCCGTCAATACCGTGGCGTCCGGAATCTCGATCCAGTTCTGGCTTTGATCGGTGACGATGACCGTTTTCATTCGGGAACCTTGGGCGACAGACCAGATGGTTAGTGCGTCGCTTCAGGTTTTTGGTTCCGACGGGGTGGGACGGTTGCCTCACCCGCTATCGTCGGCTGACGTTGCGTCAGCGCAATGGGGACTGCGTCTGGAATTGGCCAACAGCGGAGCTAGTCCGCTTCGCGCTCCCACACTACGCGAATGTCGAGGGTTTCCTCACCGACTCGCATCGATCCAGTCAACGTAAGGCCCCCGTCTTCAAACTTGGCGTTGCGAAGGTGCGATGCGCCGACGAGATTCGGATCGGAGCACAGCTCGAGGTGGTGGGTGACTGTGGCGGCAGCCTCGTCTACTGTGTAGTCGCCGAAGTAAGCGAAATACCCTTCGCCCATGATGTGGACGGAGACCTTTCCATCCGGGGAATACTGGAGCACGCCGAGGGCGTCTCGTCCCATCGGGTAATCGACTCCGGTTGTGTAGGACAGGAGACGCCAACGGCCGACAAGGTCACTTCGATTCAAGCCCGATGCCTCATGGTCGAGCGTTCAGATCTCTGGAACGCTATGGGCGCGATGGCGGACGGTACAAAATCAACCCGCTACTCGCGAATTCGCACCCGTTCCGGTTCGATGATCCACAGCCGGCCTCGTGTTAGTTCAGTCTGAAGCACCAGCAAGGCCGAGGTCAGCAAAGCCAAAGTGTTCTCGACGCTTTGCGTCCGTGGGCGCACTACCCAGACGCCCGCGTGACTGGCCGGAGGGTATACACGGATATCGGAGAAATCGAGATCAAAGGTGACAAGGATGCGATCCTCCAACTGTGAGGCGTCAAAAACTCGTGGATCAGGATTGCCCCCCAACTGTTCGTCGAGGACTGTATGCACGTCATGGCCAGCGCGCCTCAACAAGACGCCCGCGTCACTAGGCAGATTCTCGTCAAGCTTGAAGCGAGCAGGCATCCTGCGCGACTACGCGGGTATGGGAACGATGCGTTCTCGCGCCAAGTCAGCAGCGTAGCCGATCGCCGCGGGAACATGTTCTGGCCGAAGCGAGGGGTACTGATCGAGAATTCGCTCTGGCGTTTCGCCGGCAGCCAAATTATCGAGAACGACAGACACCGGTATGCGTGTGCCGCGGAAGCACACAGCACCATGCATGATCTGGGGATCGGTCGTAATGTAAGGTTTCCAGTCCATTTCAGACGCCTCAGGAAATCGCTATCAATATAGCACCGCGCCTTCATTGTTGACCAAGATCGTGCACCTACAAGCGCCCCGCCGGCACTGCGACAGGACGCCAAGCATGCGTAAAATCGGGCCTGACGCACACCGCCTGACGTAACCCTAACCGCGAGCATCCTCATGCCCTTCGCCCCCGTAAACGGCATCGACCTCTTCTACGAATCGCACGGCACCGGCCCGGCCATCGTCTTCCTGCACGGACGAGGCGGTAATCATCTCGCTTGGTGGCAGCAGGTGCCGCACTTCGCGAATCGGTTCCGCGTCGTAACGCTCGACCAGCGCGGATTCGGGCTGACGAAAGAGGTGAAGAACGGTCCTGGACGCAAAGCCTTCGCCGACGACCTCCACCAGCTGCTCGACTACCTCAAGATCGATCGTGCCTGCCTCGTCGGGCAGTCGATGGGCGGGTTCGCTGCGCTCTCGTTTGCGGTGCGTGAACCCGATCGCGTTGCAGGCCTCGTGCTTTCCGACACCAGCGGCGGCATCGTTTCGGCGGACATCCTTTCGGAATTCCGAAAGAACCTTCCGAATCTGCCGACCGATCCAGCCGTGCGCGCGCTGTCGCCAACCTTTATAAAGAGTCACCCTGAGATGGCCTTTCTCTATGCCTCGATCGGCAGGCTGTCTCCTCCTATCCGGGAAAGCCTCGAGGACTTGCTCCTGAGCGAGGATGGCCCATCGCTTGTGGATCTCGCCGACTGGGCGGTGTACAAAGTGCCGGCGCTGGTGATCGTCGGTTCAGAGGACGTGCTCGTCCCGCCTGTGATTGCGCACATGGTTTCAGCGCACCTCCCGGGCGCACGATTGGAGACCGTGCAGGGCGCGGGCCATTCCGTGTACTTCGAGAACCCGAAGGCCTACAACGCGCTGCTCGACGGTTTTTTAACCACATTACGGTTCTAAATTCCGGTTTTTTTCGCCACGCGAAGGCGCGGAGGCAACGTATACTCCGTCGCTTTTTTGCCTGGCTAAAACATGTGGCTCAAGAACCTCACGCTCTACCGTCTCCCGCAGAAATGGTCGGTCAAGGCCGACGACCTTGAACAGAAACTCTCGGGCCAGCCGCTCAAGCCCTGCGGCGGCTTCCAGATGGAAAGTCTGGGCTGGACGGCCCCGCGCACCGATGGCCCGTTCCTGCACAACCAGGAGAACCACTGGCTGGTTGCGCTTGGCGTGGAGCAGAAGCTGCTGCCAGCATCGGTGATTCGCCAGGCCACCGAAGAGCGCGCCGCGAAGCTCGCCAAGAAGCAGGCGCATCCCGTTGGACGCAAGCAGATGCGCGACCTGCGCGAAGAGGTCACGACCGAACTCATGCCGCGCGCGCTTTCGCGCCGCCGGATCACCCACGGCTGGATCGATCGCAAGGCCGGCTTGCTGGCGGTCGACTCGGCAGCGGACCCAAAGGCCGAGCAGTTCATGGAAACGTTTCGCCGTGCGGAGACGGACCTCACGGCGCCGCGCCTGGAGACGCTGCGCTCGCCGTCCTCCGCCATGGCCGAGTGGCTCTCGAAATCGGAGGCGCCCGGCAAGTTCTCGATCGACCAGGACCTCGAGCTGCGCGCGCCGGATGCGAGCAAGGCCACCGTGCGCTACGCGAGGCATGGCCTGGACGGCCGCGACATCCGCGACCATCTTTCCGCCGGCAAGACCGCCGTGCGCCTCGGCCTCACATGGAACGAGCGCATTTCGTTCGTGCTGACCGAGACGCTTCAGGTGAAGCGCGTGACGTTTCTCGACATCCTCAAGCGCGAGGACGGGGGCGATGAGGCAAGCGACGCCGGCAATGGCGTGGACGAGGAAGAGAAATTCGCGATCGATTTCTCGCTCATGACCGGCGAGCTGTCGCTGATGCTCGCCGACCTCGTGAAGGCGCTCGGCGGCGAGAAGGTCCGCGAAGCCTAGGTCCGCACCCGCGTGACGGTCAGGGCCGCGCGCTCGGTGAGGCAGTCGTCTCCGCCCGTGGCGTACTCACGGCACACGCCGGGACGCCGCTCGTAGATCGTGCAAAGCATCGTCTCGCGGTCGAGCGCCGCGCACCAGCCGTCGTCCAGCCGCGCCATGACCTCGCCGCCCCAGCGGTCCTTTTGGACGAATCGTTGCGGCGGATCGTCGTCGCCCATGAGGATGACTTCGAGGCGGCAGCAGCAGGCCTTGCACGTAGCGCAGGTCACGGACGTCATGCCCACATTGTCGCATCGGCGCACTTGCGCCGCGCGCGATGCGTTATAGACTTTGAGCCATGGCTTACCAGGACACTTTCGAGCTGCAGACGCGCGGGCGCGGCACCACCGAGATTACGTCCCGCGTGGCGCAGGTGGTCGCCGCATCGGGCATCGCGACCGGCGTGGCCCACGTCTATGTCCAGCACACGAGCTGTTCGCTGATGATCACGGAGAACGCGGACCCGGATGTGCTGAAGGACCTCGAGACGCTCGCCAGGCGCTGGGCGCCGGACGGCGATCCGGCGTACCGGCATGATGCCGAGGGCGACGACGACATGTCGGCGCATGGGCGCAGCATCCTGACGGGCACTTCGGTGAGCGTGCCGGTGGGCAACGGCAAGCTGCTGATCGGAACCTGGCAGGGAATCTGCCTGTGGGAGCACCGGACGCATGCGCATACGCGCACGATCGTGGTGACGGTCACGGGATAGAAAGTCTAACTTTTACTTTTCAAGAACCAATAGGCAAGCGGTTTTCATGCCAGTTGTCTTGCCTTATTTGGGCAGTTATATACTTGACAAACCCAGACGATAGGCCCAGAATGCAGTCATAGGAGATCGACGCCATGACCGCACTCAATAGCCCGCACTTCCAAGACGCAGACAAAGCCCGCGAATACCTTGAAGCGATCCGCTGGCCCAATGGCCCGGTTTGCCCGCACTGTGGCAGCGTCAGCAAAGATCACTATGCCCTGCAAGGTAAAGCGCATCGCGTCGGCCTCTGGAAGTGCAAGGATTGCCGCGAACAGTTTAGCGTGACTGTTGGCACCGTATTCGAACGCTCCAAGATCAAGCTCAATGTGTGGCTACAGGCTGTCTATCTGCTTTGCTCATCCAAGAAGGGCATCAGCAGCCACCAGCTGCACCGCACCCTTGGCGTGACCTACAAGACTGCATGGTTCATGTCGCATCGCATCCGCGAAGCATTCCGCACCGATCCGAAAGGCCCGCTCGGTGGCTCAGGCAAAATCGTTGAAGCCGATGAGACTTACTACGGCAATCGCAAGGACAAAAAGGTTGATCGTGGTTTCGGCCACAAGCATGCAATCGTTGCCCTTGTGGAGCGTGATGGTGGAGTTCGTTCGTTCCACATTGCCAGCGTGACCGGCGCGAATCTACACCCTGTGTTGCTCGGTCAGATCGACCGCAAGACGCATCTTATGACCGACGAGCACAAGCAGTATCGCAAGGTCGGCCGTGAGTTTGCCAAGCATTCCAGCGTGAACCACGGTATCAAGGAATATGCGCGTGGAAACGTCACGACAAACACCGTAGAGGGTTATTTCAGCATCCTCAAGCGCGGCTTGATCGGGACGTACTTCCACGTTAGCGGCGATCATCTGCAACGCTACTGCGATGAGTTTGACTTCCGCTACAGCAATCGCTCAGCGCTTGGGATTGAGGATGCGGAACGTACCGATATTGCCCTCAAGGGCATCGCAGGAAAGCGCCTGACGTATCGGCGGGCTGTTAGCCCGCAATAAGAAAAAGAGGCTGGTCGCCGCTCTTATTTCCGTTTTGAGGCAGAGGCAGCGCGTCGCACCTTTGGTTTCGCCTGCTTCTTGGGTTGATGCGGTGCTGCCAGGATGCGCCGCAGCGCGTCTTCAAACGGCACTGGCGTGAAGGCAGGTTCCTTCTTGCTTTCTGTCTTAGCCAATAGCTACCCTCCTATAGGGGGAATGGGCATGGGATAGCCTCAAGCCATCCCATGGGTTAAACTTAAGCCTGCGGGACTTGTCCATCCCGCAGGCGAGTCTTCTACCGGATAACGCTTACTAACGCCGTGCGGCGGTTTCTGCGGGGCTTGGTCGTGATCCCCATGAATGCTCTCCTAAGTTAGCCCTGTCCAAGGACTGGTTGTAATTGACGCCCCGTATCAGCGGGGCGTCGCCTTTTGTGCGTCCCTCATGGGACACCCAACACAATTTTAGCGACCATAATGAAACGGGCCGCATCCTTCGCTTCGAACTTCTCATCAACCCGGATTTCCCATGTTTTATTCGGACCCAACGCAATCGGCATCATCACCATGCCGGGCTTCAACTTGTCATCTGGTGGATCCTTCTTATTTTCGCTGTCCGGATCCTTCTTCTTCTTCGTCT
>JANXRZ010000109.1 GCA_025352885.1 Pseudomonadota bacterium | reverse complement strand
AATGCGGATAGCGGTGTGTGCGCCCTTGATCGCCTCTAGGCGGCTCAGGAATACCAGCGGCGCATCGGGAGCGACCTTCGCGCTGAAGCGGTAGAAGTCGACGTTGACGAAATTATGGATCGCCGTCCAGTGCCCGCCGTGCCTGCGGCCCAGGGCTGCGATAAATTCGCTGCACGCGCTAAACGCAAAAGAG
The DNA here is from genome assembly GCA_025352885.1 of Pseudomonadota bacterium. Classification (GTDB taxonomy): domain Bacteria; phylum Pseudomonadota; class Gammaproteobacteria; order Burkholderiales; family SG8-39; genus SZAS-79. Next base: position 4,289 of record JANXRZ010000109.1, on the reverse strand, counting down.
GGCCCGCCGGCCAGGGCGGCAACGCGGTTTCGCCAGCCGCCGGTCTCGCGCTGGTAAGACATGAGCACGGGAAGCCCGCGGCGCATCAGCGGCAGCAGCAGCATCAGCTTGAAAAGCTGTGAACCACGTCCGGCTGGAAATTGCGCACGGCCCGGGCAAGCACCCGCATGTTCTCTAGCGTATCCCTGCCGCCATCCGGTGTCGCGCCCGTCCAAGGGCGGAAGAACTCGACTTGGCAGGTGGACGCGGGGTGCGCGACGAGGCCGACGACATGGCCCCGGGCGGAAAGCTCCCTCGCGAGTCCGTCCACGATGCGCTCTATTCCCCCGTATAGCGGCGGCGGCACCGGGAGCATCGGGTCGGCCGTGAGCAGCACGCGAAGCACGGCCGTCATCTTTTGCCGGATGAGGCAAAAGCGCGCTCCACGCTCGCCACCAGGTCGGGAGCCACTTTCTCCCAGCAGAAGACCGCCTTTGCCGCAGACAGGCACGCCGATTTGGCCCGGGCGAGCTCGCCTGCATTCACGGCCAGGCTGTTGACCTGCGCGGCAAGCGCTTTCGAATTTCCGGGCGCATAGAAACGCACGCCAACGGGAATTTTCGAAGCAACTTCGCTGTTACCCGTCGTCGCCGAAGCTACGATCGCGAGGCCGGCTTGGGCGTACTGGAGGATCTTGTTCGAGACCGTCAGGTTCTTGTTCGGCGGACTGTCCGGCTCCAGGCTGAGCCCAATGTCGTGCTCGGCGATGCGGGACAGCAGAGCATCGTTCGCAACGACCGGATGCACGTGGACGCGATCACGCCACGCTGCTGGAACGAGATTTTTCAGCCACGCCTTATGGCCGCTCCACAGGCTGCCCCGAATGTGGATCTCAACTTGCCCATGCAGGAGAGGAAGGCAGGCAAAAAGATCCTCGAGACCGCGCCCGGGCCCGATCGACTGCGAAAACCAGTGGAGCGAAACCGAGGACCGGTCGCGCCGATCGTCCAGGCGATTGTCCAGCCCCTCCCTGTCCGACCAGCGAAAAGCGTTGTAGATTGCCCGGGGTGTTTCCACGCCGTAAGCCTCCGCGAGCGCAACACTCATCGCCTGTGAAGTGCACGTCGAATGCGCCGCTAGCCGGAGGGTCCGCGCCTCGAGCTCGCGCAGCAGGCCAAGCGGTCGCACGCTGCGCGCCTTCGGCATCAGGTCCTGTGAAAACCAGTCCTCCATGTCCACCCCGATGCGCCTGCCCTCGTCCGCCAATCTCCCTACCACCCACAATGCCGGCTCCGAATGCGCAATGTACAGCCCGGCTTCGCGGCTGCGCGCCGCCGCTAGCAGCGCGCGCATTCCGTAACCGAGTGCGAACGGGCTCTGCAGGCCCAGCCAGCGGGTCGACTGCATCCCGAGCCAGCGCTCCCCGCTCAGCAATTTCCCGTGCAGTGAGGCACGGCCCTCATCGTCGAGAAGGCTGAACACGGGCGTGAACCGGAACCGCTGCAGCGGTGCGAGCGCGCGATCACGCGCGGCGAGCCCCGTGTCAAGCCACCCGCCGAGCACTTCCACATCGAATCCCGCCGCGGCAAGGCAATCCGCTTCCTTGATCACGCGCGGGTTGTGGCACAGGTGATTGCCGTTGAGGATGACGACCTTGCGTACCCGGGACGGCATCGCGTCGGTCTATCGCGCCGGCGGTTTCATGATGACGGTGCAAGCCCCCGAATCCGCTGCCCAATCGACCTCTCCGCCATAGGAGGCCACGGCCGAGTAACCGAGCGGCGCGAGCAACGCCGCCGTGCCGGCCCATTCCTGTGGGCTGTGATTGCTGAAGACGATCGCTGGCAGCGATTTTGCGATCGAATTCATGGCGCCAGCCAGCGCCTTCGCGCCATGGCCCTCCACGTCGACCTTGATGAGATCGGGCAGGCGGATCTCCGAGCGCTCCACCAGCGTGTCGAGCCTGACCGAGCGCGCATCGAAGCTTGGCGTTCCTGCCGCCGGCACCTCGCCTTCGTAGCGCGCGTGCGTGACCGTCGATCCGAGCCCGCCGGTCACGATGAGCTCGAGGCTGCCATCGCGATCGGAGGCGGCGGCCTGGTAGATCTTCACGTTCGCCAGTCCGTTCATGCGCACGTGGCGCTCGAGCTTGGCGAATGCCACCGGGTCGGGCTCGAACCCGGCGACCGCGCCGAGGGGTCCCGCGGCGCGGGCGAGCCCGATCGTATGGATGCCGAAATGCGCGCCGAGATCCCAGCAGCTCAGGCCTTGCGCGCCGCCGATGCCTTTGACGAAATCCGCGAGGTCGGTTTCGCCGCCGATCCGCCAGTTCGCCGAAAACGGGAATGCCGTCCAGCGAGCGCCCTTTGCCAATCCGGCGCGGACGGTCACCGGCCAATTGCGAAGTGGGGAGGCGCCGAGCACCCCGACGGCAAGCGCCTTGAGTCTCGACTTCAGGCCGGGCACGGAGCCTCCGCGTGCACGGGGGCTTCGAAGATCCGGCACTGGGCGCGTGTCATGGCTTCGGCGGAGTATTCATCCAGCGGACCGTTCTGCGCCAGGTTGCGCTCCTCGCGCAACGCATGCAGCCAGCCCAACCCCTCGCGCAGGCTGTCCGAGAACCCGGCTTCTTGCGGAGCGGAATCGAACGTGGCCAGCCTGAGGTTCCCAAATCGCGGAGCGAGTCCGGAGGCCAGGCTGCCGGCGTGGAGCATCGCAAGCACTGGCCGGCCCGCAAGCGCGCACGAGAAAAGCTTCGAAGGCGTGTAATCGGGGAAGATCGAGCCGACCAGCAGCACGCCATGGCTTTCCTTGAGCACCTGGAGCGATTCGAGATAGGGGATCCGCCCCGGCTGCTCGTCCACCAGGTCGGCGACCCCGCGCGCGTCGGCCAACGGGGCGACAACCTTGTAAGTGATCGCTGCCGGCGAATAGTTCGTCCCCACGAAATGGAAGCGCACCCGATTCCACGCAGCGTCCGCAGCGCGCAGTTGCGCGACCACGGCAAAAAACCTGTCGAGGACGGGAAACATGTCGGGTCCGCCGCGCCCGATCGAAACGAAATGCACAAGGCCGTCGCCGCGATCGAAGACCCGTTGCGGCACCGGATCGCGGGCAAGGAGCTCGAAATCGGATGTCGGTGCGCCGAACGGCATGACCGTAAACTGTTCTGGCCCGAGCCACGCATAAGCCGATCGCAAAGCCTCGACGTAACGCCCGGACACGGTGATTACGTGGTCGGCGCCCCGCATCGCGACAGGCTCCAGCCACATGGCAAGCGCGGTGCTGAGCTTGTATTTCAGCATTCCTCCCGGCGCGGTGCTTCGATCGTAGATCTTGCTCTCGCCCGCGCGCCACGGATCCTGGAAGTCGTACACGATGCGGCATCCGTACTTGCGCCTCCAGCGTGGCCCGAGCACGAAGGTGGGAAACGCAGTAGTCGAGAAGAAGACCGCTTCGTAGCGCTCCTGCGCGAGCAGGTCGGAGCCGCGACGGTAGAGCGGGAGCATGCAGCGATAATTGAAGTGGCCGAAGCCGATCCGGCGGCACGCCGCTTCCGGCCATGCACGCACTCTTTCAACGCGAATTCCCTCGGGAACAGTCCGCTCGAGCGCCTCGTCGAGCACGCCGTCGCTCGTCTCCGGAGTGGCGCACAACACCGTGGGCTCCCACCCGAACTTTCTGTAGTACGGCAACGACATGCGCACGCGGTGCAGATCCGGCGTGTTGATTGGGGGAAAACGAGGGCTGACGATCAGGACTTTGCGCACCTGGCCGCCTTGTCAGCCGGACAGGCTGGGGGACGCGGCCTGCTGCTTTGTATACAGGGCATTGCACCAGCCGATTGCTGCTCCCATGCGGCCCTTTTCGCAGAGATCGACGAGCTTGAAATCATGCGCAACGAGGAAGTCGTCGATTTCCCGTGCGGAAAATTGGCCGGCGTATATCGGGACGAAGTTGAGCTCGATGTAGACGTTCAGGATGACGCCGGACGCCAGACTTTTCTCGGCGCCGCGCAGGACATTCAGGTCGAACCCCTGGGTGTCTATCTTGAGGAGATCGACCGTTCGGATCGAATTTTCTTCCAGGAAACGGTCGAGGGTAGTGACTTCCACCTGCTCGCTTGCGATCTGCTTCATGTCGCGGAACGGGTTGTCGGGAGATTGATCCATTGGCAACAGGGAATTCATCACCGGAAGCTCGAATTTGGAGAGCTGTCGAGTTTCGGCACGGTCGCCAAGGGCGATGTTGTAGATCCTCGCCACGTCGCCATGCTTCCCGGCGAGGACCGAAAACTCCTCGGAGGAAGG
>JANXRZ010000041.1 GCA_025352885.1 Pseudomonadota bacterium | reverse complement strand
GCCGAGATCAACGGCATGCTCGAGATGGCGGGGCTGCCCACGTCGGGCCAGGTCACGTTGTTCGACGGCCGCACGGGCGAAGCATTCGATCGACAGGTCACCGTCGGTTACATGCACGTGCTCAAGCTTCACCACCTGGTCGACGACAAGATGCACGCGCGTTCGACCGGACCGTACTCCCTCGTGACCCAGCAGCCGCTGGGCGGAAAGGCGCAGTTCGGTGGCCAGCGCTTCGGCGAGATGGAGGTCTGGGCGCTGGAAGCTTACGGCGCGGCGTACACGCTGCAGGAAATGCTGACCGTCAAGTCGGACGACATCAACGGGCGCACGAAAGTGTACGAAAACATTGTCAAGGGCGATCACAAGATCGATGCGGGCATGCCGGAGTCCTTCAACGTGCTGGTGAAGGAAATCCGGTCGCTGGGCATCGATATCGACCTTGAGCGTTATTAAGATTACTGAGGAGTCGCGATGAAAGCACTACTCGAGCTGTTCAAGCAGGTTCAGCAGGACGAAGAATTCGACGCGATCAAGATCGGGCTGGCATCGCCTGAGAAGATCCGTTCGTGGTCGTACGGCGAGGTCAAGAAGCCGGAAACGATCAACTACCGCACGTTCAAACCCGAGCGGGACGGCCTGTTCTGCGCGAAGATTTTCGGGCCGATCAAGGATTACGAGTGCTTGTGCGGCAAGTACAAGCGCCTCAAGCACCGCGGGGTCATCTGCGAGAAGTGCGGCGTCGAAGTGACGCTCGCCAAGGTCCGCCGCGAGCGCATGGGCCACATCGAGCTCGCGAGCCCGACCGCGCATATCTGGTTCCTCAAGAGCCTGCCGTCGCGCCTGGGCCTTGTGCTCGACATGACGCTGCGCGACATCGAGCGCGTCTTGTACTTCGAAGCCTTCGTCGTGACCGATCCCGGCATGACGCCGCTCAAGCGCTGCCAGCTGCTGACCGAAGACGACTATCTCGCCAAAGTCGAGGAATTCGGGGATGACTTCTCGGCCACCATGGGTGCCGAGGGGATTCGCGAACTGCTGCGCTCGATCGACCTGAACCACGACATCGAGCAGCTCAGGAAGGACCTCGAAGCCACCAGCTCGGACGCGAAGCTCAAGAAGCTGGCCAAGCGCCTCAAGGTGATGGAGGGCTTCAAGAACTCCAACATCAAGCCGGACTGGATGGTGATGGAAGTGCTGCCGGTGCTGCCGCCGGAACTGCGCCCCCTCGTCCCCCTGGACGGCGGCCGCTTTGCCACGTCCGACCTGAACGACTTGTATCGCCGCGTCATCAACCGCAACAACCGCCTCAAGCGGCTGCTCGAGCTCAAGGCGCCCGAGATCATCGTGCGCAACGAAAAGCGCATGCTGCAGGAAGCCGTGGACTCGCTCCTCGACAACGGTCGTCGCGGCAAGGCGATGACGGGCGCGAACAAGCGTCCGCTCAAGTCGCTCGCCGACATGATCAAGGGCAAGGGCGGCCGGTTCCGCCAGAACCTGCTCGGCAAGCGCGTCGACTACTCGGGCCGTTCGGTCATCGTCGTCGGTCCGCAGCTCAAGCTGCACCAGTGCGGCCTGCCGAAGAAGATGGCGTTGGAACTCTTCAAGCCGTTCATCTTCAATAAGCTCGAGTTGCTCGGCCTGGCCACCACGATCAAGGCCGCCAAGCGCCTGGTCGAACAGGAAGTGCCCGAGGTCTGGGACATCCTCGAAGAAGTCATCCGCGAGCACCCGGTCATGCTGAACCGAGCCCCGACGCTCCACCGCCTCGGCATCCAGGCTTTCGAGCCGGTGCTGATCGAGGGCAAGGCCATCCAGTTGCACCCGCTCGTTTGTGCAGCTTTCAACGCCGACTTCGACGGCGACCAGATGGCTGTCCACGTCCCGTTGTCGCTTGAAGCGCAGATGGAAGCGCGCACGCTGATGCTGGCGTCGAACAACGTGCTGTCGCCCGCCAACGGCGAGCCGATCATCGTGCCGTCGCAGGACATCGTGCTGGGCCTGTACTATGGCACCCGCATGCGCGTAAACGCCAAAGGCGAAGGCATGGCGTTCGCCAACCTCGCCGAAGTGTCGCGCGCCTACGAGGCTCGCCAGGTCGACCTGCTCGCCCGCGTCTGGGTGCGCATCAACGAATTCGACGTCTCCGAAGATGGCGAGAAGACCGCCAAGACGACGCGTTACGAGACCACTGTGGGCCGGGCGCTGCTGTCGGAGATCCTCCCGCCCGGGCTTCCGTTCTCCTTGATCAACAAGTCGCTCAAGAAAAAAGAGATTTCCAAGCTGATCAATGCGTCGTTCCGCACGTGCGGGCTGCGCGAGACGGTCATCTTCGCCGACAAGCTCATGCAGGCCGGCTTCACGACGGCGACCCGCGCGGGCATCTCGTTCGGCGTGAAGGACATGCTGATCCCGACGGCGAAGAAAAAGCTGCTCGAGGATGCGGAGACCGAAGTCAAAGAGATCGAGAGCCAGTACACCTCGGGTCTAGTGACGATCGGCGAGCGCTACAACAAGGTCGTCGACATCTGGTCGCGCTGCGGTGAGCAGGTCGGCAAGGCGATGATGACCGAGCTCGGCGAGGAAGCGGTCAAGGACCACAAGGGCAAGGACGTCAAGCAGGAGTCGTTCAACTCCATCTACATGATGGCCGACTCCGGCGCCCGTGGTTCAGCCGCCCAGATCCGCCAGCTGGCGGGCATGCGCGGCCTGATGGCGAAGCCCGACGGCTCGATCATCGAGACGCCCATCACGGCGAACTTCCGTGAAGGCCTGAACGTGCTGCAGTACTTCATCTCCACGCACGGCGCGCGTAAAGGCCTGGCCGACACCGCACTCAAGACGGCGAACTCGGGTTATCTGACCCGCCGCCTGGTCGACGTTACGCAGGATCTCGTCGTCATCGAAGAGAACTGCGGAACGACCAACGGGGTGTCCATGAAAGCGCTGGTCGAAGGCGGCGAAGTGGTCGAGGCCCTGCGCGAGCGCATCCTCGGCCGCGTGCTGGCGATCGACCTGCCGCACCCCGAGACGCAGGACACGCTCTTCAAGGCGGGTTCGCTGATCGAGGAAGAGCATATCGAGCGCATCGACGAGCTCGGCATCGACGAAGTCAAGGTCCGTACACCGCTGACCTGCGAAACGCGCTGGGGCCTGTGCTCACGCTGCTATGGTCGCGACCTGGGCCGGGGATCGCTGGTCAACGTCGGCGAAGCGGTCGGCGTCATAGCCGCCCAGTCGATCGGCGAGCCGGGGACCCAGCTCACGATGCGCACGTTCCATATCGGCGGCGCAGCATCGCGTACCGCGGTGCAGAGCAACGTCGAAGCGAAGTCGAACGGCACCGTGCGTTTCACGCCGCTCATGCGCTATGTCACCAACGCCAAGGGCGAGAAGGTTGTCATCTCCCGCTCGGGTGAAGTGATGATCGTCGACGACAGCGCCCGGGAGCGCGAGCGTCATAAGGTTCCCTACGGCGCCACCTTGCTGGCCACGGACGGGAAGGTCGTCAAGGCCGGCTCGCAGATGGCCATGTGGGATCCGCATACCCGCCCGATCATTACCGAGTACGCGGGCACCGTCCGGTTCGAGAACGTCGAAGACGGCGTAACGGTCGCCAAGCAGGTAGACGAAGTCACAGGGCTTTCGACCCTCGTGGTGATCGATGCCAAGCGGCGTTCGAGCACGACGGCCAAAGGGGTGCGTCCTCAGGTTCGGCTAATCAACGAAGCGGGCGAAGACGTACGCATTGCAGGCACCGATCACGCGGTCAGCATCACGTTCCAGGTCGGCGCCGTCATTGCAGTACGCGACGGGCAGACCGTGCAGGTCGGCGAGGTTCTCGCGCGGATCCCGCAGGAATCGTCCAAGACACGTGACATCACCGGGGGTCTACCTCGCGTGGCCGAGCTGTTCGAGGCCCGTGCACCGAAAGACGCCGGCATGCTGGCGGAAGTCACCGGCACGGTTTCGTTCGGCAAGGACACCAAGGGTAAGCAGCGTTTGGTGATCACCGATCTCGAGAGCGTCCAGCACGAGTACCTGATCCCGAAAGACAAGCACGTGCTGGTGCACGACGGCCAAGTAGTGAACAAGGGCGAGATGATCGTCGACGGGCCGGTCGATCCGCATGACCTGCTGCGCCTGCTGGGAGTGGAAGCGCTTGCGCGTTACATCATCGACGAAGTGCAGGATGTGTACCGCCTGCAAGGCGTGAAGATCAACGACAAGCACATCGAGGTGATCGTGCGGCAGATGCTGCGCCGGGTCCAGATCGACGATCCGGGCGAAACCGAGTTCATCGTCGGCGAGCAGGCCGAGAAAGCCGAGATCCTCGAGGACAACGAGAAGGCCGAAGCGGCGGGCAAGAAGCCGGCGACGTTCTCGTACATGCTCCTTGGCATCACCAAGGCGTCCCTGTCGACGGACTCGTTCATCTCCGCTGCTTCGTTCCAGGAGACCACGAGGGTGCTGACCGAAGCCGCGATCATGGGCAAGAAAGACGGCCTGCGCGGACTCAAGGAAAACGTCATCGTCGGCCGCCTGATTCCCGCGGGCACCGGCATGGCGTTCCACAACATGCGCAAGCAACAGGCTGCGGAACCGCCTCCGGTCGAGTTCGTGCCGGTGGGTGAAGAGACGCCGGCGGAGGCGACAACCGGCCAGTAAGGTTTTTCGACTGTTGGGAAAAAGGGCAGCTTCGGCTGCCCTTTTTCTTATAATCGGGCCAAGACTCGGGAGATCCCATGGGCAAGGCAGAGACCATCGAATCGAGCACTGCGCTTGAGCGGGCGGCCAGGATTGACTTGGCGGCTGCTTTTCGGCTGGCCGTGCGTCTGGATATGCACGAGGGCGTGTGCAACCACCTGACGCTCATGCTGCCGGGAAGCAAGGACAGGTTCCTCCTGAACCGGTTCGGCCTGCACTGGGCGGAGGTCACGGCCTCCAACCTCCTCACGCTGGATGCCACCGGGCGCATTCTCCAAGGCGAAGGCGAGTTCGAGAAGACGGCGTTCTATATCCATTCGCGGATCCACCTCGCGAACCCGAATGCAGCCTGTGTGCTGCACACGCATATGCCTTTCGCGACCGCGCTGACGCTGACGTTGCCCGGGCGCCTCGAGATGGTCGAGCAGAATGCCCTTCGCTTCGTCGAGGACATTGCCTACGACGACGAATACAACGGTCTGGTGGTGGACAACGCGGAAGGTGACCGGCTGGCGCGCGTGCTGGGATCGAAGCGCGTCCTGTTCCTCGCCAACCACGGCGTGATCGTCGTTGGGAAAAGCGTGGCCGAGGCCTTCGACCTCATGTACTACCTCGAGCGGGCCTGCCGCCTGCAGGTGCTTGCCCTCTCGACCGGCCGCAAGCTCCGGCCGATAAGTGAACAAGTTGCTAAGAAGACCTACGACCTGCTGCTTGAGCAAACCACCCTGTATTCCGAAGCCCATTTCGATGCCCTCAAGCGCATCCTCGATCGCGAGGAACCCGATTACGCCCGCTGATGCCTCAGGCGGCGTTCGGATTCGCGCCGCTGTCCCAGCGGACCTGCCCGCCATCCAGGCGATTTACGCGCATCACGTGTTGCATGGGCTCGCGACTTACGAGGAAGTGCCCCCGGATGTCGACGAGATGCAGCGCCGCTTCGATGAGGTTGCCGCAAAAGGCCTACCCTACCTGGTCGCCGAGAGGAATGGCGGCGTGGTGGGTTACGGCTATTGCACGCTCTTCCGCACCCGTTCGGCTTACCGCTTCACGCTCGAAGACTCGATCTACATAAAGAATGGGCTGCAGGGCAATGGCATCGGCAAGGCGCTCCTCACCGGGCTCATCGAACGCTGCACGGCGCTCGGCTACCGGCAGATGATTGCGGTGATCGGCGACAGCGCAAATGCAGGCTCGATCGGCTTGCATGCGAGCCAGGGATTCCTCCGCGCAGGCATGCTCCGGTCTTCCGGGTTCAAATTCGGTCGCTGGGTCGATACGGTGACCATGCAGCTTGCGCTTGGGGAAGGGGACGGCACACTGCCGTCCGGCGATCCGCGCACTGCCTGAATCAGGCGGGCGTTCGCTTCTCCGCCATTTTCAGCAAGGCATAGAGCGTCCCGAGCCGGGGTGCCGGCACACCCAGCCTCGCCGCGATGCGCACGACGTTTCCGAGCAACGCCTCGGTTTCCATCGGCCGCCCGGCCAACTGGTCCTGGCCCATGCTGGAAACGTAGTTCGGCATCCTGAGCGTCCCGGCTATCAGCTTGTCAGCCGTATCGCCCGGAATCGGGTGGCCCGCGGCCGCGGCAATCGCAGCAAACTCGGCGATGGCCTCGCGCACGAACTGCCGGCTATCCTCGCTTCCGAGAATGTCCTGGGCGCCGAGACCACCGCCGAGCGCAGAAATCGGATTGAAGACGGTGTTCCAGGCGCATTTCTGCCAGCGCGCGCCGACGATGTCTTCATTGACAGCGGCGCTCGATCCGCCCTGCTTGATGAGTTCGGCCAGCCGCGCTGCGCCTGAAGAAGGGCCGCCCGGATACCTGCCGAGCACGAGGCGGGTGTACTCCGAATGGTGACGCACGACGCCAGAAGACTCTCGGCTCACCGCGGCGTAAGCCACGCCGGCAACGAGTTCGTTGTCCGGGAACGCGGCCGCGACCGGCGCATCGATATCGATTCCATTTGCGACGAGGACGATGGCCGTGCGGGGCCCAAGCGCGGGTCGGATCAGCGCGACCGGATCGGTTTCGACCGTGAGCTTCAGGCACACCAGCAGGTAGTCCGGCTCGCCCTTGTACTCGCTACTCGACCGGACGACTTGCGAGGGCCGCCACGACAAGTCGCCAAGATGGCTTTCGATGCGGTAGCCGTTGGCCGAAACAGCATCGAACCCGGAGCGCGCGACGGCCGAGACCTCGCAGCCGGCTTTTGCAAGGACGCCGCCGTAAAACGCGCCGATCGCGCCGGTTCCGATCACGAGCACTTTTTCAGTCATGAGTGTCCTGTCATTGGTCGAGCTTGAATCCGGTGTCGCGAGCGATGACCGCGAATCGTTCCGCCTCGCTTCGCGCGAACGACTCGAACTCGCCTGAGCCGAGCGGCGCGAGTTCGAGACCGTAGTCGGTGAGCCTTTGCCGCAGGTCGGGGGACTGCAGGCACTTGAGCACGGCAGCCGAGAGCGCCTGCGTCGCTTCTTTCGGCGTACCACCTGGCACCGCGAAGCCGGCCCAGCTTGTCAATTCATAGCCGGCGACGGTTTCACCGACCGTCGGGTAATGCGGGTAAACCTGGCTGCGCTTGGGGTTGGTCACCGCGAGCACCTTCAGCCTTCCCGCCCTCACATGCGGCAATGCCGAGTTGAGGATCACGAACGCGGTCGACACTCTGCCGCCGAGCATGTCCCGGTAGGCCGGCGCGCTGCCGTTGTAAGGCACGTGCTGGAGATCGATGCCGGCCATGAGCTTGAGCATCTCGCCCGCAAGGTGCGTCGCGCCGCCGATGCCAAGGGACGCGTACTGGATCGACCCGGGTTTCGCCTTGGCCGCTGCAACTAACCCTTTGACGTCGTTCGCCTCGAACCCCGGCACGGCGACGAGCGCCATGACGTAGTAGCCGATGCGTGCCACCAGGGAGAAGTCCTTGACCGAATCGTAGGGCAGGTCCTTCCTCAAAGCCTGGTTCAGGCTGTGCCCGCTGGTGATAAGGCCGAGCGTATGGCCGCCGGGCGCGCTTCGCGCAAGCGCTTGCGTACCGACGATCACGCCGCCGCCGGGCCGGAAATCCACGATCACGGGCTGGCCAAGGGTCTCCTGCAGCTTCTGCGCGATGGCGCGGGTGAGTGCATCGTTCGCGCCACCCGGAGGCTGCGGAACGATGATGGCTAGCGGACGTGTAGGAAAGGCGCCGGCCGCACTCACGAAAACCACAGCCAGCAGCAGGCACGCAAGCCGCCTCACGCGCATGCCCGGCACCTCAGGGAACGAGTACGACTTTGCCCTTGACCTGCCGCGCGGCCATCATCTTCAGGGCGTCCGCCGCCTTGGCAAGCGGGAACTTCGCCGAGATATGCGGCTTGAGCTTGCCTTCGGAGTACCACTTGCCCAGCTGCATCACGCTCTGGATGAACTCCTTCGGCTGGCGCTTCGTGAAATCGCCCCAGAACACGCCGACGATCGAGCAGCCCTTGAGCAGCGTCAGGTTGAGCGGGATCTTGGGGATGTCGCCGGCGGCGAATCCGACGACGAGCAGGCGGCCGCGCCAGGCGGTCGAGCGCAAGGCGAGTTCGGTGTACGCACCCCCGACCGGGTCGTACACGACATCCACTCCCTTGCCGCCGGTGATCGCCTTGATCCGCTCACGCAGATCTTCGGTCGAGTAATTGATCAGTTCGTCGGCACCATGCTGCTTGCAGACTTCGAGTTTCTCGGTGCTGGAGGCGCAGGCGATGACTTTGGCGCCGAGCGCCTTGCCGATCTCGATCGCTGCAATGCCCACACCGCCCGCGGCTCCCAGCACCAGCAGGGTCTCCCCCGCCTTCAATTCGCCCCGATCGCGCAACGCGTGGTCGGAAGTGCCGTAAGTGAGGATGAAGGACGCCGCCGTCTCGAAGTCCATGCCCTGCGGCATCGGGATCAGTTGCGCAGCCGTGGCCTTGACTTCTTCGGCGAACGCGCCCGACCCCGTAAAGGCGATGACCTTGTCGCCCGGCTTGAAGCTCGTCACGCCTTCGCCCACAACTTTCACGATGCCGGCAAGCTCGCTTCCCGGTGAAAAAGGCAGGGGCGGCTTGAACTGGTATTTGTTTTCGATGATGAGAACGTCGGGGAAATTGACGCTGGCGGCCTTCACAGTGACGACCACCTCGCCCTTGCCCGGAACGGGAGGGGGGATGTCTTCATAGACCAGCGTTTCGGGCGGGCCGAACGCCTTGCAAAGGATAGCTTTCATGATCGTTTCACTGGTTGAGCCGTAGGGGACGGGAATGATAGCTTAGGATCGCTTCCGCCCAGCTTCCCTGGAGAGACCGCATGCCCGAGATCGTCCTGCACCATTACCCCGCGTCGCCGTATGCCGAGAAGATCCGTGCGATTTTCGGATTCAAGCAACTCGCTTGGAAGTCCGTGATCATCCCGTCCGTCCTCCCCAAGCCGGACGTCATCGCATTGACGGGCGGTTATCGCAGGACGCCGGTGCTGCAGATCGACGCCGACGTCTATTGCGACTCCGGCCTCATCGCCCGGGCCATCGACGCGTACGCGCCTTCGCCGACGTTGTTTGCCTATGGGGATACGCTCGCGATGAGCGCGATGACCCAGTTTGCCGAAGCGGTGCTCTTCAACGTCACGGTCGCTTTGGCCTTCATGCCTGCAACGGTCAAGGTCTTCTTTCCCGATGCAACGCCCGAATTCCTCGAGACGTTTCGCAACGACCGCATCGCAATGCGTAAAGGCGGCATAGGGCGGCGGGGCC
>JANXRZ010000032.1 GCA_025352885.1 Pseudomonadota bacterium | reverse complement strand
GGGGTCGGCCTCATGGCTTGGCATGGAGCTTCGCGCGAGCCGCCACTTTCTTGCGCCGCGCCGCCTCCCGTCCGGCCTCCATGACCTCAGCTTTCTCCCGCGCCCTGATCTCCGCGGCGAAAGTCTGCGGGTCCACCCGTTTCCCATCCAGGACGACAACCGACGGCGCGCACGTCACGCGCGGCTTTACCGCGTCATCGCCGGTCAACAGCCCGTCCCAGGACATCAGCCGCTTACTCGACATCGCGGCCCGACCCCTTGCGCCCAGAGCCGGGCTTCTTTTCGTCGTCAGTGGGAGCGGGCGGCGTATCGCCTTCGATCGTCGGCGCGTCACAGGTAGCCACAGACGCCCCAGGATCTGAGGCAAACAGGTCTGACTGCGCAAGCGACTGCTTCAGGTTTCGACTGGCCTGCCGGAAATACGAACCCTTCAGTTCTATCCCGATGAAACGTCGGCCCATCTGCACCGATACGTGGCCCTCGCTGCCAATTCCCATGAACGGCGACAGCACCACATTTCCAGGGTTCGTCCACAGATCAACACCCCTTCGGATCACCTCAAGTTGCAGGGGGCAGATATGCCGTTCGTCTCCGTTCTCCCGAGCACTGGTGTATTGCAGCGTGTCGCTCGGATCGATGTCGGTCCAGATTGGCGATGCCACGCCCTGCCATTTGCTCACCGGGTAGTCTTTCGGATCGTGCCGCACGCGGTCCTCGATCTCGCCTGGCGCGCGCATCGTGACCAGGTAATCCGGGATTCCCTGCCGCGACATGCTCGCGTTCTCACGCACGGTCTTGTGCAGCAACCCAAGGGCCTTCGTCCGCTGCATCGCGGTTACCGGGTCTTTCCAGATACATACCTCGCTCGCGTAAATGAACCCATGCGACTGAAATGCACGGATCAGATCCCCACGGAAATCCTTCAACCCGATATAGCCGTCCCGCTCCTTGAGCGTAGGAATGAGCATGCAGTGGAACGACACGTTGCGACCGGGCTTCATCAACCTCAGAAGTTGCTCGATGACGTGATCGAAGTGGGCGAAGAATTCTTCGTCCGACCGGCAATTGCCAAGGTCGCGCGGACTGTTGCTGTAGGTGTACAGGGACGAAAACGGCGGCGAGAAAATCGAGTAATCCACCGATCGATCCGGCAGACCTTTCATGACCTCCACGCAATCGCCGTGGTAGATCGCCCACTGCTCCGACAAATCTTGATCCAAGCAATTCATGCGGTCTCCGATTGAAGCCATGCCGGGGCCGTGATGGCTTTGGCGGGTTGGTATGCGTTCGTCTCTTGGCGGGCGCCGTGAATCTCGGCGCGCACGGCGGCGTTCGTTTCCCGCGACAACGCCTCGCCCATCAGCAGCGCCGCGGCGTCCTTGCGCTTGAGGTTCGCCACCACCGCGCCCTCCATCTCGGATGCGAAGATGTGGACCTCAACCTCGCGGCGCTGGCCAAACCGCCAGCAACGGCGCATGGCTTGGTAATAGGCCTCCCACGAATCCGTTACGCCAACAAAGGCCATGCGTGCGCAGTGCTGCCAATTCAGGCCCCACCCAGCGATGGATGGCTTCGTGATGAGCACGCGAATCTCGCCGCGCGCAAAAGCGCGCAAGGCGCCCTCCTTGTGGTCGATGTCGTCAGATCCCCGAACTTCGACGGCGCCCGGGATCGACTCTCCCATGGCGTCGCCTTCTGCGTTCAGATCGCACCAGATGATCCACGGCTCGCTGCTGGCGTTGACTATCGCGGCGCACTGCTTGACGCGCCCCGTAATGCTTGCTTTCCGGGCCGCCCGCCTCTCCGATAAACTTTGCGCTTCGGTCGCGAACAACACGCCCTCCGGCACAACATCGGATGTCGTCGTGTGCTCCATTACCTTCAACGGCGGCAATGCATAGGCCGCATCGTCATGCCCCAAATCGGAGGGCTTGCGAACCATCGCCCCCCACGACGACACCCAGCGCCAAAACTGTCGCTGCGCATGACCTTTAAGCCGCCACGATTGCGTGTCTCCACCGTCGTGGATGAAATACTCCGAGAGCATTTCCTGCCGCGTGCAAATGCCTAGGAATTCGGCGTGCGTGCCGAGTTCTGTCCAGTCATTCGGAGCGGGCGTAGCGGTTGCGCAAAGCCGATACGGGGTGCGGCCGAACGCTTCGCGCAGTAGCCCGAAGGTCTTTGCTGCGTGATGCTTGATGACGCTTGACTCGTCCAGCACTACGGCGCCGAACCGCGATGCGTCGAACCGGTGCAGTCTCTCGTAGTTCGTGATCGTGATCGCCCCGGCTTGCGCTTGCTCGCGGGCATTGACAACATCGACCCCGACATCGCGCCCCTCGGAAACGGTCTGATCCGCCACTGCCAGCGGCGCGAGCATCAGAACGGGTAGCCCGGTATGCCGATACACGGCATCGGCCCATGCCAGTTCCATCCTGGTCTTGCCCAGTCCGGTATCGGCGAAGATGGCGGCTCGACCGCGACGCAGTGCCCATCGGGTCAGATCGGACTGATGCGGGAACAGCCATGCCGGCAGGTCGCCGACCGGGAAACCTACCGGCGCAACCGTGGACAGCTTCCGCGCGATGAAATCGTGATAACTCATGCCCGCTCCATCAATGAGAGGCACTGCGAGGCTCTTGGGATGGTTGTTCATGGCTTCCTTATCTAGAATGGAATGTCGTCTATGTCGCGTGGCGAGGACTTCGACGGCCCCGTCGTTGGCGGACCTTCGTGATCGTCTCGGTTGCCGCCGGGCGTTCCGCCAAGCATCAACATCCTCGAAGCCCGGATCTCCGTTGTGTATTTCTCGATCCCATCCTTGTCGGTCCACTTCCGCGTTTTCAGTTGCCCTTCGACGTAGACCTGCGAGCCCTTCTTGAGGTACTCGCCCGCAATCTCGGCTAGGCGCCCGAAGAATCCGACTCGATGCCACTCGGTAGCCGACTTCTTTTCGCCCGTGGCCTTGTCCTTCCATTCCTCCGACGTGGCGACGCTGATGTTTGCTACCGCCGTGTTGTCGGGCAGGTAACGAACCTCCGGGTCGCGACCGAGGTGGCCGATGATCTGCACAGAATTTAGCGAGGCCATCACGCAGCCCTTGACGCGCTGATCGGCGTGTTCTTGGCCCGGAAGCCCGGAACCGCCATCAGGTCTTTCTGCGCCTTGGCAAGCTTGTTCAGGGACAGCGCGTCGATCTTGAGGTAGGCCGCAAAATCCGGGCGCTCGGGCAGGGCGGCGACAATCAGCCGGACGGCTTCCGCTTCGGTCGCAGCCGTCATCTCCGCAGTCCAGTTGTCGCGCGTCGAGAAGCCCGCCAACTTCACCGGAACCGGTACGACGACTGTCGGGGCCGTGGCTGCGGCGGTCAGAATGGCTTCCTGCGCCTTCGCCTCGCCGTTCTCTGTCGCGGCCTGGGCTCGCTCGTTGGCCTTGGCGGCGGCTTCGGCGGCGGCGCGAGCGGCGGCGGCATTGCCCGCGGCTTCGGCCTCCTGCCGACGTTTCTCGGCTTGCGCGGCCTTGGCTCGCTCCTGCCTGGCGCGCTCTTCGGCCTCAGCGCGCGCAGCAGCGGCAACCTGTTCCGCCTTCTGCCGGCGCGCGCGTTCTTCGGTCTCGACCTTGAGGCGGGCTTCGTTGGCGATCTGGCTCTGTTCGATCTGGTAGGTCAGCAGCCGGGATTTCAGCAACGCTTCGGCGTCACTCAACGCCCTCAACGGCTGGTTGAAGAATTCCTGCACCTTCGCGATGAAGCGATCCCGCATCGCAGTGATGTTCGCCGCCCTGGCCTTGATCTGCCGCAGCTCTTCGTTGGCGATCACGGCCATCTCGGGGCCATCGACGACGAAGGCTTCGGCCACGATCAAGGCACCCGATTCCCGCGCAAGGGTCTGCGCAATCTCCGGGGGCATCGTCAGCGTGACGGAGAGGTCACGCGCAATCATGCTTTCCATATTTTTCCTTCCAGTGGTGAGTAGTGAGGCAGGCAAGAAAAACGCTCGCGTCGTTGGGGTCCTTAAAGTGCATCAGCCGATACTTACCGTCCGCGTTCAGTTGCAGCGCGAAACGGTTCTTGATCTTCGGGGCGGTCTTGTCTTGCTCCATCAGTTTCTGGTACCCGGCCAGTTGCAAACCGATCGCCGGTCCGGCGTAGAAGCTGCGCTTCACGTCAATCAGCGAGACGCCGAAGCCC
>JANXRZ010000286.1 GCA_025352885.1 Pseudomonadota bacterium | reverse complement strand
CCGGCGCATCCGCGGACGATCGCGCGATTGCGCCTTTGCGATCTGTCTCGTCCACGAGCACGCGCAGGGTCTTGCCAACTTTCGCCTTGAGCTTCGCCGTGCTGATCTTCGCCTGCGCCAGCATGAAACGCTCGCGGCGTTCTTCTCTGATTTCGCCAGGCACCGGATCGGGCAGGTCGTTCGCCTTGGCGCCGTCCACCGGCGAGTAGGCGAAGCACCCGACGCGATCGAGCTGCGCTTCCTCGAGGAACCGGAGCAGCGACTCGAACTCCTCCTCAGTCTCACCCGGAAAGCCCGCAATGAACGTGCTGCGGATCGTGATATCCGGGCAGATCGCGCGCCATGCGCGGATGCGCTCGAGCGTGTTCTCTGAATTGGCCGGCCGCTTCATGAGCTTCAGGATGCGCGGGCTCGCGTGCTGGAACGGCACGTCGAGGTAAGGCAGGATTTTTCCGGCGGCCATGAGCGGCACCACTTCGTCGACGCTCGGATAGGGGTATACGTAGTGCAATCGGATCCACACGCCGAGCTCACCAAGCGCTTCGCAAAGCGCGGTCATCTTGGTTTTGACCGGGCGGCCTTGCCAGAACCCGGTGCGGTACTTGACGTCGACGCCATACGCACTCGTGTCCTGCGAAATCACTAGCAATTCCTTTACGCCTGCTTTTACGAGGTTCTCGGCCTCCTGCATCACTTCGCCGATCGGGCGCGAAACGAGGTCGCCACGCATCGAAGGGATGATGCAGAACGTGCAGCGGTGATTGCAGCCCTCGGAAATCTTGAGATAGGCGAAGTGCTTGGGCGTGAGGCGGATACCCTGCGGGGGCACGAGATCGGTGTAAGGGTCATGCAGCTTCGGCAGGTGCGCGTGCACCGCATTCATCACGCCTTCGGTGTCATGCGGGCCGGTGACCGCGAGAACGGAAGGGTGCGCGGCTTGCACCACGCCCTCCTTGGCACCGAGGCATCCGGTCACGATGACCTTGCCGTTTTCAGCGAGCGCCTCGCCAATCGCGTCGAGCGACTCTTCGACGGCCGAATCGATGAACCCACAGGTGTTGACGACCACGAGGTCCGCGCCGTCGTAGCTCGGCGCGATCACATACCCCTCTGCCCGGAGCTGGGTCAGGATGCGCTCGGAATCCACAAGCGCCTTGGGACAGCCCAGCGAGACGAACCCGACTTTCGGCGCGGCCTTCGTTTGCGCGGTTGCAGCCGCTTTGGTGACCGGCGCTTTTATTACCGTCTTTGCACCCGCCATCAGGACTTCTTGTCGGACGATCCCTGGTCGGGCTTGGTGCCGGGGGGAAATCCCGGGAACGTGAAACCGGTGAACATGTTGCGCGACTGGCTGGTCATCTGCTCCTGCAGCTGCGCGAACATCTTCTGGCTCTGCTCCATGTAGGTCTGCATGAGCCCTTGCATGGCCGGCCCCTGCATGCTCATGAACTGGGTCCACATCTCCGTGGGCACCTTTGCGCCATCACCGTACAGCTTGGTGGACTGCTCCTGGAGCGACTTCTGCATCTCCTGGAACGCGTTGATGTTTTTTTCCAGGTAGCCGCCCATCATGCCCTGCATGGCATTGCCGTAGGTTCGGATCATTTGCGAGAGCGCGTCCGAAGTGAACATCGGCGTGCCGCTCGACTCCTCCTCGAGGATGATCTGGAGCAGGATCTGGCGCGTGAGGTCGTCGCCCGTCTTGGCGTCGACCGCCTGGAACTCCTCCTGCTTGAGCACCATCTGCTTCACGTCGACGAGCGTAATGTAGCTCGACGTCTTCGTGTCGTAGAGCCGGCGGTTCGGGTATTTCTTGATCAGTCGGACGGAATTTTCCATGTCTTACTCCTTTACTGCATCAATACATGTGTTGGCCACCGTTGATCGAGATGTTGGCGCCGGTCACGAACGCCGCCTCCTCCGAGCACAGGTAGATGATCAGACCGGCAACCTCGTCTGGCTTGCCAAGTCGCCCGAGCGGGATCTGCGGCAGGATCTTGGAATCGAGGATCTCGCGCGGGATCGCCGTCACCATCTTGGTGCCGATGTAGCCGGGCGAGATCGTGTTGATCGTCACGCCTTTCTTGGCGACCTCCAGCGCGAGGGCCTTGGTGAAGCCGTGGATGCCGGCCTTGGCCGCCGAGTAGTTGGTCTGGCCGAAGGCGCCTTTCTGGCCGTTGACCGAAGACACGTTGATCACGCGGCCCCAGCTGCGCTCGACCATGCCGTCCATCACCTGCTTGGTCATGTTGAAGCAGGAGTCGAGGTTGGTGTGCATCACCGCGTCCCAGTCGGCCTTGGTCATCTTCTTGAACGTCATGTCGCGCGTGATGCCCGCGTTGTTCACGAGGATGTCGATCGCGCCTATCTGCTGCTGGATCTGGGCGACCTTGGCTGCCGCATCGTCGAAGTCGGCGACATCTACCGGGTAGGCGCCGAACGAATAGCCGCGCCCCTTCATCTCGTCGATCCAGCCTTTCCACTTCGTGTTCGACGGCGAATACGTAACCACAACCTTGTATCCGGCGTCGGCCATTTTGGTCGAAATCGATTCGCCCAGGCCGCCCATCCCGCCGGTCA
>JANXRZ010000255.1 GCA_025352885.1 Pseudomonadota bacterium | reverse complement strand
CGCCACACGCACGGCATACCCGGCCGTGGTGAGATGCAGGCGCAAGAGCTCCCGCATGGTGTCGTCGTCCTCCACGACCAGGATCGTCTTCAGCATGGGATTACTTGGCCGCGACCACCATGATTTCGACCAGGCACTTCGGATCGGCCATTTTCGCCTCGACGCACGCCCGTGCAGGGAGGTTCTTCGGGTCGGCCCACGCTGACCAGGCTTCGTTCATGTTCGCGCGGTTGCGGATATCGCTCACCCAGATCGTCGCCGTGAGGACCTTCGACTTGTTCGAGCCGCATGCTGCGAGCAGCTTGTCGATTTTTGCGAGGATCTGCTCGGCCTGTCCCTTCGAGTCCTGCGATTGGTCGTCGGCAGTCAGGCCGGCGAGGTAGACGGTATTGCCGTATTCGACGGCGCTGCTCAGGATGCCCTTCGATTCACGGCGGACGATTTCGGTCATTGCGTGTGTCTCCTTGGTGGTCTTGCGAAAAAGGAACGGCGGGAAAAGTCAGCCGACCTTGCGGCGGCAATTGCGGAACATGCGCATCCAAGGCGAATCCTCCGGGGAATCGTCCGGTGCCCATGACATCTGCACGGACCGGAACACGCGTTCCGGATGCGGCATGACAACCGTGAAGCGGCCATCGGCGGTAGTCAGGCCGGTGATGCCCAGGGGCGAGCCATTGGGATTCTGAGGATAGTTTTCCGCCACGGCGCCCTTGTGGTCGACGAAGCGCATCGCGACGAGCGCCGAGCGCTGGTGGTCCGGCGCATCGAACACCGCTCGGCCTTCGCCGTGCGCCGTGGCGACCGGCATGCGGCTGCCGGCCATGCCGTCGAAAAATAGCGACGGGCTCGACGCGATCTCCACCTCGACGAAACGCGCTTCGAACTGTTCGGAGCGGTTGCGCAGGAAAGCCGGCCAACTTGCCGCACCGGGGATCAGGGTTTTGAGCGCCGTCATCATCTGGCATCCATTGCATACGCCGAGCGCAAACGTGTCGCCGCGCCGGAAAAATGCCTCGAATTCTTCGCGCGCTTTCGGGTTGAAGAGGATGGACTTCGCCCACCCTTGGCCGGCACCCAGAACGTCGCCGTAGGAAAATCCGCCCCCGGCGGCGAACCCGGCGAACTGCGCGAGTTCCACGCGCGCCGCAATGATGTCGCTCATGTGGACGTCGACCGCTTCGAATCCCGCGCGATGGAAGGCCGCAGCCATCTCCACCTGCCCGTTCACGCCCTGCTCGCGGAGGATTGCAACGCGCGGTCGCGCGCCTTTGGAAATGAACGGCGCCGCAACATCCTCGGAAGGATTGAAGGTCAGGTTGACCGATAGTCCGGGGTCCGCTGCGTCCAGCACGCGGTCGTATTCCTCGCGGGCGCAGTCCGGGTTGTCGCGCAGGGCCTGCATGCGCCAGGTCGTCTCGGACCAGGCGCGTTGCAGGTCGATGCGCTTTTCGGCAAAGACGTGCTTGGCATTGCGCACGAAGCGAATTTCATCCTTGTCGTTCAGAAATCCGACCAGGCTCGCAAAGGCATGGACGCCCTCCTCACGCAGTACAGCCATGACTCTACCGCGATCCGGGGCGCGGATCTGCAGCAGTGCGCCGAGCTCCTCTGCGAACAGCGCGGCAATCGCCCGGTCCCGGACGCGGCCGGCAAGCTGTTCCTCGCCGTTGCGCCGGAAGCCGTCCACGTCGTCGGTCCAGGCGTCCGAGGCGAGTGCGTCGAGGCTCAGAGTTACGCCGCAATGTGCGGCAAAGGCCATCTCGCAAACGGTCGCAAAGAGCCCGCCATCCGACCGGTCGTGATAAGCGAGAACCAAGCCTTCGCGCGATAAGCGCTGCACCGCGTGGAAGAAGTGGGCAAGGCGCTTGGGCTCGTCGAGGTCGGGGCACTGCGTGCCGAACTCGTTATGCACCTGCGCAAGGATGCTGCCGCCAAGGCGGTTCTTGCCGGCGCCGAGATCGAGCAGGATGAGTTCGGTCTCGCCCGCATCCGTCCTGAGGCGCGGCGTAAGCGTGGCCCGGGCATCGGTCACGGGCGCAAACGCAGTGACGATCAGGGACAGCGGCGAGACGACTTCCTTCCTGCCGCCCGCTTCGTCCCAGGCCGTGCGCATCGAGAGAGAATCCTTCCCGACCGGGATGGCCACGCCGAGCGCCGGACACAACTCGAGCGCCACTGCCTTGACTGTATCGAACAGCGCGGCATCCTCCCCGGGAAACCCCGCAGCCGCCATCCAGTTGGCCGAAAGCTTCACACGATCGAGCGAGGAAACTGCCGCGGCGGCCAGGTTGGTCAATGCCTCAGCGACCGCCATGCGCCCGGATGCGGGTGCGTCGATCAGGGCAAGCGGCGTGCGCTCGCCAAGGGCAAACGCCTCGCCCGCATAGCCCTCGTAGTCGAGCAACGTTACGGCGCAGTCGGCCACCGGCACCTGCCAGGGCCCGACAAACGGGTCGCGGGAGCAAAGGCCGCCGACCGTGCGATCGCCGATCGAAATGAGGAAGGTCTTGTCCGCCACCGAGGGATGGCGAAGCACGCGATACGCGGCCTCCTTGAGGTCCACGCGGCTCGCATCGAATGGTTTCGGCGCCCGGGACACGCGCTTCACGTCCCGGAGCATCTTGGGCGGCTTGCCGAGCAGCGTTTCCATCGAGAGGTCGACGGGTCTTCCGCCAAGCTCGGGATCTTCCACCACCAGCTGCCCATCCGCGGTAGCCGTGCCAAGGACGGCAAACGGGCACCGCTCGCGCTCGCAGATCTGCCGGAACCGCTCGAGGTCCTGCGGACCGATGCCGAGCACGTACCGCTCCTGGGCCTCGTTGCACCAGATTTCACGCGGCGACATGCCGGTGTCCTCGGAAGGAATCGCCCGAAGGTCGAACTGCGCGCCGCGCCCTGCCGAATGCGCAAGCTCGGGCATCGCATTCGAAAGGCCGCCCGCGCCCACGTCATGCACGGAGAGGATCGGGTTTGCGGTGCCGAGCTGCCAGCAGCGGTCGAGGACTTCCTGGGCGCGGCGCTGGATCTCGGCGTTTCCACGCTGCACGGAGTCGAAATCGAGATCCTCGCTGTTCGCGCCCGACCCCATGCTCGAGGCGGCGCCCCCGCCCATCCCGATCAGCATGCCGGGTCCGCCAAGCTGGACCAGCAGCGTGCCAGGAGGCAGGCCGGCCTTGGCCGACTGGGCATCGGCAATGTTCCCGATGCCGCCGGCCAGCATGATCGGCTTGTGATAGCCGCGCTGCACGCCGGCTACGTCCTGCTCGAATACGCGGAAATACCCTGCGAGGTTCGGCCGGCCGAATTCGTTGTTGAACGCAGCCGCGCCTATCGGTCCTTCGAGCATGATGTCCAGGGCCGAAACGATGCGGTTCGGCCGGCCGTATTCGCGTTGCTCCCAAGTCTGCACCGCGCCCGGGATGCGCAGGTTCGATACGGAAAACCCCGCGAGCCCCGCCTTTGGTTTCGCGCCGCGGCCGGTTGCGCCCTCGTCACGAATTTCTCCTCCCGCGCCCGTGGCGGCACCCGGAAAAGGCGAGATTGCGGTCGGATGGTTGTGCGTCTCGCACTTCATCACCGTGTGGGTGAGTTCGCGGTGCGACCCATACACCGCGCCGGCGCCCGGGTAGAACCGGTCCGCGACGCGCCCTTCCATGATCGCGGCGTTGTCGGTATAGGCAAGGACGGTGCCCTGCGGATTCGTCGCGTGCGTGTGCTTGATCATGCCGAAAAGCGACTGGGCCTGCGCCACGCCATCGACAATCCACGAGGCATTGAAGATCTTGTGCCGGCAATGCTCGGAGTTGGCCTGCGCGAACATGGTCAGTTCCGCGTCGGTCGGATCCCGCCCGAGCACCGCATAGGCCGTCGCGAGGTAGTCGATCTCGTCCGGTGACAAGGCGAGCCCGAGCCTTGCATTTGCCGTTTCCAGGGCTGCGCGAGGGTTGGCGCCGAGGGAAATCGATGCGAGGGGCCTTGGCGGGACGTGCGTGAAGAGCGCGTCTGCCTCGTCCTCCGACGCGAGCACCGCCTCCGTCATCCGATCGTGAAGAACCGCCGCAAGCGCCGTGCGTTCTTCGGGTCCAACCTTGCCCGAAATCTTGAGGGTCAACGCAGTGCCCCGCTCCACGCGGCGCACTTTGGGCAGGCCGCATTGCCGCAGGATGTCTGTCGCCTTCGAGGACCACGGGGAAATCGTGCCGATGCGCGGGACCACGAGGAAAAACGCGCCTTTCGGGTCGTCGCCCTCTACCCGCGGGCCGTAGTGGAGCAACTTGTCGAGCAGGCCGGCCTCACGCGAATCGAGCGTGCCGGATACTTCTATGAAATGGCGAAACCCGGCAGTGGCGGACTGCGCGCCCGGGTGGACGGCCCTGAGTTGGGGAAGCAGCTTGGCAAGGCGGAAATCGGAAAGCGCGCTTGCGCCGCGCAGCTTGAGAATCGTGGACATCGCAGGCGGGGCCGGTAAAGCTGGATTATACCCGCGCCCCCGCGCGTCACGGCAGGCGCCCTACTTCTTGAGGACAGGTTCCGAAGAAGTCCCGCTGATCGCGAACGTCCCGCGCTGCGCGCCGAGTTCGGCAGTGATCCGGCCCGAGAGTCGGCCGCCCGGTTCGATGTCTGCCTGGCCGCTGGCAGAGAGCATGCCGGCGGCGAGCTTCACGTCGCGCAGCTGGATCGCACCCTTGGAATAGGTGCCCGCGCCGCTCATTTCCGAAAACTCCGTGCGCCCGCTCGTTTGCGTGCTGGTCGCCTGGAGCGCGCGCGCCAAGCTGAAGCTGCCCAGCACGCCCTTCGTGACGGAGAACGTACCTTCCATGCGCCCGTCTGCTCCAAGCTTGTCTGGAGCGGGGCCGCTCATGCTGAAACTGCCGCGCGCATCCGCCTTGCCCTCCGACATGAGCGCCGGCTTGAGGACGCTTGCGTTCAACTGCTTGACGCGGATGTCTCCGTCGACTGTCCAGCGCGGACCCCATTTGACGCGGGCCGTGCCGGAAAGGATGCCGTCATAAAGCTTCGCGTCCCAAGCGCTCACGGCCAGCTCCTGCGCGGTGATCGTGCCTTTCAGTGAAAACGTGGAGAACGAGACCGACGGCGCAAACGGGAGCGGGAAGGACGATGCGCTCAGTTCCAGCGCGGCGCTCCCGTCTTTCGGCTGCAAACTCCCGGAAAGCTTGTGATCGGCTGACCCGATGACCACTGTTTGCACGGCGCCCTCCGGCCCGATCGAGACCTCGAGGTCGAGGTCCGGCAGCGGCAAGGCGCCCGTGAGTTTCGCTTTCGGCGCGGTGAGCTTGCCAATCGCCAGGCCGTCTCCCTTGAGGGCGCCGAACAATCCGGCTGCAAGCTCGCTTTGCGGAACGACCAGGCCGTCCATTACCACGTGCGTGAAGACGATCTTGTCGGAGAAGAGCGTGCCGACCTGGGGCGATGCGTGGATGGCGGAAGCCCGCACGCCCTCGCCTATGGTTATCGACTCGAGTTGCAATTTCACGCCGGTCACGAGCGATAGGTGCGCCGACCCGATCTTTACCGGGCGGCCGAGCGCCTTCGTGGCAGCTTCCTCGTAACGAGCGGTCGAAATGGGCATCACGTGCAGGGCCGCCAAGCCCCCCAGTACGAGCACGAACAAGGCAATCGCGGCCGGCTTGCCCCACTTGGCCGGACGCCGGATTTTCACCGGTGTGCGGGAGACAGAGATGTCCGGCTCGTCCGCCGCCTTGCTCGCCTTGCGGGCGGTGGAGTTGATCTTGTCCCGTGCGCGCTTGTCGTCGGCGCTGTTCTTGCGCAGCTGCTTTTCGTCGGCCTTGACGTCGTCAAGACCGAGGTCTGCATCCGAAATGTCGAGATCGTCGTCCGGGTCGACCGCCGCTTTGGCGGGGACCGGCTTGGCCCGCTGGCCGCTGCCCTGGACGCGCGCCATGCTCTCCTTGGCTTTTTTCTTGCGCTCCTCGTCCTCTTGCTTGCGGCGCTCTTCGTCCTCGCGGACCTTGCGCTCTTCGGCTTCCTTCTCTGCGCGAGCCTCTTCCTCCTTGCGGCGGGCCTCTTCTTCCGCGCGACGCTTCTGCTCCTCGGCCTCTCGCTTGGCTTTCGCCTCCGCTTCAGCCCGCGATTCGGCTTCGGCCGCGAGGCGCACCTTGTTTTCGGCTTCCTTGCGCTCCCGTTCCTCATCCTCCCGCACTGAGAAGGAGTCGAGATCGGCGAGCAGCGAATCGGTTATCGACGCCGAAGCCGTCGCAGCTGCTGGCGCTGCACTTGTAGCTGCTGATGCGGCGAGCGCCGCAGCCGCAACTCTTTCGGCTTCTTCTTTGGCTATGCGCTCAGTATCTTCCTTGGCTTTGCGCTCGGCTTCTACTTTGGCTTTGCGCTCGGCTTCTTCCTTGGCTTTGAGTTCGGCTTCTTCCTTGGCTTTGAGTTCGGCTTCTTCCTTCGCCTTGCGCTCGGCTTCTTCTTTCGCCTTGCGCTCCGCTTCTTCCTTGGCTTTAGCCTCAGCTTCTTCCTTGGCTTTGCGCTCCGCCTCTTCCTTCGCTTTGCGTTCGGCCTCTTCTTTCGCTTTGCGCTCGGTCTCTTCCTTCGCCTTGCGCTCCGCTT
The DNA here is from genome assembly GCA_025352885.1 of Pseudomonadota bacterium. Classification (GTDB taxonomy): domain Bacteria; phylum Pseudomonadota; class Gammaproteobacteria; order Burkholderiales; family SG8-39; genus SZAS-79. The sequence goes on along the minus strand of JANXRZ010000255.1, from coordinate 139 downwards.
CTTCCTTGGCTCTGCGCTCCGCCTCATCCTTCGCTTTACGCTCAGCCTCTTCCTTGGCTCTGCGGTCCGCCTCTTCCTTCGCTTTGCGCTCGGCCTCTTCCTTGGCTTTGCGCTCGGCCTCTTCCTTGGCTTTGCGCTC
>JANXRZ010000247.1 GCA_025352885.1 Pseudomonadota bacterium | reverse complement strand
GCGGCGCCCGTCGGTGAGGTCCACCCACATCATGTTGTCGTCAAAGCTGACGGATTTAGCCAAAGTAGTCATTCCAGGCCCTTTCGATCATTTCTGCATTGTCTTCGATGGCACTTACCAAGTCTTTCAACTCCGCTGAATTAAATCCGTAACTCGCCGCCACTTGCACCGTAGGTTTCAACCAAATCTTCGCCAGACTGTCGGCCCGCTGTGCATGCACGTGGACCGGTTCACGCGGGTCACCTTCATTGGAAAAGAAGAAGATGCGGATGCCTCGATGTCGAAAGATTACAGGCATGAAAGTGGTCGATATATGCGCGGCACCTTGAACATTCTATCCGTGCCCTCCCTCAGGCGTCGGCTTTCTCGGCAATTTCTTCCTTGACCACTTCCTCGTCGTCATCGGGGAAGTGATACCAGTCCTTGTGCGGCGAGCGCACGTGGCATGAAGGGCACACCGTGGTGATCCATGCCTTTGCGCAGGCAGGGCAGACGCCGGCGGTCCAGAAGGTGTTCCACTCATGCTGGCAGCCGGGGTTGCAGCACCAGCGGCTATCCATCTTGGGGCGCCATTTGCACTGCGGGCAGCGAATCTCGGGTTCCCTCATTGGATGGGCTCCTTTTTGTGCGGCGGCAACAGCGCCCACAATGGCACCGCCTCCACGCCATCGCCCATTGTGAACCGTTGTTCACCGGGATAGACGACGTAGAGCGCGTCGAGTTTCAGGTCGTCGCGTGCCACGCGCATCGAGGTCGTGACCTTGGGCACGTCGGCGCGCTTGAATTCGACGCCGACGCGCTGCGCGCCCTTCAACATCAGCAAATCGAGCTCCGCCCCCTGGTGGGTGGCCCAGAAATAGGCCTCGTCGGGTTTGGCCAGGCGCAGCACCTGCTCGAGCGCGAAACCTTCCCAGCTGGCCCCGCAATGCGGGTGCGCGAGCAGCGCCGGCAGCGTCGCCACACCCATCAGGGCGTGCAGCAGACCGGTGTCACGGAAATAAATTTTGGGCGACTTCACTTGCCGCTTATTGAGGTTTTCATGCCAGGGCTGCAACTGGCGCACCATCAGGGTCTGGGTGAGCGTATCCAGATAACGGCGCACGGTGGGCTCGGAGACGCCAAGCGAGCGCGCCGGATTGGCGGCGGTCCAGATCTGCCCGTGGTAATGCGCCAACATGCGCCAGAAACGCAGCATCGCGGGCGCGGCGATGTTGACGCCGAACTGCGGCAAATCGACTTCGACGTGGCTGGCGATGGCGCCGGCGCGCCAGGCCAGGCTGTCGTCGTCCGATGCAGCCAGGTACGAGCGCGGGAAGCCGCCGCGCAGCCACAGTTGCTCCAGGGCGCCGGCATTGTCAGGGGAGGATGTCTCACTGATTTCGGCCAGATTGAATCCGGCGACTTCGATGGTTTCGACCCGGCCCAGCAGCGACTCTCCGGCCTGGCGCAATAGCGCAGGCGAGGCGCTGCCGAGCAGCAAATACTGGCCCGGCGCGTTGGAGCGGTCGATCAGCACCCGGAGCAGGGGAAACAGGTTCGGGCGGCGCTGCACTTCATCGATCACCACCAGGCCATCGAGACGCGACAGGGTATCGACCGGCTGTGCCAGGCGCGCCTCGTGCAGCGGGTTTTCCAGGTCGAAATAGTTGGGCGAGTCGCGCGCGAGCAGGCCTTGCGCGATCGTGCTCTTGCCCGACTGGCGCGGTCCGTTGAGCACCACCGCGCGCGAGCGGCGCAGGGCATCGCGCACGGCGGCATGCAGTTCAGTGCGGGGCAACATGGGGAATGGCATGCAACAAGGCTAACATATTTACCATGAAATTCCAACACAACATGTTCGAATTTCATGGTATTTGGATAAATGGGGTCTGACCCCATTTATTGGGGAGTCAGTGCGCCGAGGTAGTTTTTGACGCGCTCGTCCTGCACCAGCGTGGCGAAATCGGGTGCCTGGGTGACGACACCCTTCTGCACGAAGATGAACTGCTCGCAGCTCTCGCGCAAAATGTCGATGTGGTAGGGCTCGTTCGGGTGCAGGCACAGGAAGACGAGGCGCCCTTCCTTCTTCAGCTTTTTGAAGAAGTCGAGCATGAAGCCGATGTAGCCGTCCTGGGTGTTGAACTGCGGCTCGTCGAACAAATGCACCAGCGGGTAGTCGCTCACCGGCTGCTCGAGCATGAAGTTGGGCTTGGTGCGCTTGAAGGCGCGCACCTGGTAGCTCTGGTGGTAGTGGATCGCGAGGCGGTCGCGCTCGCGGTAACGCACGGCGTGGATGTCCTGCCCGTGCACCCGCACCTGGCCCGAAGTCGGCAGGTTGCTGCCGGTGATGAGTTCGAACAAGGTGGTCTTGCCGGAACCGTTCGGCCCCATCACGCCGACCACGCCGGGTTGGGCGATCTCGAAATCGGCCGCCAAAGAAAACGTCACCTGCTTGTTGAAGAGGCCGCGGGTGTATTGCTTGGTCAGGCCTTCGACCTTGAGGAGAGGTACTTGCTTCGCCTGGCTCATTCCTACACTCCCAACAGCTGCAGACGCAAATCGGCGTCTTCACGCAGCTCGGCAGCAGGGCCGGCATGCACGATCTGCCCCAGGTGCATCACATAGGCGCGGTCCGCCACGGCGAGCGCGCTCTGCACGTTCTGCTCGACCACCAGCACGGCGATGCCTTCGCTTTTCAGGCGCGAGATGGTTTTCATCACGTCCTGCACCACCTTGGGCGCGAGGCCCTGGCTCGGTTCGTCAAACAACACCAGGCCGGGTGCGCCGATCAGGGCGCGCGAAATCGCCACCATCTGCATCTCGCCGCCGGAAAGGTTCTCGCATTCGCGCGCCATCAGGTATTCGAGCGCGCTGAAAATCTCGAAACATTCCTTCTCGCTCCAGCTGCGAAAGCGGGTTTTCTTTTTCGCAATCGCAAGGTTGCGCGCCACCGTGAGTGTCGGGAAGATGCGCCGGTCGTCCGGCACCCAGCCGATGCCGGCTTGCGCGATGGTGTGGGTCGGCGTGCGCGTGATGTCGCGCGCATCGAAATGGATACTGCCATTGCGCGGGGGGGTGAGGCCGAGGATCGAACGCAGCGTGGTGGTCTTGCTGGCGCCGTTCGGCCCGAGCAACGCTCCTGCTGGCGCGCATCTACGAGGTGTTCCCGCTCACCTGCCCGAAGTGCGGCGGCGCGATGCGGATCATCGCCTTCATCGACGAGGGCGAGGCGATCCGCAAGATCCTCCAACACCTGGGCGAGCCGATCGCACCGCCCAAGCTGGCCCCGGCGCGCGGCCCACCGCTGTGGGAGGCGGCGGGACAGGGCGACGCCGATCCGCTGGCGCAGCCAATCCCCGAGGTCGAGTTCGATCAGCGGATCGCGTGGTAGCAGAGGGCGGCGAAAGCCGCCCGATGGGAACGCTCATGCCCGAGACCCGCAAAACGCCCGACAGCTGGCGTTTTGCGGGCCTCGGGCATGAAAGGGCAGCGGTTGTTGCACGGCGCAAGGAGCGATTGCGGTCAAGTCTCCGATTGACGATGGGTTACTGGTGCGGAGATACTGCCCGGATGGCGGTTGAATTTCCTATCCTTTATTGAGTTCTACGGCTGGCCGGCGAGGATAAAGCCGCACGGCGACTTCGCGCAGCGAATCAAGCATCGCGCGGGCGCTCGGGGACAGTTCCACGTCGCGACGCGTGACGATGCCGGCTTCTCCGAGGCGCAGATCAAGCTTGATCGGCAACTTTTTCAGGACGCCCGATTCGCAATAGGGGCGCACTATCTCGGAGGGCAGCGCGGATACCATTTCGCTCAATTGCAGCAAGCTGATGATGATGGGCAGCGACGCCGTCTCGACGACTTGCTTCGGCAGCTCCAGCCGCTGCTCAAGGAAAAGGACGCTCAGCCGGTCCCTGAGAACATTGCCGCGTGGGGGCAGTACCCAGGTTTGCCCGACGAGGTCGTTCAGACGAAGCGCGCGCTTGCGCATCAGCGGATGATCGGCGCGCGCATACATAGCGTGGGGTGCTTCGCCGAACGGTTCGAAGTTGAGTTCAGCCAAGCCATCCGGGTGATAGATACGCGCGACGACGATGTCGAGCTTTCCGGCCAGTAGCTGGCGCACCAGTACTTCACTGAAATCCATCTCGATGTTGACCAGAATACGCGGACTTCTGGCCTTCAACTCGGCGACGGCCATCGGCACCAGGCTGGTTGCCGACGTCACGACCGTGCCGATCGACGCATGGCCGGTGACGCCCGATTTAAGGTTGGCGATTTCCACCTGGGCTTCTTGCAGTTCCAACAGCGCGTTGCGCGCATGCCGCACCAACACCTCCCCATACCTCGTCGGTTCGACGCCGCGCGCATGGCGCACGAATAGCGCAACACCCAGCGTGTCTTCGAGTTCCGCCAGCATCTTCGACGCCGCCGGTTGCGTCATGTTGGCGGCTTCCGCGGCGCGCAATATCGAGCGCTTTTCGTCCAGATGCATCAGCAGCGTCAGCTGCCGGGTTTTCAGACGCGATGACAGCCGCGCGTCAATCGCAGGCTTGGGCATGGCCGCCTCCGGTGGTCGGAAATCTAGTATAACAAAATGATATAGCTCGATCGAAAGTTTTCATTAGTAATGCATACGAGTCAGACGTAATCTTCACGTCAGACCCAGTACAAACAAGTGCTGAAGCGCTAGGGTCAGGAGGTAGGCTGAAATGCTGCGCCGGGTGCCCCCCGACTACACTGCGATCGGCCTTCCAGTTGCCCACATCAAATGACCGCCGGTTGTACCGACGCAGTGCCACGTCATGGCACCGGAAACAAGCAGCGGAAGTTGGCTTACCGATTTTTGGAGAGCGACTAGATGACTACGGAAACCTTGGAACGAATTACGACTTCCCGCGGACCCTTGCCCGCGACGGCAAACGCAGCGGCAGAAGACATCTCCGCCGACGAATTTCGCGCGCGGATGACGACTGTGCGGGCTGCGATCGACAAAGCCGGGCTGGTGGGCCTGGTCGCGTTCGGCGACTGCTGGCGCGGCGCCAACGTCAGCTATTTCACCGAATTCCGTCCGCTGGATGGGGTTTCCGACATTGCCAACGCCGTGCTGCTGCTTGGCGTCGATGAGGAGCCGGTACTGTTTGTCTCCGAGCAGTGCCTGATGTATGCCTCAAGCTGCACCACGTTCCCCGTGGTCAGTTTCCGGGAATTGGGAGACCGGCTGCGCAAGTTTGCAGGCGCGCACCACGGGGGAACGGTCGGCCTCGCGGGACAAGCCTACATCCCCGCCAGCGTATTCGATCGCATCAAGGATGGTCTTGGTGACCTCCGTCTGGCACCGACGCCGGTGCTGGCCGAAATCAAGGCGATCAAGAGTGACGCCGAAGTCCACCTCATGCGCCGTGCCGCGGCGTTGACCGACTCGGCCATGGCTGCAATCCGCGACACGCTGGCCGACGGCAAGCCGCATTCGGAACGCGAACTCGCGTGGCTGGCCGACCGGGCGATGCTCGCAGGCGGGGCCGACCGGACAGGTTTCGACTCGATGGTCCAGGCCGGCCCGCGCTCTGCATACAATCTTGCCCGGCCTACCGACCGTATCCTGCAATCCGGCGATCTCGTCATGACCGACATCGGGGCCCGGTATCGCGGGTATGTTGCCGACGGAGGGCGAGGTTTTACCTACGGCCCCGCGTCGCCGGAGAAAATGGCGATCGTCGCTGCCGCTGCCCGTGCGGTCGAGGCCGGCCTCGCGGCCGCGCGCCCCGGCATTGCAGCCATGGAACTCAATACCGTTATCCAGCAAGCACTGGTCAAGTCCGGTTACGAAAAATATTCGAGCGAGGCACGCGGCCATGGAACGGGGCACGGCACCGGCATGGACCCCGAAGAAGAGGCGCCGTGGATCGGACCGGGGAATACGACGATCCTCCGGGAAAACATGGTATTCACGCTAAAGTCGACAATCACCGTGCCCAATGTCGGCGGTCTGCGTACCGAGCGGATCGTTCGCCTGAAGGCGGGCGGCGTGGAAACCCTGGATCATTTCCCGATGGAGTTGCACTGGTAAAACTCGATCAACGGCTCTTGCACAGCCACCCCAAATCAGCAACCGCACTTGTCCAAGGAGATTCTCATGCACATGAATTCTTTTGTTTCCAAAGTGGCGTCATTCGCCATCGGGGCCTTGTTTGCCGCCAGCACGACGGCGATCGCCCAGACCATCAAATGGGACATGACCGAGGCATTTCCGCCGACTTCGATTTCCGGAATCGCGGCGGGCGACTTCGCGCGACTGGTCAAGGAAAAGTCAGGCGGAAAGATCGAAATCACTGTCCACTTCAGCGGGTCGCTGGGCCTGGGAGAGCGGGATATTTTGACCGCGGTGGAACAGGGCGTCGTGCCACTCTCCTCCACCATCCTGGACAAGATCCTGTCTACGATGCCGTTGGCGAGCGTGCAGTTCATCCCGTTCATGGCCGGCAACCTGAAGGACGGCAGAGCCATTTGGGCTGCGCAGCGTCCCTTTGCCGAGGCCCACCTCGCGAAGCTCAATCAGGTTCTGCTGTTTGAGACCTTCCAGACGCCGGTCGGCATGTGGTCGAAGAAGCCAGTCCAGGACCTGGCGACACTCAAGACGCTGAAGCTGCGGACCAACAATCCGAACACGACCAAGACCTTCCAGAATGCGGGCGCCTCGCCCACGTTCATGGCCTGGGGCGATGTCCCGCCGGCCCTGAGTACGGGCGTGATCGATTCAGTGATCACCACCTGTGAAAGCGGTCTCTCGGCCCGGTTTTACGAGCAGATGAAAAACTACACCAGGCTCGACCTCGAGATCGGCGTCTTTTTGATCCATATTCACAAGCCGACGCTCGACAAGTTGTCGCCTGAACTCAAGCGCGCCGTTTTGGATGCATCCGCAGAAGCCAGTAAGCGCGCCCTTGATCGCACCATCGCTCGCCTCGACGAGAATTCGAAGGCGATGAAGGCCAACGGTGTGACCGTATGGGACAACATTCCGGCCGAGTTCCGGAGACAGCTCCAAAAGGCCGGCAGCCCCTTGATGGACGACTGGAAGAAGAAGGTCGGAACCGACGTCGCAGAGAAGGTACTCACTTCGTTCGAGCAGGAGAAGAAGAAGGCATACTGACCCGACTCTCCCTCGCCCTCGCCTTCGGCACAAACCCATGCTCGCCCGACTTGCCGAATGGACTTCCAGGGGTTCCTCGGCGGTGGCGGGCACCATTCTGATCTCGATGACCGCTTATACGATCATCGAGATCGCGCGTCGAACCGTGTTCGGCACCTCGTCCAACGTCCTCACCGAATTCGTCGGTTATGGCCTGGCCGCCATGACGATGCTCGCAGCCAGCCAGACGATGCGCGATGGCGGTCTCATCCGAGTCAACATTCTGCTTCAGTTCGCGTCGCCCCGTGTCCGTCAGGTGCTCGATGTTTTCTGCCTGTTGTGCGGCATGTTCGTGATTGGCCTGGCCGCCTATTACGTCTGGCTTGACATGCAGCGAAGCTTCACGCGAGGCTACGAGACCGACAGCCTCATTCCGCTGCCGCTGTGGCTGCCGCCGCTCGGACTGTTCATCGGCATGGTGGCGTTTCTTCTGAACATGACCGCCTTGCTCGTCCTGGTGCTCACCAAGAACATGGTGCTCGCCGACGAATCGCCGGACGAGATCTGAGGTCACGCAATGGACAGCCCGCTGATCACGTCAATCATCATCATCGTCGGCCTGCTCGGATTGCTGGCCGCTGGCGTCTGGATTTTTGCCGCGATGCTGGTCGTGAGTATCGTCGGACTGTACGTTCTCAACGACTACTCATTCGTCCGCATCGGCTCGATGCTCACATCGGTGCAATGGAAGACGATGACCAGTTTCGAACTGGCGGCGCTGCCGCTCTTCGTCTGGATGGGCGAAATCCTGTTTCGAACGCGGCTGTCCGAGCAGATCTTCCGCGGCCTCGCGCCCTGGGTCAACTGGCTTCCGGGCAGGCTCCTGCACGTAGTGATATTGGCTTGCGGCGTATTCGGATCCGTTTCCGGCTCATCGACTGCCACCTGCGCCACGATCTCCAAGATCGCGCTGCCTGAATTAAAGCGCCGCGGCTATGACGAAGGGATCACGATCGGGGCGCTGTGCTCCGGCGGCACGCTCGGCATCCTGATTCCGCCATCCATCATCATGGTGCTGTACGCGGTGGCGGCCGAAGTTTCGCTGGTCAAGCTGTTCATCGCGGGTTTCCTGCCGGGTTTCCTGATGATGGCGCTGTTCTCCGGATACATTGTGGCGTGGGCACTGGTGAACCCGGACAAATCGCCAAAGGGCGCAGACCCGATGACACTGCGCCAGAGGTTCTCGCTGCTCGTTGAACTGGGACCGATGACGGCGCTGCTGGTCTTCGTATTCGGCGCCCTGTTCGCCGGCTGGATCACGGCGACCGAGTGCGCGGCGTGGGGTGTCCTCGGCGCCCTTCTGATCGCCCTGCATTCGCGCACGCTGAACTGGCGTTCATTCTGGGAAAGCATCAACTCCACGCTGCGCACCAGTTGCATGATCGCGATTCTGATCGCCGCCGCCGGGTTTATGTCGTCATTCATGGCCATCGCCGGCATCCCCAAAGCCGTCGCCAGCTCCATTGCCGCCATGGAGCTCAGTCCCTTTGCGCTGATCGCGCTTCTTACGTTCGTCTACATCCTGCTCGGCATCTTCCTCGATGGCGTCTCGATGATCCTGCTCACCTTGCCGGTGGTGCTGCCAATGGTGACCGGCGCAGGTTTCGATCCGCTTTGGTTCGGCATCTTCCTGATCATCGTGATCGAAATGGCGGAGCTGTCGCCGCCGGTCGGCTTCAACCTGTTCGTGCTCCAGAACATGACCGGCAGGGATGTATTCACCATCGGTTGGATGTCGCTGCCGTTTTTCCTCATGATGGTCGTGACCGCGGCCATGATCACCTTCTGGCCGCAGATCGTGATGGTGTTGCCTGACTTGTATTCGCGCTGACCTTGCGTCGGGGCTGCGCCCGCGCTGCCTGGGACCACGGGTAAAGGGATCAGATGCCGCGCGTCTTGCGCCACGCCTCGAATGCGGCGCGCGTTTCGGCTGAGCGGCTACAGCCGTGCCTGCTAGAACGTCCGCACCATCTGCGCGCCATCGTGCGCCACGGAACCGGGCTCGACATGATCCCCATGGAAGCTGCGACTCGGCAGGGGATCCCCGTGGCGAACGTCCCCGGTGCGAACGCGCAAGCCGTGGCCGAATACGTCGTCGGCAGCTTCTTCGACCTGGCGCGACGTTTCTTGGAGTTGAACGCGGCCTTGCGACCCAGGGCTGGGCCGAGGCGCGCCCGCTGTCGGCCCACACCTTCGAGCTTTCCGGGAAGACCGTCGGCATCGTCGGCCTCGGCGACATCGGCAAGCGCATTGCCCGAACGTGCTCGTCGGGTCTCGGCATGCAAGTGCTGGGTTACCAGCCCGACGCCAACCGCTTCCCCGAGTTCGTGAAGAGTGTTCCTTTGAACACGATGCTGGTGCGGAGCGACTTCGTCACGCTCAATTGTCCGCTGACCGCGTCGACGAAGCACCTCATCGATTCGAACCGGCTCGCCCTGATGAAGCCGACGGCGTTTCTGGTCAATGCCGCGCGCGGAGAAGTCGTGGACGAGGCGGCGCTGGTTCAGGCACTCAGGGCGCGAACGATCGCCGGCGCGGCGCTCGACGTGTACGCGAAGCAGCCGCTGTCACCCGACCACGCGCTCCTGGCGATCGACAACGTCTTGCTGACCATCCCGATCCCCCGATCAGGATGTGCACGCCCATCCGAGCCGCAAAGCCCTGCCAAGAGGCGACCGTCTAACAACGCAGGCGCCCGGAACGAACGCTGCTCTACCGTCTCGTGCAAACGCACCTCGCCACCTGGCTGGCGCTACAGGACGACGCTGCGGGTCGCTCAGCCCCGGCGCTGAGCGAACGCGAGTTTCGCCGCTACCTCGACTGCGGCATCCTCGCCCACGGCTTCGCCCGTGCCCGCTGCGCCGACTGCGGCCACGATTTCATCTCCGCCTACTCCTGCAAGGGCCGAGGCGTCTGCCCCTCGTGCACCACCACCCGGCGCATGGTCGAAACCGCCGCCCATCTGGTCGATCACGTCTTTCCCGCCCTGCCGGTGCGGCAGTGGGTGCTCTCGCTGCCGAAACGGCTGCGCTATCACCTCGACGACGCCAAACTGCAGAACGCCGTGCTGCACAGCTTTCTGCGCGCCATCGAACAGGGCCTGCGGCAAAGCCTGCCGCAGGGCGACGGCACGGCACGCATCGGCGCGGTCGTCTTCAGCAAGGTCGCTTACATTCCCGGCGGCTACGGCGGCATTGGCGAGGCGATTGCCTGGGCGCTGGCGCTGCGCGGCGCGAAGGTGGCGGTGTCGGGCCGAGACGCGATAAAAGCCGAAACCCTGGCGACAGCATTGCGCGCGGCCGGCCATCAGGCACTGGGCGTGGCGGTGGATGCGCACGACGTCGCGAGCATTCGCGCTTCGGTCGACGCGGTGGCCGCGCATTTTGGCAGTCTCGACATCCTGATGAACTGCGTCGGCATCCAGCGCGAAGAAGCGCTGCTTGAAGTCAGCGAAGAAGCCTTCGATGAAGTGGTGCAGGTCAACCTGAAGGCGGCGATGTTCCTCGCCCAGGCCGCCGCAAAAAAGCAGATCGACGGCAAGCGCGGTGGCAAGCAAGTGCACCTCTTGTCGGTGCGCGCGCAGCTCGGCATGCGCGGGCGCGGCTACTCTGCCTACACCAGCACCAAGGGTGCGCTGGTGATGTTGATCCGCCAGCACGCGAGCGAACTCGCACCGCATGGCATCACGGTCAACGGCATCGCGCCGACAGTGGTGCGCACCGAGATGGGCCGCCATTGGCTCGACAATCCGGTTACCAGGAAACAGGTGCTCGACCGGATTCCGCTCGGGCGCGTGGCTGAACCCAAAGACATCGCCGGCGCGGCGGTGTTTTTCTGCGCGCCGGCGTCGGACTTCGTGACCGGACAGGTGCTCTACCTCGATGGCGGGATTACCGCGAGCCAGTAATCGCCGGGGCCATCGGCCTGAAAGTGTTGGTGGGAGCCAATTCTGGCAGATCGACCACCAGGAACGTTGGTGGGAGCGGTTGAGCGCACACCGTCGTTCGGGAATCCGCTGCCGCCTCAGGCGTCAATCGTTTCGGTCTTTTCTTCCTCGACCGACTCGTCGTCCTCCTCGGGAAAATGATACCAGTCCTTGTGCGGCGAGCGCGCGAAGCACTGCGGGCATTGGGTATGCAGCCAGCGCTTGCCGCAACCGGGGCAGACGCCGCCGGTCCAGAAGGTGTTCCACGACGTGCCGCATTTCGGCTCGCACTGCCAGCGGCTCTCGGCCTTGGGGCGCCACTCGCACCTGGGGCAGCGGATGATGGGTTCTTCCATGCGGCGATTCTAGCGCCGCCGGGCGGCGGCTGTCCGATCCAGCGCAGCGCGTTGCGCAACGACGGGCTGTCGATGGTGACGGTGCCTTCCATCAGAATGCTGGTGCGATTGGCGACGGTGCCGTCGAATGCCAGTTTCAGCGGCGCCGAGGCCAGCCGTGCCTTCAGGCCGGAGCGATCGCCCGCCGGCATCGCGCCGAAGTCGCCGGCTGAGATCGAGCCGTCGATGCGCTCGCCGCGCCAGTCGAACTGCCCGGTGGCTGCGAACGACCGCGAGATCGACGGCCAGGCCAGCGACAGGTCGATGTCCCCCAGCGTTTCCGAGACGTGGTTGGCGGCGTCCTCATAGC
>JANXRZ010000237.1 GCA_025352885.1 Pseudomonadota bacterium | reverse complement strand
CGCGACAGATCGCCCTTGAGCGCCTCGATCTGGCCCGAGAGGTCCATGAGCGCCCGACGATCGCGGATCTCCGCCTCGATGCGAGCCAGGCGCTCGTCGACCGCCTGCTGGTTGGTTGCGACCTGCCGGCGGAGCGACTCGATCCGCGCGCGCGCTTCCTCGTCATCGAAGAGCGCGGCCTGCGCGCTCCCCGCCAGGGCCGAGAAGGCCACCGTCAAGAGGAGGGCGCGCGGCGCGTCACGCATCAGTACTCACCGCCGTAGAGGATGTCGTCGCGCCGGTTTTCGGCGTACGCCTCCTCGGTGCTGCCGGTGGCCTTGGGCTTTTCTTCGCCGAGGCTGACCGCTTCAACCTGCTCTTCCTTGGCGCCCAGCAAGAGGACCATGCGCTTCATCGCCTCGGCGCGCTTCTGGCCGAGCGCGAGGTTGTATTCACGGGAGCCGCGCTCGTCGGCGTTGCCCTGGATCAGGATCTTCGCCGAAGGGTTTTCACGAAGGTATTTCGCGTGGGCTTCCACCAGGGGGCGGTACTCATCCTTGACGACATAGCTGTCCAGGTCGAAGTACACCGAGCGCTTCGAAAGAATGCTCTTCGGATCTTTGAGGATGCTGTACCCGGCCGGCGGCTTGCCCTGCGTCAGGTCGATGCGGGCCACATTGCCGCCCGGCACCGGGTTCGTCTGCGCCGGTGGCGGGACCGCCATACCGGGTTTGCGGTCTTCGACCGAAGCGCCCGCCTGCTCCTCGGGCGGGGAGCCGGCGCACGCCGCCAGGAGCGACGAGGCCATCAGGCCAATCCAGATGCTACGCATTGCTTACCTCCAGTAGTGTTAGGTTCATTCGCGGATGAACGGTCCCCATGCGGGTTCACGCACGTCTCCGCCTGTTACGGTCAGTCGCTGTTTCACCCGGCCATCTGCCGACACGGCCGACAGCACGCCGCGCCCCCCGATTACGGTCGCAAGCAGGATCATCCGGCCGTTGGGCGAGAAGCTCGGCGACTCGTCCTTGTCGCTGTCGGTCAGCACCTGTACCTGCCTTGCATTCAAATCCTGGAGCGCGACCTGGAAGCGCCCGGAGTTGCGGGTGATGTAGGCCAGGTTTTTTCCGTCCGGGGAAATGCGCGGTGACACGTTGTAGGTCCCCTCGAAGGTCACCCGCTGCGGCTCCCCACCGCCCGCAGGCATCCGGTAGATCTGCGGGCTGCCGCCCCGGTCCGAAGTGAAATACAGGAACTGCCCGTCCGGCGAATACACCGGCTCCGTGTCGATGGACGAGGAGCTCATCAGGCGCCGCACGCCGCTGCCGTCCGCATTCACCGTGAAAATCTGCGACCCGCCCTCTCGCGAAAGGGCCACCGCGAGCCGCGATCCGTCGGGTGCCCAGGCCGGTGCACTGTTGGATCCCTTGAAATTCGCCGCCACCTGGCGCTGGCCGCTTTGCAGCGAGTGCACGTAGACGACGGGCTTCTTCTGCTCGAACGAGACGTACGCCAGGCGTCGCCCATCGGGCGACCAGGTGGGCGAGATGATCGGCTCGAGCGAGGCCAGCGCAGTCTCGGCCCCGGCACCGTCGGCATCGGCGATCTGCAGTTCGTAACGCGGACCGCGCTTGAGCACATACGCGATGCGCGTGCTGAACACGCCTTTCTCGCCGGTCAGCTTTTCGTAGATGTAGTCGGAGATCCGGTGAGCAGTGGCGCGCACCTGGTTGCGATTGAGCGTATAGGCGACCCCGCCCAGCGTGGTTTGCTTGACGACATCGAAGACCCGGAACCGCGCTTCGTACCGCCCGTCGGGCAGCACGGCGATGCTGCCGAGCACCAGCGCATCGGCCAGGCGCGAGCGCCACTCCGGGAAGTTGACCGAGCTCGCCTCGGTCAGTGCAGGCGAGGCGGGCGGCGATTCGATTGTGCGAAACAATCCGCTTCGATCCAGGTCGGCCCGCACGATCGCTGAAATCCCAGGGGGAATCGCGCCTTCGCCCGCGAACGGCACGATGGCGATCGGGAGGCGGTTCGCGCCGCCGCCTGTGATTTCGATGGAGAGTTGCGCGTATGAGGCCGGCGCGAACAGAGCGGCAGCCAAGGCCAGGAAAAAGAACCAACGGTTAAGCAAGCTGGGCACCCTTCTTCGAGGAGAAGCCGATTATAACGGACCGGTTCCCCGCTTTAATCGTGCGGACGGAACGTTAGTATCAGTTCGCGCTCGAAAAGTTCACCTTTGTCCGGTTTTGGCAGCGGCGAGGACTTGAGGATCGCCCGCTCGACGGCCGTATCGTAAGCGGTATTGCCGCTCGGTTTCTTAAGCCTGACTGAAAGCACTTCGCCGGTCGGCAATTGGATGACCACGAACACCGCCTCGGGATTATCCTTGAGGTCGATCGGCAGGATCCAATTTCCTTTCACCTTCGCTTTTATCTTCTCGGCATATCCGGACAACGCGCTTTTTTGCGCCGCGGCCCTGATGTCCTGCCTTTCCCGGTCGACCTTGAGCGAATTCTGCTCGCGCGCGAGTTCCTCCCGCATCATCTTTTGGAGTTCCTCATCACGCGGCCGTGCCTGCGGCAGCGGCTTTACGGGCTCCGGCTTGGGTTTCTGCTTTGCGACCTCCGGCTTCGGCTTTGGCTTGACCGGCTCGGGTTTTGGTTTCGGCTTGGGCTCCGGTTTGGCCTTGATCGCAATGTCGGGTTTGGGCAGTTCGACCTTGGGCTCGGGTTCCGGCGGGGGCGGCACCACGAGCGGCGGCGCGGGCTTTTCTTCCACGCGCTCGACGACCGGGGGCGGGGGCGGCGGGGGCACCCACAGCTCGACGCTCACCGACTCGGGTGGGCGCGACTGCCAGCGCACGCCGAAAAAAAGCACCGCGAACAGCAGCACGTGCACCAGGACGGCAAGCACGGCCGAGACGTGGCCGCCCGGCTCCTCGCGCTCTAAATGGATGGGAAGGGTCGCAACACTCATGGCGGGGCGTCGCGAGCCGTTATTGCGCCGGCTTGACCGAGAGGCCGACCCGTTTGACGGCCTGCTTCTGCAACTCGTCCATGACTTCGAGCACGGCCTCGTACTTGACCGTCTTGTCCGCGGAAATCACCACGGGCTGGTCGGCATTCTTCGCCTGTTTGGCCTTGATGATCGTCGCCAGCTCGGCCTTCGTGATGCGGCGCTCCTCTTGCACCGCCCCTTTCGAATCGCGGTCCCGCACGACGATCGATGCGTCGGGATGGATGATCACTTCGAGCGGCGTGACCGGCGCGACCGAGGACTTGCCGACGCTTGGCAGGTCGATCACGCCTGGGGTGATGAGCGGCGCAGTCACCATGAAGATCACGAGCAGCACGAGCATCACGTCGATGTACGGCACGACGTTGATCTCGTTCATCTGGCGGCGGGAGCGGTGCAGCCTCATCGTGGCCTCAGGCCCGTGTGGTCTGGCGCTGCAGGATGTTGGAGAACTCTTCCATGAAGCTCTCGAAGCGGATCGCGACCCGGTCTATGTCGTGCGAATACCGGTTATAGGCCACGACCGCGGGAATAGCCGCGAACAACCCGATGGCCGTTGCGACGAGCGCTTCGGCAATGCCCGGCGCCACCTGGGCGAGCGTAGCCTGCTGGACGTTGGCCAGCCCGCGAAAGGCATGCATGATTCCCCACACGGTGCCGAACAATCCGACATAAGGGCTCACCGACCCGGCCGAGGCGAGGAAGGACAAGTGGCTTTCGAGCACATCCATTTCGCGCTGGTAGGTCGCGCGCATCGCGCGTCGCGCGCCATCGACCATCGTGCTGGGATCGGTGCCGCGCTGGCCGCGCAATTTTGAAAATTCCCGGAAGCCCGCCTCGAAGATGCGCTCGAGGCTTCCGATCGAATGGCGGTTGTTGACGGCGCCCTGGTAGAGCAGGTTGAGGTCGTTGCCGCCCCAGAATTCGCGCTCGAAGGTATCGGTTTCCAGGCGCGCGCGCCGGATGGCGAACATCTTCCGGAAGATGAAGAGCCAGCTCATGAACGACACGCCCAGGAGCAGCACCAGCACGAACTTCACCACCAGGCCGGCGCTTGCAATGAGCGTCCAGATCTCGAGGTCCTGGGTCACATTCATGGCGTCACGCGGTTTGTGTCGGGATCGGGCGTCGGTTTCATTCTGCTTTTCCGAGGAGGCGCTTAAGTGAGTCGGGCATGCGCACGGGGCTGAGGCGGGTTCGGTCGACCAGGGCGAGCCGCACACGCCCTTCGACCAGCAGGTCGGCACCGCGTTCAACGCGCTGTGAGAACTCCAGGCTTGCATGGCGAAACGATGCCACTTCGGCCGTAACGCTGAGCATCTCGTTCAGCAGCGCAGGGCGATGGTAGCGCACCGTGATCCCATGCACCATGAAGAGTATGCCGTCCTCCTCGCACAGCCGGGCCAGGTCGAAGCCGCGCTCGTTCAGGAACTCGGTTCGTGCGCGCTCCATGAACGCGAGGTACTGCGCATGGAAAACCACGCCCCCGGCGTCCGTATCCTGGTAGTACACGCGCACGGGGAGGCGAAAAGCGCCGCTCATGGCTTGGCCGGTGGTTCGCGCGCACCGTTACGCATTGCCTCGAGCAGGCGGTGCGAGGTTGCGGAGAGCGCTTCAGCCCGTTTGATGCTTCCGGCATCGCCCGTCTTCAGCCCCACCGCATATTCCGAAAACATGTCGCGTCGAACGCGCACGAGCTCTGTAAGCGCCGCGAGCTTGGCGGCCGCGGGTGCCTTGTCTCCAAGGCTGATGGCGGTGAATTTTGCGTGCGCCGCGTTCCAGCCCGGCAAGACATCCTTTTCGATCGCTTCGCCCAACTGGGCATTCGTAATGCGGCCCGCTTTGCGGTCTTCGACCAGCACCGATGCCTTGGCGGCCAGTGCGTTCTCGTCGATCGAGAACTGCTGGATCAGAGCAACGGCCGCCTGCTGCGCCGCGTAGGAGTACGCGGGGGGCGGAACGTACGAGAAAAGCGTCGCCACTGCGGCGGCCGCCGCCGCAGTGGCCATTGCGCCTCTTGCGAGCGTCATCGGCGGACGCGGAGAGAGCGGCCGCGCGAGCAGGCACGCAAGCACGAAGCCGCCGACCAGCCCGCCGACGTGCGCCGCATTGTCGATGGCCGAGACCGCTGCGCCGAGCACTACCGCATAGGCGATGAAAGCGATGGTGCTGCCTTTGAGGCTTTTGAGGACGCTTGGCGGCACCGATCCCGGTTGGCGCAATACGTAAGCGGCAAGCGCGCCGTACACCCCGAAGACCGCTCCGGAGGCCCCTACGCTTACGACGCGGTCCGCATTCCAGAGGAGGCTCGTGAAACTGGCCGTAAGGCCCGCGAAGAGGTAAATGAAGAGAAAAGCGAAATTGCCATAGAGCCGCTCTGCCAGCCGCCCCGCGCCCCACAGCGCCCACATGTTCATGGCCACGTGCACGATGCCGAAATGCAGGAAGGTGCAGGCCAGCAGCCGCCACCACTCGCCTTCCTTGGTGAGCGGGCCGAAATTCGCGCCCCACCGCAAATGCACCTTGGTATTTGCTTCGAGGATGCCGGCGCCATCGAGAAGCATGGCGACAAAGACCAGCACGTTGATCGCGACGAGAAGGTGGGTGACCCAAAGGCGCGGCGTCGCACCGGCCAGGCTGGCGCCAAAGTCCGTGTGCTCCAGGGCTGGATTTCCTGCAGGTGACATGTCGCGATCCCGGCTGGCGTCCCCGTTCAGTCCGAGGGCCCTTTTTCGCCTGCGGGGTCCGCGGGCAGGCTGTTCCATAAATCCGCGCTCGCTCCTGCAACCGTCGCTGGCGCCACCAGGCCGAAGTGACGATAGGCCTGCAGCGTGGCCATGCGGCCGCGCGGCGTGCGTTGAAGGTAGCCCTGCTGGATCAGGTAGGGCTCGAGCACGTCCTCGATGGTGTCGCGCTCCTCGCCGATGGCCGCCGCAAGGTTCTCCACTCCGACGGGACCTCCCGAAAATCGCTCGATGACGGCGAGCAGGAGCTTCCGGTCCATCACGTCAAAGCCAAGCGGATCCACGTCGAGCATCTTCAGGGCTGCATCGGCAACGCGCTTGCTCACCGTGCCATCGGCCTTGACCTGGGCGTAGTCGCGCACGCGGCGCAACAGGCGGTTGGCGATGCGGGGCGTGCCGCGAGAGCGCCGTGCGATCTCCGTCGCGCCGTCGCCTTCTATGCCGACTTCAAGCAGGCTGGCCGAACGCCGCACGATCGAAGTCAGTTCCGCTTCGTTATAAAACTCCAGCCGCGCGACGATCCCGAAGCGGTCGCGCAGCGGGTTGGTGAGCATGCCTGCCCGCGTGGTGGCGCCGACCAAGGTGAAAGGCGGCAGGTCGAGCTTGATCGACCGCGCCGCGGGACCTTCGCCGATCATGATGTCGATCTGGTAATCCTCGAGCGCCGGGTAGAGGATTTCCTCGACCACGGGTGACAAGCGGTGGATTTCGTCGATGAACAGGACGTCGCGCGGCTCGAGGTTTGTGAGGAGCGCAGCGAGGTCGCCGGGCCGCTCGAGTACGGGACCGGAGGTCTGGCGCAGGTTCACACCCATCTCGCGCGAGATGATGTGCGCAAGCGTCGTCTTGCCCAATCCTGGGGGGCCGAACAGCAGCACGTGGTCGAGCGCTTCCTTCCGGCCACGCGCCGCCTCGATGAAAATTTCCAGCTGCTCGCGGATCTTCGCCTGCCCGACGTACTCGGAAAGCTTTTGGGGACGCAGGGCGCGCTCGATCTGCTCTTCCTGCACGGAAACAGGCGCTGCGGAAATCAGCCGGTCGGTTTCGATCGCCATGTCAGGACTTCGCGAGAGCCTTGAGCGCGGCGCGGATGCCTTCGGACACCGGCAGGTCGGCGGGGAGTTGCTTCGTGGCAAGCAGCGCTTCCTTTTCGCTGTAGCCGAGCGAAAGGAGCGCATTCAGGACGTCGGAGGTAGCGCTGGCCTGCCCCGCCGCCCCGCTCGTGCCAGGCAATGCATCGCCGAGCTTGCCTTTCAACTCGAGCAACAGGCGCTCCGCGGTTTTCTTGCCGATGCCCGGCACCTTGGTGAGGCGCGCCGCATCCTGGGTTGCCACTGCATGGGCAAGGTCGTTGACCGAAAGGCCGGAGAGCACCGACAGCGCCGTGCGCGCGCCCACCCCGGATATGCGGATGAGCTTGCGGAAGGCCGCTCGCTCTTCCTCGGTGCCGAACCCGAACAGGATGTGCGCATCTTCGCGCACGACCAGGTGCGTGAGCAGCACCACTTTTTCACCGGTGGCCGGCAGGTTGTAGAAAGTGCTCATCGGCACATCGAGCTCATATCCCACGCCGCCCGCGTCCACCATGACCTGCGGAGGATTCTTCGCAGCGAGCAGCCCCGTCAAACGTCCGATCAAACCAGCCTCCCGTTCTTCATGCGCCGGCCGAGCGTGGGCAGCGCGCCCAGCCCTTGGCCGGCATGCGCATGGCAGATCGCACATGCGAGCGCATCGGCCGCATCGGGGCTCGGATCACCCTGCAGGGACAACAGCCGCCGGACCATCATCTGCACCTGTTCCTTGGCGGCCTTGCCGCCGCCGACGACCGCCTGCTTCACCTGAAGGGCAGTGTACTCGGCGACCGGCACGCCGGCCAAAACCGCCGCGCAGATCGCCGCGCCGCGCGCCTGGCCCAGCAGCAATGTCGATTGAGGATTCACGTTGACGAACACTCGTTCGATCGCCGATTGCGCCGGGCGATTGGCGGCAATCACCTCGGCCAGCCCTTCCACGATCGCCTTGATGCGCTCGGGCAGTTCGCCGTTGCCGCTCTTAACGCACCCGCTCGTCACGTACACGAGGCGGGTGCCGATCTTGTCGATGATGCCGAACCCGGTGACCCTGAGGCCCGGATCGATGCCGAGGATGCGCAGGGGCCCGGTCATCGAGCCCGCGTCATGCCTCGTCCAGCACGGCGGTCGTGTAGACCTCTTGCACGTCGTCGAGCCCTTCGAGGGCGTCGAGGAGCTTCCTCATCTTCAGCGCATCGTCGCCCGCAAGCGCAATTTCGGTGGTCGGCTTCATGGTGATCTCGGCGATCTCCGCCTTGAGCCCGGCTTTTTCAAGGCCGGTTTTCACCTGCGTGAAATCGGCCGGCGCGCAAATGACTTCGATGGAACCGTCTTCGTTGGCGACGACGTCCTCGGCGCCCGAATCGAGCGCGGCCTCCATCACCTTGTCCTCCGAAAGGCCGGGGGCGAACAGGAACTGGCCGCAATGCTTGAAGAGGAAGGACACCGAACCATCGGTGCCGAGGTTGCCGCCGTTCTTTGCAAACCCATGCCGCACTTCGGCCACCGTTCTCGTGCGGTTGTCGGTCATGCAGTCGACGATGATTGCCGCACCGGCAATGCCATAGCCTTCATACCGGATCTCTTCGTAAGCCACGCCTTCGAGCGTGCCCGCGCCTCGCGCAACAGCGTTCTGGATGCTGTCCTTCGGCATGTTGGCTTCGCGGGCCTTGTCCATCGCAAGGCGCAGGCGCGGGTTCGTAGACGCATCCGCGCCGCCCAGGCGAGCAGCCACGGTGATCTCCTTGATGACGCGCGTGAAGATCTTGCCCCGCTTGGCATCCTGGCGGCCTTTGCGGTGCTGGATGTTCGCCCATTTGCTGTGTCCGGCCATCGAATCGTTCCAGGAGTGATGCTGAGTGTGAAGTAGCGCAGCGTATAATTTTACCCTCTATGGTCCAACCCCTGCTCATCGCCAAGAACAGCCGCACGGAACTCTGCCTGCTGCCCGGCCTCGCGAACCGCCATGGCCTCATTACGGGGGCTACGGGCACCGGAAAAACAGTCACGCTCCAATCGCTCGCGCAGGCGTTCTCCTCGATCGGCGTGCCGGTCTTCATGGCCGATGTTAAAGGCGACCTCTCGGGCCTGGCGAAAGCCGGCGGATCGAATGCTCGCGTGGAAGAGCGCATCAAGCTCCTGAAGCTCGATGTGCGGCACGAAGCGTGTCCCGTCGTGTTCTGGGATGTGTTCGGCGTAAACGGCCATCCGGTGCGCGCAACGATCTCGGACATGGGCCCGCTGCTGCTCTCGTCGATGCTGAACCTGAATGACATCCAGGAGGGCGTGCTCAACCTGCTCTTTAAGATCGCCGATGACAACGGCCTCCTGCTGCTCGACGCGAAAGACCTGCGCGCGATGCTGCAACACATCGGGGACAACGCGGCGCAATTTCAGACCGAGTACGGCAACATCTCCGCCGCATCGGTGGGCGCGATCCAGCGGGAGCTGCTGTCCCTGGAGAACCAGGGCGGGGATAAATTCTTCGGCGAGCCGATGCTCGACATCGCCGATCTCATGCAGACGCAGGGCGTGGATGGAAAGATGCGGGGCGTAGTCAATATCCTCGCCGCCGACAAGCTCATGAATTCGCCGAAGCTCTACGCGACTTTCCTCCTCTGGATGCTCGCCGAGTTGTTCGAGCACCTGCCCGAGGTCGGCGACCCGGAAAAGCCGCGCCTCGTGTTTTTCTTCGATGAGGCGCATCTGCTCTTCAACGATGCACCGAAGCAACTGCTCGCCAAGATCGAGCAGGTCGTGCGACTCATCAGGTCCAAGGGGGTCGGCGTCTACTTCGTCACGCAGAACCCGCTCGACATCCCGGAATCAGTGCTCGGCCAGCTCTCCAACCGAGTGCAGCACGCCTTGCGCGCGTTCACGCCCAAGGACCAGAAAGCGGTGAAAGCCGCGGCCGAAACGCTGCGACCGAATCCCAAGCTCAACACCGCGCAAGTGATCATGGAACTGGAAGTCGGCGAGGCACTCGTCAGCCTGCTGGACGAAAAAGGCCGGCCCGGGATGGTGGAGCGCGCGTTCGTCGTGCCGCCAGGCAGCCAGCTCGGGCCCATCGAGCCGGCAGAGCGCCGCAAGGCGATCGAGTCCTCGACCCTTTTCGGGCACTACGAAAAGACGATCGACCGCGAATCGGCTTACGAAAAGCTCAAAGGCCGTTCGGCCGAGCGACATGACAGCGCACCCGCCCCGGCACCCGGCGCGCCACCCGCTCCGCCGCCGCAGGCGCCGGCCTCAGGCGGCATGGGCAGCATTCTCTCGGACGTGCTGTTCGGCCGCACCGGCCCGCGCGGCGGCCACCAGACCAAGGGCATCGTCGAAGCCGCCGCCAGCAGCGCGGCACGGGCCATTGGCTCGGAACTCGGACGCCAGGTCCTCCGAGGCGTGCTCGGCTCGATCCTCGGCAGCGCGAAGCGCAAGTAGTGGCCGGCGTTTCGTACCGCGCCTGGGGGCTGGCGTGCGCCCTCCTCGGCGTCATCGGATTTTCCTTCCGGCCGATCCTCATCAAGCTGTGCTACAGCGAGCACCCGGTTTCGCCCGTGACCCTGCTCTTCCTGCGCATGGCGTTGTCGCTGCCTGTCTTCGTGCTCGTGGCCTGGCTGCTCGGACGCCAGGATGCGGCTCGACGCGAAAAGCGCTCGCCGCTCACGCAACGCGACTGGGCGATGGTCTGCGGCCTGGGATTCGTCGGCTACTACCTCGCGAGCTTTCTCGACTTCCTCGGCCTGCAGTATGTCGGGGCGGGAATCGGGCGGCTGATCTCCTTCCTGTACCCGACGATGGTGGTGCTGCTTTCGCTGCTCTTCCTCAACAAGCGGCCGACCGCCCGCGAAATCACGGCGCTGGTCATCACCTACGCGGGGATCGCACTGGTGGTGTCGAGCCAGCTTGCAACCACGGCGGGCGACCGGCTTTTCCTCTTTGGCGTGCTGCTGTGCCTGGCCAACGCCTTGTCTTATGCGGTCTACCTCGTAGCGGGCGGTGAGTTGACGCGCCGCATCGGCTCGATGCGCTTCACGGCTTACACGATGATCGCCGCGACCGTGCCGGCGTTCATCCAGTTCGCGGTGCTGGAGCCGCTGGCTTCGCTCGAGCTCCCCGCAAAAGTGTGGGGCTACGTGCTCATCATGGTCGTCTTCGCCACGATCTTTCCCGTCTTCCTTGCGGCCGAAGGCCTCAAGCGCATCGGCGCCAACCATTTCGCGCTCATCGGCGGCGTCAGCCCGGTCGTCACCGTTTTCGCGGCGGCGCTCGGGCTGGAGGAACCTGTCACGCTGTTGCAGGTCGCAGGAAGCATCCTCGTCATTTCAGGCGTCCTCCTGGTCTCTTTCAAGCAGGCAACATGATCACCACATCCGGCATCACCATGCAGTTCGGCGCCAAGCCGCTGTTCGAAAACGTTTCCGTCAAGTTCGGCGGGGGCAACCGCTACGGCCTGATCGGCGCCAACGGCAGCGGCAAATCGACTTTCATGAAAATCCTCGGCGGCGAACTGGAGCCCTCCTCGGGCAACGTCGCCATCGACGCGAACGAGCGCATCGGACGCCTGCGCCAGGACCAGTTCGCCTACGAGGACAAGCGCGTGCTCGACGTCGTGCTCATGGGCCATGAGCAGATGTGGGCCGCCATGGAAGAGCGCGACGCGATCTATGCGAACGTCGACGCCACCGAAGACGACTACATGAAGGCCGCCGATCTCGAAGCGAAGTTCGCCGAGTACGGCGGCTACGACTCGGAAGCCCGCGCCGGTTCGCTGCTCTTTGGCCTGGGCATCCCTGAAGACCAGCACCGAGGGCTCATGAGTGCGGTGGCACCGGGCTGGAAGCTGCGCGTGCTGCTCGCGCAGGCGCTCTTTGCCGATCCCGACATCCTGCTGCTGGACGAGCCCACCAACAACCTGGACATCAACTCGATCCGCTGGCTCGAAGGCATGCTCGATACGCGCCAGAGCACGATCATCATCATTTCGCACGACCGGCATTTCCTCAACGCGGTCTGCACGCACATGGCCGACCTCGACTACGGCGGGATCCGCGTGTATCCGGGCAGCTACGACGACTACATGCTCGCCTCCACCCAGGCGCGCCAGCAGGTGCTCAAAACGAACACCAAGGCGAAGGAACGCATCGCCGAGCTGCAGGACTTCGTCTCGCGCTTCTCGGCCAACAAGTCAAAGGCCCGCCAGGCGACCTCGCGCCAGAAGCAGATCGAGAAGCTGAAAGTCGAGGACGTGAAGCCGTCGTCCCGCCAGTACCCGTTCATCCGCTTGGACTACGACGAGAAAGAGAAGCTTCACCGCCACGCCGTCGAGGTGGAAAACCTCGCCAAGGGGTACGGCAAGCCGCTCTTCCACGGACTCAACTTCATCATCGAAGCGGGCGACAAGGTCGGCATCATCGGCCCGAACGGCATCGGCAAGACGACGCTGCTGCGTTGCCTGTGGGGCGATTTGAAGCCTGACAGCGGCAAGCTTCGCTGGACCGACAAGGCGCGCCCCGGCTACTGCGCGCAGGAGCACACCGCCGACTTCGCCGAGGACATGAGCCTCACCGAGTGGATGGGCCAGTGGAAAAGTGCGTCGGACGAAGACCAGGTCGTGCGCAGCACGCTCGGACGGCTTCTCTTCTCGGGCGACGAGGTCGGCAAGTCGGTCAAGGTGGTGTCCGGCGGCGAGGAGCAGCGCCTGATCTTCGGCAAGCTCATGCTGCAGAAGCACAATGTGCTGCTCATGGACGAGCCGACCAACCACCTCGATATGGAATCGATAGAGTCGCTCAACACGGCGCTCGACAAGTTCAAGGGCACGCTGATTTTCGTTTCGCACGACCGCGAGTTCGTCTCGTCGCTCGCCACGCGGATTATCGACATGAGGGTTGACGGCATCGTCGATTTTCGCGGAACCTACGACGAGTACCTGCAAAGCCAGGGGCTCGGCTAGGCCCTCACCCAAAGGAACACGACATGGATCTCGGACTTCGCGGCAAGACCGCCCTCGTCACTGCCGGCAGCAAAGGGCTCGGAAAAGGGTGCGCGCAATCGCTTGCCCGCGAAGGCGTGAACCTCGTCATCACCGCGCGAGGCAAGGAGGCGCTGGAAGCGACGGCGGAAGAGCTTCGCAAGGCCCACGGCGTGAAAGTCACGACCGTCGCCGGCGACATTACAACGGTGCAGGGTCGCGAGGCGGCGCTGGCCGCGTGCCCCGCGCCCGACATCCTGGTGAACAACGCAGGCGGCCCGCCACCCGGGGACTTCCGCGAATGGGACCGCGAGGTCTGGATCAAGGCGCTCGACGGCAACATGATCACGCCGATCCTGTTGATTCGCGCAGTGGTCGACAAGATGATCGAGCGCAAGTTCGGCCGCATCATCAACATCACTTCGGGCGCGGTGAAATTCCCGATCCCTGAACTGGGCCTGTCCAACGGCGCGCGCACGGGCCTGACCGGGTTCGTGGCCGGCTTGTCGCGCAAGACCGTTCGGCATAACGTGACGATCAACGGCGTGCTGCCCGGCCCGTTCGAGACCGACCGGCTGCGTGCCAACTTTTCGTTCAACGCCAAGAAAACCGGCAAGAGCGAGGAGGAGTTGCGCCGTGCGCGCGCCGAGGCCAACCCCGCGGGGCGCTTCGGCACGATCGAGGAGTTCGGTGACGCGTGCGCGTTCCTCTGCAGCGCGCAAGCCGGCTTCATCACCGGCCAGAACCTGTTGCTCGACGGTGGCGCCTATCCCGGCACGTTCGGCTAACCCCAAGCATCGGAGGCGTCATGTCCGCAGTGCTCAAGATCGAACCGTCTCCCCTTCCGCCGGGACCCATCGGCGGACCGGCTGCGTGGAAGGGCCCCGAAATCGACAAACGGCGGAACGAGTGGATGTATGAATTCACCGGCGCCGACCTCGCCGAGCTCGACGCGGCCATCAAGGACCATTTCGCCGCGGGACGAGAGATGGCTGCCATTTCGCCCGCCACCTTCCGGCTGCCCACCTTTGCAAAAAAACTTGCCGGGTTGCTCGACCAGGTCCTGCACGGGCGCGGCTTCGCGATGCTGCGCGGGTTCCCGGTGAACCGGTACACCACGGCCGAGAGCGCGGTCGCCTACCTCGGCATCGGCTCCCACCTTGGCAGTTTTCGCTCGCAAAACGCGAAGGGCCATCTTCTCGGCCATGTGTGCGACCTGGGCCTGGACATCAAGAAGCCCACGACGCGCTACTACCAGACCAACCGCGAGCTCGAGTACCACACCGATTCCTGCGACATCGTCGGGCTGCTGTGCCTCAAGACCTCGAAGTCCGGGGGCGAAAGCCGCCTGGTGAGTTCGGTGACGCTGCACGACGAAATCCATCGCCGCAGGCCGGACCTCTGGAAGCTGCTCTTCAATCCCTTTCCGACCGACCGGCGCGGCGAAGTGCCACCGGGCATGCTGCCTTGGTTCGAGTTGCCGGTCTTCAACTGGCATAAAGGGCAGCTCTCAACGATCTTTTCCGGCCAGTACATCCGCTGGGCGCAGACCAACTTCCCCGACGCCCGGCGCCTGACGCCCGCCGAGCACGAGGCGCTCGACTACCTCGACGAGCTCTCGAATGATCCGGAACTCAATCTCACGATCGAGTTCCGCCCCGGCGACATGCAGTTCGTGCACAACCACCAGATCCTGCACAGCCGCACGGATTTCGAGGACTGGCCGGAACTGGACAAGCGGCGCCACCTGCTTCGGCTGTGGCTTGCGCCGGCCGGCGCGCGCGAACTGCCGCCGGCCTACGCGCAACGCTACGGCTCGATCGTCCCGGGCGACCGCGGCGGCATCATCACCAAAGAAACCAAGCTGACCTTCGTACTGGAGCCGCAATGACGAGTAGACGCACCCTCCTCAAGGTGAGCGCAGCGGCGCTCGCGCTGGCAGCTTCCGCCGCCGGATTTGCCCAATCGCAGGGCTACCCGAACAAGCGCGTGCGCATCCTCGTGGGCTTCGCGCCAGGCGGCATCGTCGATACGCTTGGAAGGCTGCTCGCCGACAGGCTGTCCAAGCAGATGGGGCAGCCGTTTGTCGTCGAGAACCGCCCGGGTGCCGGCGCGAACCTGGCGACCGGCCTGGTGGCCCGCGCCAAGGGCGACCCGTACACGCTGCTTCTCGGCAGCAGCGGCCCGCTCGCGGTCAGCCCGACGACGGAAGCGGACCTGGGCTTCGATCCGCTCGTCGACCTGATCCCGATCTCGATCATGGCAAAGACGCCGCTCGTCGTCGTGGTGCCGGCGAACTCGCCATACAAGGACCTGCAATCGCTCATGGCCGCGATGAAGAAAGCGCCGCAGGAAGTGCTTTATCCGACGCCGGGCGTCGGCTCCCCGCAGTTGCTCGCGCAAGAGGCCTTCCGCCAGCGCGTGGGCTTCCCGGCCGCGCCGGTGCATTACAACGGCAGCGCGCCCGCGGTCATGGCCGTACTCACGGGCGAATTTCCCTTCACCATCGAGAACCCGCTGCTCACGCTCGGCCACATCAAGGCCGGCAAGCTGCGCGCGCTCGCTGTGACGAGCAAGCAACGCGCCCCGCTCCTGCCCGACGTGCCCACCATGTCTGAAGCCGGACTCGAGGGGTTCGAGGCCGGCGGCTGGTACGGGTTCGTCGCACCGGCCGGCATCCCGCAGGACATCGTGAACCAGCTGCATGCCGAAACCGTCACCGCGCTCAAGGAGCCGGAGATGGCGCGGCGGATCGCCGAGATGGCCTCGCCGAACATCACGAGCACGCCGCAGGAGTTCAAGGAATTCATCGCGGCGGAAACCCAGAAGTGGAAATCCGTGCTGCTGGCCGCGAAGAAGCCGGCTTAGAGGAATTATAGCACTTAAGATATACAAATTACCCGGATAGCCGCGCCGGTATTGAATCTACAATAATTAATCTTTGAGAATTTCGATCTTTGGCGGGCAAGATCCGGATGGAACTGACTGACTATCAAGCCAAGTACATCGCCCACCAGTTGACGCGCCGTTGTCCGCCCGACAGCGTTGAAAAGTTCGCGGCGGCCCTGGCAGACGCGCAAGTCGACCTCAACCCCCACCAGATCGACGCGGCGTTATTCGCTTTCAGGTCGCCGCTTTCCAAAGGCGCACTTCTGGCCGATGAAGTCGGCCTCGGCAAGACCATCGAAGCTGGCCTGGTGTTGTCGCAGAAATGGGCGGAGAGGAAGCGGCGGATTCTGGTCATCGTGCCGTCTAACTTGCGCACGCAGTGGTATCAGGAACTCACGGAGAAATTCTTTCTCCCTTGCCGCATCCTGGAATCCAGGTCCTACAACGCGGCAATCAAGCAAGGTCTGTTCCGTCCGTTTGAAGCGGCCGAAATCGTCATCTGTTCCTATCAGTTCGTCAAAAGCAAGGCGAGCGACGTGCACGCCTTGCCCTGGGATCTGGTGGTCATCGACGAAGCGCATCGATTGCGCAATGTCTACAAGCCGCAAAACGTCATCGCCAACACGCTGAAGCTTGCGCTGGCCGGCCGGGACAAGCTGCTGCTCACGGCCACACCGCTGCAGAACTCGCTGCTCGAACTCTTCGGCCTTGTCAGTTTTATCGATGAGCATACCTTTGGCGACTTGAAGAGCTTTCGGGAGCAGTTCGCGAACCTGAATCAGCAGCAGGTGTTCGAGACGCTGAAGGCCCGGCTGAAACCCGTCTGCCATCGCACCCTGCGCCGGCAGGTGCTGCCCTATATCAAATACACCCGGCGCTGGCCTTTGGTGCAGGACTTCAAACCCGAAGAGAGCGAAGACCGGCTGTACCACCTCGTCTCGGACTACTTGCAACGCGATAACCTCCAGGCACTTCCCGCAAGCCA
>JANXRZ010000225.1 GCA_025352885.1 Pseudomonadota bacterium | reverse complement strand
GAGTCGCGCCGGGTCGACAACCAGCTTCGCGGCCGGTCCGGGCGCCAGGGGGACCCGGGGTCGTCCCGTTTCTACCTGTCGCTGGAAGACCCGCTGCTGCGCATCTTCGCGGGCGAGCGCATCAACAAGATCATGGTGATGCTCAAGATGCCGGAGGGCGAGGCGATCGAGCACCGCATGGTGACCAACTCGATCGAGAGCGCGCAGCGCAAGGTGGAGGCGCGCAACTTCGACATCAGGAAGCAGTTGCTCGAGTACGACGACGTCTCGAACGACCAGCGCCGGACCATCTACCAGCTGCGCAACGAACTCCTCGATTCAAAGGACGTGTCCGAGCGCATCACCGATCTGCGTGAAGGGGTCGTGACCGACCTTTTCCGCGAGCATGTGCCGGCAGAAAGCGTCGAGGAGCAATGGGACATCCCGGGGCTCGAGAAAGCGCTTTCCACGGAACTCCAGCTCGACCTGCCGGTCAGGCATTGGCTCGAGAAGGAGCCCGATCTCACCGATGACACAGTGCTCGAGCGCATCGTCGAGAAGGCGAACGAAGCCTACAAGAACAAGGTTCCTGCGGGTGCAGAGGATTCTTACCGCCAGTACGAGCGCTATGTGATGCTCCAGATCCTGGACTCGCACTGGCGCGAGCACCTCGCGGCGCTCGACCACCTGCGCCAGGGCATCCACTTGCGCGGCTATGCGCAAAAGAACCCGAAGCAGGAATACAAGCGCGAGGCATTCGAGCTTTTCGGTTCGCTCATCGAGGCGGTCAAGCTCGAAGTGACCAAGAACCTGGTCGCCGTGCAGATCAAGGCCGAGGCGCCGCTCGAGGTGCCGGACACCGCGCCTGTGCTCGGGAATGTGAGCTACCAGCATGCCGACGCCGGCTCGTCGCCGCTCGAATCGCCGGAAGATGCAGCTACGCAGGCCCTCGCCCCGCCAGGCGACGACAAGCCTCCCCAGCAGCCGTTCGTGCGACCGATCGGAAAGGTCGGGCGCAACGATCCGTGTCCCTGCGGCTCAGGCAAAAAATACAAGCAGTGCCACGGTAAGCTCGCCTGAGCCGGGGCAGTTCCGACTTGTACGCCCGAATAAGAAACCGGACCTAGAGGACCTGCCGCATGCCCGTTAATCTCCAGCCTCCCAAGCCGGAGCAGCTTTTTCCGGTCCCCGGCCTCGAGCTCGGCGTTGCGATGGCCGGCGTGCGCAAGGCGAATCGAAAAGACCTGCTGTTGATGCGCCTCGCGCCCGGCTCCAGCGTGGCTGGGGTGTTTACGCAGAACCGCTTTTGCGCCGCGCCGGTGATCCTCGCAAGAAAGCACCTCTCGGCGAACAGTTCCCCCCTCGCGCTGGTCATCAACACCGGCAATGCAAACGCGGGGACAGGGGACGACGGTCTCGCGCGCGCACACGAGGTCTGTGCGGCGGTGGCGAAGACCGTCGGCTGTTCGCCTGAAGAAGTCCTGCCGTTTTCGACCGGCGTGATCATGGAGCCGCTGCCCACCGAGCGAATCGTCGGGGGACTATCCGCTGCAACGGCCGACCTGCGTAGAGACAACTGGTCGAGCGCGGCTGAGGCGATCATGACGACCGACACGGTGGCTAAGGCCGCCTCCCGCAAGATCGTCATCGACGGCAAGCAGGTCACGGTGACGGGCATCGCCAAGGGCGCCGGGATGATTCACCCGGACATGGCCACCATGCTCGGGTTCGTCGCAACCGATGCAGCCGTGCCGGCCCCCTTCCTGCAGGCGCTGCTCAAGGAAGTTGCCGACGACTCTTTCAACTCGATCACCGTGGATGGCGACACCTCCACGAACGATTCCTTCATGCTGATAGCCACCGGCGCATCCGGTGTGAAGATTGCGGACAGGTCGTCGACGGGCTTTGCGGCGTTCGAGGGTGCAGTGCGAGCCGTCTCCATCGAGCTTGCACAGGCCATCATCCGCGACGGGGAAGGCGCGACCAAGTTCATCACCGTCCGGGTCGAGGGCGGCCGCACGCGCGAGGAATGCCGGAAGGTCGCATTTGCCATCTCGCATTCGCCGCTCGTAAAGACCGCGTTTTTCGCTTCGGACCCCAATCTCGGCCGGATTCTTGCCGCTATCGGGTATGCGGGCATTGCGGACCTCGATACGAGCAAGGTCGAGCTGTACCTCGGCGACGTTCTCGTGGCGAGCAGGGGCGGGCGTGCCGCGAGCTACCGCGAGGAGGAAGGCAATGCGGTGATGAAGCAGGCGGAAATTACCGTGCGGGTGGTTTTGAACCGCGGCGCCGAGTCGGCGACGCTCTGGACCTGCGACTTCTCCTTCGACTACGTGAAGATCAACGCCGAATACCGCACCTGATGGCCTCCAAACCCGATCTCGGCGACGTTCTCGCGCGTTTCGACTCGTTGCTCGAGCGCATCGACGCGCTCCTGCCGCCGGCCCCGCCCGAGAATGAATGGAAGTCGATCGCCTTTCGCTGGCGGAGGATCAACGGCCTGGGCGGCGCTCGGGGATGGCTCGACCCGGTTCACCACGTGCACAAGATTCGCCTGTCCGACCTCCAAGGCATCGATTCGCAGATCGGCAAAGTCGAGCAGAACACCCGGCAGTTTGTCGCCGGCAACCCGGCGAACAACGTGCTCCTTACCGGCGCACGCGGAACGGGCAAGTCTTCGATCATCAAGGGGCTGCTGAACAAGTACGCAAAAGAGGGCTTGCGCCTGATCGAAGTGGACAAGTCCGACCTCGTCGACCTGCCGGCCATCGTCGATGCGATCGACCGGCGCCCGGAGCGCTTCATGCTTTTCTGCGACGACCTTTCATTCGAGGAAGCCGAGCCCGGCTACAAGGCCCTCAAGGTGGCGCTGGACGGCTCGATCTCGACCACGTCGGACAACCTCGTCATCTATGCAACTTCCAATCGCCGTCACCTCATGCCCGAGTACATGGAGGAGAACCTCGCCACCAAGTACATCGGCGAGGAGATCCACCCCGGTGAAACGGTCGAGGAAAAAATTTCCCTGTCGGAGCGGTTCGGCCTGTGGGTGTCGTTCTATCCGTTCGACCAGGACGAGTACCTGGCGATCGCCGCGCACTGGCTCCGAAATTTCGGCTGCAGTGCGCGTGACATAGAAGCGGCCCGCGAAGAGGTCCTGCAATGGGCCCTGTTGCGCGGTTCGCGCAGCGGTCGCATCGCCTACCAGTTCGCGCGAGATTGGTCGGGCAGGCACGCGACCAAGCCTGGCGCCTCCAAGCCTAAAAAGTAGCGTGATCGTCGAAGTCGCCGCGGCGGTGATCCTGCGCGCCGACGGTGCTTTCCTGCTCGCAAGGCGGCCTGCGGGAAAAGTGTATGCGGGCTGGTGGGAATTCCCTGGCGGCAAGGTCGAGGTCGGCGAGCTGCCGGAGAGCGCGCTCGCCCGGGAACTTCACGAGGAGCTCGGCATCGATGTGAAGGCGGCGTGGCCATGGCTCACACGGGTGTTCACCTACGAGCATGCAACTGTCCGGCTGAATTTTTTTCGCGTGACCGACTGGGGCGGCGAGCCGCATCCAAAGGAAGGTCAGTCGCTCGAATGGCAGCGGGCGGACGAGCCTCCGCTGGCACCCATGCTTCCGGCCAATGCGCCCATCCTCGCTTCGCTCGGACTGCCCTCCGAATATGCCGTGAGCGCAGTGGCTACGCTCGGCAAAGACGAATTCCTCACGCGCTTCGAGAGAAGACTGAAGGGCGGGCTCAGGCTCGTGCAGCTGCGCGAAAAGCAGCTGCCACGAATCCAGCTTCTCGAACTCGCCACGCACGTATGCGAACTGGCGCGCGAGTACGGTGCGCGAGTGCTCGTAAATGCAGACCCGGACCTTGCCCGCGAAGCCGGTGCGGACGGCGTACATTATCCTGCCATCGATCTAATGAAGTTGCGCGAGCGACCTGAGGGCATGCTTGCCGGCGCGTCCTGCCACGATGCGGCCGAACTCGCACACGCAATGAAACTCGGCTTCGACCTTGCCGTTCTCGGGCCGGTGCAACCGACGCAGTCGCACCCGCAATCAGCAACGCTCGGCTGGGCGCGCTTTGCCGAGCTCGCGCGCGGGTCGAGTATTCCGGTTTACGCGATCGGAGGGCTACGCAGCGCGGACTTGGAGGCCGCCTGGCGCTCGGGCGCGCATGGGGTCGCGCTGCTCAGCGGGGCTTGGCCGCCGCACAATTCTTGAACTTTGTTCAACGTAGAGCCAATCAGTAAGCCGCGCTCAGGGTAGTTTTCTTTCCAAAACAGGAAAATATCGCCCTTCTAGGATTGCTGCTTTTCCTCACCCGGATCCGGATCCTCGGTCTGCGGAACGCGATACGCCTCGGTCGCCCACTGACCGAGATCGATCATCTTGCAGCGTTCGCTGCAGAACGGACGGAACTTGTTCCCGGTGCTCCAAAGCACTTGCCTCCCGCAGCGCGGGCAGGGAACTGGGCATGTCGAGGCCATGATGTTGGAATTTTACGAACGCAAAGTCAAAACGCAAGTGCCGGAATTTCGCGCCGATGAAAACCGGGCTACAGGTTGCAGAACGTCAGCTCGAAGCCGATGTCGCCTTCGGTCGTCCGGGGCCGCGGATCTTCGGCGCCCTGCGTGAGGAAGCGGATATTCAGCACGTACTTGTTCGCGCTCATTTCCGGCACGCACCCAAGCGCCGAATCGAGCCGCACGCGAAGCATCTGAGCGGTCTTGCCGCCGAGCATCTGCTGGTAGGTCCCCTGCGGCGCAACGAACTGGGCGGGCTTGCCGGATTCGCGCAGGATGCGCAGGATGATCGCGGAGCCGTCGCGCAGCGGATACAGCGGGCTCGTCCAGTCGGCCAGCTGGCGCCCGCGCTCTTGCGAGGGTCTGTTCAGCCAGTAATGGTACGAAGGCAGGTCGAACTGGCATGCGCCGCCCGGGATGCCGGTGCGTTGCTTGATCGACATGAGCCAGTCGTTCTCGCGCAGGTATTGCCCGATCCGGCCTGTCATGCCGAAGAGGGCTGTGGACGCCTGCTCCATGTCCCCGAGCACTTGGCTGAGCGCGTCTTCCGAAATGTCCGGGTTATTGCGGAAGGCGCGCAGCACTTGCTTCTGGCGCTCGAGTTCCTGCAGCAGGTCGGACTTGAGGTCCGCCCGGCTCGCCACTTCCATGATTTCGAACAAGGTGAGCAGGGCGACGTGGTGGTCCTGCGGCCCGGGCTGGCTGATGAAGTGGCCTGAGCGGCCAAACAGGTCCTCCAGTCGCAGGAGGGTCCGGATTCGTTCGTTGAGCGGGTACTCGTAGGTGATCACGACCGCGCCGTTGTCAATCCGGAGCTTGCGCCGGGAAAAGCGAGAATTGCTTGAATTTTGAAGCAATTGGTCCGGGCAGGCAATCGACGAATGACCTCATGCTCCGGGCTGCCTCTGCGAAAGTTCCAGATACCGCCCGTGCAGCGCCAAAACCTGCGGCGCCAACGAGGCGAGCGGCCCGCTGTTATCGATGACGTCATCGGCCGCGGCAAGTCTGGTCGCTCGGGGGGCCTGGGCCGCGATGATGCGGCGAACTTCGTCTTCCGCCAAGCCGCTGCGATGGACGACCCGGCGGACCTGGACCTCTTCGGTGCAGTCGACGACGAGCACCCGCTGGACCCGGATGCGGTAGTCGGGCGATTCAACCAGCAGCGGTACCACGTGGACGACATAGGGCGACGCAACGGCCAACTGCGCAATGCGGCGCTCCGACTCCTTGCGGATCATGGGATGGAGCAGCGTTTCGAGGCGCTTCCTGGCGGCCGGGTCGGCGAACACGAGTTCACGCACTTTTTTCCGGTCCATCGACCCGTCTGCCGCAATGCAGGCGGCGCCAAAGCGCTTTTCGACTTCCGGGATGGCGGCGCCGCCGGGCGCGGTCAGTTCGTGCGCAATTGCATCCGTGTCGACCACTCCCGCGCCGAGGTCAGCGAATGCATCTGCAGCGGCGCTTTTGCCGCTCCCGATGCCGCCGGTCAGGCCCACCACGTAGGTCATCGCCGCATTCGCTCCGCGGGTCAGGCCAGGAGCGGCATGTACTTACGGCTGATGGCGTCTCCCCAAAAGAGCGCGATCAACCCGGCGGCCGCAAGGTAGGGGCCGAACGGAATGGGTTTATCCCGCCCGTGGCTTGTGAATGTCATGAGCGCAATGCCCACGAGTGCCCCGACGACCGAGGAGAGCAGGATGACCATGCCCAGCGCCTGCCAGCCGAGCCACGCGCAGATCGCGGCGAGCAGCTTGAAGTCCCCGTACCCCATTCCTTCCTTGCCGGTCACGAGCTTGAACAACCAATAAACGCTCCAGAGGCACAAGTAGCCCGCCGCTGCTCCGATCACCGCCGACCCCAGGGGCACGAATGTTCCATTCAGGTTGAAGAGCAGTCCTGCCCAGAGCAGCGGCAGGGTGATGTCGTCAGGCAGCAATTGCGTATCGAAATCGATTACCGCCAGGGCAATCAGTGCCCATGCGAACAGCATTGCGCCGAATGCCATGGCGGAAAAGCCGAAGCGAAGTGCCGCATAGCCGGCCACAAGCCCGCCAGCAAGTTCCACGAGCGGATAGCGGGGGCTGATCGGGGCCCGGCACGCCGAACACTTTCCCCGCAAAAACGCAAACGAGACGAGCGGGACGTTTTCCATGGCCGCGATCATGTGGCCGCACTGCGGGCATCCAGAGCGCGGGACGACGAGGTTGAAGGGGGCGTCGGCCTCGGCTTTAGGCGATGCGGATGCGGGGGCGGCATGCTCTGCGGCGAGTTCCGCGCACTGCACCTGCCACTCCCGCTCCATCATGCGCGGCAGGCGCACGATGACGACGTTGAGGAATGACCCCACGCACAGGCCGAAGACCAGTGCTATCCAGGGAAAGACAGTGGCGTCGGTCAGCCCGGCAAGCAATGCCATGCTTGCCGCATCAGACAGCCTGGCCCATTTTGAAGATCGGCAGGTACATCGCGATGACCATCCCGCCGATCAGGAGGCCGAGGACAACCATGATCATCGGCTCCATCAGGGAGGCCAAGGCATCCACGGCATCGTCGACTTCTGCCTCGTAGAAGTCCGCCGACTTGCTGAGCATGGCATCGAGCGCGCCGGTTTCCTCGCCGATCGACACCATCTGCAGCACCATGTTCGGGAACACGTTCGTATTCACCATGGCCGTATACAGCGCAGTCCCGGTCGAAACCTCGCTCTGGATCTGCTTGGTGGCCGTGAGGTAGACATAATTGCCCGAGGCGCCACCCACAGACTCCAATGCCTCGACCAGGGGCACGCCGGCCGCGAACATCGTGGAGCAAGTGCGCGTCCAGCGTGCGATGGTCGCCTTGCGGATCAACTCGCCAAAGACCGGCATCTTGAGTGCCAGGCGGTCCATGAAAATCTGCACGGCCAGCGATTTTTTCCAGAGGGCGAGAAAGCCGTACACGCCTCCGAAGGCAATCCCGAAGATCAGGTACCAATACTTGACGAAGTATTCCGAGATCGCAAGCACTATGAGCGTGGGGGCCGGGAGGTCGGCGCCGAAGTTCGCGAACACCTGCTTGAACGCCGGGATCACGAAAATCATGATGACCGCGGTGATGACGAAGGCGACGACGATGATCGCGATCGGGTAGAAGAGGGCCGACTTGATCTTCGACTTGATCGCGAGCGTCTTTTCCTTGTAGGTCGCGAGGCGATCGAGCAGCGTCTCGAGAATGCCGGCCTGCTCGCCTGCGGCGACCAGGTTGCAGAACAGCGGATCGAAGTACTTCGGATACTTGCGGAAGGCTGCAGCCAGCGGCGAGCCGGTCTCGACCTCGAGCTTCACGTCCATGAGCAGCTTGGTGACCGCAGGGTTGGAGGCGCCCTTGCCGACGATGTCGAACGCCTGCAGGAGCGGCACGCCGGCTTTCATCATGGTCGCGAGCTGGCGGGAAAACAGCGTCACGTCCTTCTCGGACACCGAACCGCCTCCACCGACCCGCTGCTTCTTTATGCTGGAGACAAGTACGCCTTGTTTGCGCAGCGTGGCTTTGGCAACGTTCTCGCCCGTCGCGCGGATGTCACCCCGGACCGCTTTGCCACTCTTGTCCTTGCCGACCCATTGGTAATTGAAATCCTTTGGGCCCTTGCTCTTGGCCGCTGCCGCTGCTGCTGTTGCCATCTGCTGATTCCCCTCGCTTGTTCCGGCCGGTCACGGCTTCCCCGGCGAAGCCATCCGCTTGATCCCAGCACCGGAGGATAGTCCGCTCCCCAGTGCAGCGCGGTGATGCGTGTCACGCCGTGCATGCAAATAACACGCTCAGCGTCGGGCGGATCATGCCTTCCGCATCGCTGTTTGTAAAGATTTACTTTGAAGCTAAGAGATTGAGCAGATTGAACTTTGAGGCAGTTTGAGAGCCTCACGCGACGTGGTCCTCAGGTGTCCTCGTCCTCGTCGGTGTTCACTTCCGCCGGCTTGAAGATCCGCACGGATTTCACTGCCCGGCCCTGCGTGTGGAGGATCTCCATCGCGACACCCTCGATCCGGATGCTCACGTCGGCTTCAGGAATGTCCTGGAGGTGCTCGAGGATGAGCCCGTTCAACGTCTTGGGACCATCGGTGGGCAACGACAGCCCAAGGGCGCGATTGATCTCGCGTACGGGCTTGCCGCCATCGGCCAGCGCCGAGCCATTGGCCTCCCAGGCGAGTTTCCCAACGGCGGTTGGCATTGACGTGGTGAACTTGCCGATGATCTCCTCGATGATGTCCTCGAGCGTGACCAACCCCATGAGCTCGCCGTATTCATCGACGACGAGGGCAATGCGCTCCGCGTTTTCCTGGAAATACTGCAGTTGCGCTAGCACGGCCGTGGAAGCCGGCACGAAGTACGGCTCGTCGGCCAATTCTTCGATCGCCTCGCGTGTCAGCTCTCCGGCGTGCAGCGCGCCGAGGATCTTGCGCAGGTGAAGTACGCCCACCAGGTTGCCTTCACGGTCGCGAAAGACCGGGAGGCGCATGTGATACGCGGTCGCGAGTTGGCGGGCGATGTCCTCGAGATCCTCCTCGAGGGTGATCGACTCGATTTTCGCGCGCGGCAGCATGATGTCCTGGACCGTGATCGTGCCGAGGTCGAAGAGGTTTACGAGTATCGAGCGGTGCTTCTTCGGCATGAACTGGCCGGACTCGAGCACCAGCGTGCGGATCTCATCGGTTGAGAGTTGCTGCGGCTCATTGCCCTTGGCCGGATCGATTCGCAAGATCTTGAGCAGGCCGGCCACGAAGAGGTTGACGAACCAAACGATCGGGGTGAACAGCTTCAGCAGCGGACCGAGCACATACGCCATCGGCAAGGCGACGCGCTCTGCGTAAGCCGCGCCAATGACTTTAGGCGTGATTTCCGAAAACACCAGGATCAGGAAAGTCACCAGCAGCGTGCCGACCCCGAGCGCGATCTGGTTCTCGCCGAACAGCTGGATCGTTATGACCGACACCAGTGTGGCCGCGCCTGCGTTCACGAGGTTGTTGCCCAGCAGGATCACGCCGAGCAGTCGGTGCGTCTGGGCAAGCAGGGCTGAAGCACGTTTAGCCCCGCCATGGCCTTGCGTCACCAGGTGCTTCAGGCGATAGCGGTTGAGCGCCATCATGCTTGTCTCCGCGATCGAGAAAAACGCGGAAATCACGAGCAGGACGGCCAGTGCGGCGAATTGCCAGCGAAGCGGGATTGCGTCCATGAAGGCCTGCGCTTCTAGACGCGGCCGAGCACGACTTCGAGCACGAACCGGCTGCCCACGTAGGCGAGCAGCAACATCACGAATCCCAGCAGCGTGAAGCGAAGGGCTGTTCGCCCACGCCATCCGTAGGCGTACCGTCCTACGAGCAGGATCGCGAAATCCAGCCACGACAGCAACGCGAACAGCGTCTTGTGATCGAAACGAAGCGCCCGGCCGAAGAGCGATTCGGAGAACAGCACACCGGTCGCAAGAGTCAGCGTGAGCAGCGCAAAGGCAAGCGCGATCAACCGGAAAAGCAGTCGTTCCAGGGTGAGTAGAGGAGGCAGTGCGGCGAGCGGCCCGCTGAGGGGGCCCGCCAGTTTCGCGGACCTTGCCTTGTCGCCCGAGGGTAGCGAACGGGTCTTGTGCAGGGACCGCTCGGCGAGCGCCATGAGAAGCGCGTGCAGCATCGCGATGGTGAAGACGCTGTAAGCAGCCATGCCGAGCATGAGATGCAGGCGGAACTCCATCGAGGTCGAATAGGTGATCGCCATGCCGGGGAAGATTGCCGGAAGCGGCACGGTGAGCGCGGCAAGCGGCAACACGAGCGGCTGCATGCCGTCGAGGTTGTAGAACAGGCTTTCCGCCCAGTAGATGACCACTGCCAGCCACAGCATGACGGAGAGCGCCTGCCCGAACCCGAAGCGCGGCTGCGATGACGCGAAGAGATCGAGGTAGACAAGCCAGGCGTGCAGCGCAACGGGCACGATCAGCGCGGCGTGTTCCCACGAGGACATGCCGGTGGCGGCCTGTCCGCCGGACCGCCAGCGCGTGCGCCAAAAGTGCAGCGCCAGCCCGCCGTAGAGGGCGCTCACGGCGAGGTGAAGTACAATGTCCAGCATCCTTTCAGTCTACCAGAGCGGCTGTTTTTGCCCGCTCCCCCCACCCCGATGCTAGACAACCTGACCAACCGCCTTGCGCGCATCGTAAAGACGATACGCGGCGAGGCGCGCATGACCGAATCGAACGTGCAGGACGCCCTGCGCGAGGTGCGTGTCGCGCTGCTCGAAGCCGACGTCGCATTGCCGGTGGTCAAGGACTTCGTCGCCGCAGTCAAGGACAAGGCGCTCGGCGAAGAAGTGATCGGCAGCCTTTCGCCCGGCCAGGCGCTGATCGGCGTCGTGCACGCCGAGCTCACGCGCCTCATGGGTGAGGCGAATGTCCCCCTGAATTTTGCGACCACGCCGCCGGCCGTAATCCTGATGGCCGGCCTGCAGGGCTCGGGCAAGACGACGACGACCGGCAAGCTCGCGAAGACCTTGCGCGAAGCAAAGAAGAAAGTGCTCGTCGTGTCCTGCGACGTGTATCGTCCGGCGGCAATCGAGCAATTGAAAACCGTCGCCGCACAGGTCGACGCGGACTTTTTCCCCTCGGACGCGGGCCAAAAACCGGCAGATATCGCGCGTGCCGCCGTGGAGTACGCCAAGACGCATTACCACGATGTGCTGATCGTCGACACGGCGGGGCGCCTTGCGATCGACGAGGCGATGATGAGCGAGATCACCGCGCTGCACACCCTGCTGAAACCCATCGAAACGCTTTTCATCGTCGACGCAATGCAGGGGCAGGACGCGGTCAACGTGGCAAAGGCCTTTAACGAAGCGCTGCCGCTTACCGGCGTGATCCTCACGAAGCTCGACGGCGATTCGCGCGGGGGCGCCGCCCTCTCCGTGCGCCATGTCACCGGCAAGCCGATCAAGTTCGTCGGCGTCGGTGAAAAACTCGCGGCGCTCGAGCCGTTCCATCCCGAACGCATGGCCAGTCGCGTTCTCGGCATGGGCGACATCATGTCGCTTGTGGAGGAGGCGCGCAAAGGCGTCGACCAGGAGGCGGCGCAGGAACTGGCCAATAAGCTGCGCAAGGGCAAAGGGTTCGACCTCGAAGATTTCAAGGGCCAGATCGCGCAAATGCGCAAGATGGGCGGAATCTCGTCACTTATCGAAAAGCTTCCGGCCCAGCTTGCAAGCCAGGTGAACCCGGCTCAGGTGCAGGACGACAAGCAGATCCGGCGCATCGAGGGCATCATCAACTCGATGACCCCGCAGGAGCGCGCCCACCCTGATCTACTCAAGGCATCGCGCAAGCGGCGCATTGCGACCGGCGCCGGCGTCCAGGTGCAGGAGATCAATCGCCTGCTCAAACAGTTCGAGCAGATGCAGAAGATGATGAAGCAGATGCAGAAGGGCGGCATGGCGAAAATGATGCGCTCGATGAAAGGCATGCTGCCCGGCATGCGGTAGGGGCCCCGCCTACTTCTTTGCGGCTTTCGGCAACTCGAGAGTCCTGGCCGTTTCCCGGCCCTCATCGCTTAACTCCCAGATCCCCCGCTTGGAGCCGCGTTGGATGAGGCCCCGGTTCTTGAGCGCGTTGCGCCCCCAGGTGATGGTGTTCTCCGCCTTGGTCTCCCCCGTGGCCACGAGTTCCAGGTCGGCCGGACCTATGAACCCCTGGCGGACCATTTTTTCGAGCACCGCCCGGGTCACCGCCCGCTTATCGCCGCGACCGCCGAACGCTTCGGCCAGGGTCAGGAGGAGGAACCTCTCGTAAGTCTCCTGCGGTGTTAAGACCGGAGTGAGTGCTTTCGCGTCGGACTTCGACA
Organism: Pseudomonadota bacterium; assembly: GCA_025352885.1. GTDB lineage: Bacteria > Pseudomonadota > Gammaproteobacteria > Burkholderiales > SG8-39 > SZAS-79. The sequence goes on along the minus strand of JANXRZ010000225.1, from coordinate 357 downwards.
TGGGTTGGGCCTTCTGTTTCTCGACCCGGCGCTCAGCCAGGACGCCCTTGTCGACAAGCAATCTGCGGATCACGGACCCCGGACCGTCCACTAGCGGCTCGGCGAGCTTCTTAAGGCCTTCGAACACTTCGTCGTCGATTCGGATGGTGGGCATTCCTTAGTATAAGCTAAGTGGATTGTGTAACTATGTTTACACCTTCCGCTTAACTTATAAAGCCGCTTTTACTGGCGTAGGCGCGCGAAAGCTGCGTATAATCCGCGCCTTTCGTTTGCGACGAACCTGGAGTATCCCTATGGTTGTGATTCGACTGGCCCGCGGCGGCGCCACGCATCGGCCCTTCTACAACATGGTCGTGG
>JANXRZ010000179.1 GCA_025352885.1 Pseudomonadota bacterium | reverse complement strand
CCGGCGCCGTGGCGGTGTCGCCCGCGCCCGCCGCCGAAGCCGAGGTAAAGCCGGAGGTAAAGCCGGAGCTAAAGTCGAATTCGCTCGCGAGCGCAGGGCCCGCCCCGTTGCGCGAGACCGAAGCCCGCCCGGAGGAAAAGCTCGGGCCGGTCGCCGCCGGCAAGGGCCGCATCGTCATGCGCTTCGACAAGGACTCGTGGGTGGAAGTGAGGGCGCGCAACGGCCAGACGCTGCTTTCCCAGATGAATGCCGCGGGCACCGAGAAAATCATCGACGGCGATCCGCCTTTCCAGCTCACCATCGGCAACGCGCCGAACGTGCACGTGACCTACAACGACCAGCCGGTCGACCTGAAGCCGCACTTCAAGGTCGACGTGGCACGGCTCACGCTGAACTGAGGCGGGCCGTGGGCGTCCCTTCAGCCGTTCCGCGCAGAGCGTCCCGCCAGGTGCTGGTCGGCGGCGTCGCCATCGGCGGCGATGCGCCCATCGTTGTGCAGTCGATGACCAATACCGACACGGCGGATGCCGAGGCCACTGTCCGCCAGGTCCTGGATCTTGCGCGTGCCGGTTCGGAACTCGTGCGCATCACGGTCAACTCCCCCGAGGCTGCCGCCCAGGTGGCGACGATCCGCGAAAAGCTCGACACGGCGGGCTGCAGCGTGCCGCTGGTGGGCGACTTCCATTTCAACGGGCACCGCCTGCTCAAGCAATATCCGGGATGTGCCGAGGCGCTTGCCAAGTACCGCATCAACCCGGGCAACGTCGGCCACGGCAAGAAGCGCGACGACCAGTTCGCCACCATGATCGAGGCCGCGTGCAAATACGAAAAGCCCGTGCGCATCGGCGTGAACTGGGGCTCGCTCGACCCGGAGTTGCTCGCTCGCATGATGGACGAGAACGGGCGCAGTGCAGCGCCGCTCGACGCAGGCGCCGTCATGCGCGAAGCGCTGATCGCATCGGCGCTCGAATCGGCCGCGCAAGCCGTGCAGTGGGGCCTGCCGGCTGAGCGCATCGTGATCTCGTGCAAGGTCAGCGGCGTGCAGGATCTCGTTGCCGTGTACCGCAACCTTGCCCTCCGTTGTGACTACGCCCTGCACCTCGGCCTGACCGAAGCGGGCATGGGCTCCAAGGGCATCGTGGCCTCCACGGCGGCCATGGGCATCCTGCTCCAGGACGGGATCGGTGACACGATCCGCGTGAGCCTCACGCCCGAGCCCAATGGCGATCGCACGAAAGAAGTCATCGTCGCGCAGGAACTGCTGCAGACGATGGGCCTGCGCAGCTTCACGCCGCTGGTCACGGCGTGTCCGGGTTGCGGACGCACGACCAGTACCTATTTCCAGGAGTTGGCCGACAAGATCCAGGGCTACCTTCGCGCGCAGATGCCTGTCTGGAAAGCGCACTATCCCGGCGTCGAGGACATGAAAGTCGCCGTGATGGGCTGCGTGGTCAACGGGCCGGGCGAATCCAAGCATGCGGACATCGGCATCAGCCTGCCGGGCACGAACGAGGTTCCCGTGGCGCCGGTCTATGTCGACGGCGAGAAGACGGTCACTCTCAAGGGCGAGCATATCGCCGAGGAATTCCAGGCCCTGGTCGCCGGCTACGTGCAGCAGAACTACGCCGCGGGCGCGGTGAGGAAGCGCGCGCACGCGCATATCCCGATCAAGGTCGCCTAGTCGTGGCCACGCCCTTACAGGCCATCCGTGGCATGAACGACGTTTTGCCGGACGAGGCCGAGGCCTGGCTCGCGTTCGAGGCCATCGTGCGCGACTGCATGGCCCGCCACGGGTACCGCAACATCCGCACGCCGCTGCTCGAGCACACCGTGCTCTTTCGCCGCGCGATCGGCGAAGTGACGGACATCGTCGAGAAGGAGATGTACACCTTCACCGATGAGCTGAACGGCGAGCAGCTCACCCTGCGCCCGGAAGCAACAGCCTCCACCGTGCGCGCGGCCATCGAGCACAGCCTCACGTACAACGGGCCGGTGCGCCTCTGGTACGCCGGGCCGATGTACCGCCACGAGCGCCCACAGAAAGGCCGCTACCGCCAGTTCCACCAGTTCGGCGCCGAGGCGCTCGGTTTCGCCGGGCCGGATGTCGATGCCGAGCTCATCGTCATGTGCGCCGGTCTCTGGAAGTCGCTCGGCCTGGAAGGCATCCGCCTGGAGCTGAACAGCATCGGCTCGGCCGAAGAGCGTGCGCGCTATCGCACCGAACTCATCGCATATCTCGAGAAGAAGGTCGAAGCGCTCGACGCCGACGCGAAGCGCCGCATGCACACGAACCCGTTGCGCGTCCTCGACTCGAAGAACCCGATCGTCCAGGACGCGCTCAAAGACGCGCCCGTGCTCATGAATTTCCTCGGCGAGGCGTCGCTCGCCCATTTCGGGGGCCTCAAGAAGCTGCTCACCGCGGCAGGCGTCCCGTTCAGCGTGAATCCGCGCTTGGTGCGCGGCCTCGACTATTACAACCTCACTGTGTTCGAGTGGATCACCGACAAGCTCGGCGCCCAGGGCACCGTCTGCGCGGGCGGGCGCTACGACGGCCTCTTCGAGCAGATCGGCGGCAAGCCCACGCCCGCGGTAGGCTACGCGGCTGGCATCGAGAGGCTGGTCGCGCTGTGGCAGGACGCAGGGCGCATCCCAAAGTCCAAGGCTCCCCACGCCTACCTCATCCACCAGGGCGAAGGCGCGGCCGAGTTCGCGCTGCTCGCCGCCCAGGCGCTGCGCGAAGCGGGCCATGCCGTCATCCAGCATGCGGGCGGCGGCAGCTTCAAGTCGCAGATGAAGAAAGCCGACAATAGCGGCGCCCTCCTTGCGCTCATCGTCGGCGAAGATGAGCTTCGCGCAGGCGAGCTCACACTCAAATACCTGCGGCGGGATCGCCCGCAGGCCCGGATCCGGCGCGACACCCTCGTCGCCGCCTTTAACGCAGCCGTCGACTCGGCGCTCAAAGAAGCAGGCTAATGGCACATCTCGATCTCGAAGAACAGGAACAACTCGCCCAGCTGAAATCGTGGTGGGCGACTTACGGCAACCTCATCGTCATGGGCCTGGTGCTCGCCGCGCTGGTGTTTTCCGGCTGGCAGGGCTGGCGCTTCTGGCAGGACCGCCAGGCCGGCGACGCGAGCAACCAGTTCGAGGTGCTCTCCAAGGCTACGCAGGGGAGCGACCTCAAGGCGGTTCGAGATGCCTCCGGCGAGCTGCTCGAAAAGTACCCGCGCACGGCGTACGCCTCGATGGGCGCGCTCAGCTCGGCCCGGTACTTTTTCGACAAGGGCGACCTCAAGACCGCCAAGGTCCAGTTGCAGTGGGTCATCGACAAGACCTCGTCGGAGGAGTTGCGGGATATCGCGCGGCTGCGCCTGGCCAACGTGTTGATCGACGAGAAAGCCTACGAGGAAGCGTTGAAGACCCTCGATGCGCCGCATAACGTGGCCTTCGATGCGCAGTTCGCCGCGGCGCGCGGTGACGTGCTCGTGGCCAAGGGGCAGGGCGCGGATGCCAAGGCGGCGTACAAGTTCGCCCTCGAGAAGGTCGATGCCAAGAACCGCGGGCTGCGCGAAAGCGTGCAGATGCGCCTCGACGCGCTGGGAGGTTGACCGTGCGCAGCCCCAGGCTCCTGTTTGCCGCCGCCGCTGCCCTGGTTGTCGCCGGGTGCTCGAGCATGCCCAGCATGAACCCGATCGACTGGTTCAAAGCCACGCCGGTCGTCGCAAAGCCCGCCGAATTGCCACCGCTCTCGAGCGGCCAGCCGGTGAGGACGCTCTGGCAGGCGAACGTCGGCAATGCCGGCATCTTCATCTTCACGCCCGCGCTCGCCGGCGGCAGCATCTATGCGACTGCGCGCGATGGCAACGTGACCAAGCTCGAAGCGGCCACCGGCAAGGTCATCTGGAAAGCGTCTGCCGGCGCCCAGCTCTCCGGCGGGGTCGGCGCGGATGCGAATCTTGTCGCTGTCGGCACCGACAAGGGTGAGCTCATCGTCCTCGACGCCGATAAAGGCACGTTGCGCTGGCGGGCGCGGGTCTCCTCCGAAGTGCTGGCCGCGCCCCGCATCGCAGGCGGCCTCGTGTTGGCGCGCACTGCGGACAGCCGCGTCTTTGCCTTCGATGCGACCGACGGCAAGCGCAAGTGGGTCTACCAGCGCGCGGCCGCCTCCCTGATCATCCGCTCCCCCGCCGGCATGACCGTGAGCGACGGCCATGTGTACGCCGGGTTCTCGGGTGGCAAGCTCGTCGCCCTGCAGATCGACACGGGCGCCCTGCGCTGGGAGGTATCGGTCTCGCAGCCCAAGGGTGCGACCGAGCTCGAGCGCGTGACGGACTTGAGCGGCGATCCGGCGGTGGCGGGGCGCGAAGTGTGCGCGGCCTCCTACCAGGGTCGCGCGGCATGCTACGAGCTCTCCAACGGCAACCAGGTGTGGGCCCGCGAGATGTCGACGCTGAACGGCATGAGCGTCGACTCGCGCTACGCGTATGTGGCCGACGACAAGGGCGCGGTGCATTCCCTGGACCGTACGAACGGGCGCAGCGTCTGGAAGCAGGACCGCCTGGCCAATCGCGAGCTCACCCTCGCACTGGCGATGGGCGGCGAGGTCGTGTTCGGCGACCTGCAGGGCTATGTGCACTTCGTGGCCCGCGATTCAGGCGCGTTCGTGGCGCGTGTGGCGACCGACGGCAGCAAGATCCGTGCGGCGCCGCTCAAGATTCCCGACGGCGTGCTGATCCAGACGCTCAACGGCGGCCTCTTCGCCCTTACCCTCTAGGATATGGGGCAACCTGACGGTTTCCCCATTCCCCTTCCCTAAAAGACCCCGAATATGAAGCCGGTGGTAGTGATCGTAGGCCGGCCAAACGTCGGTAAGAGCACCCTGTTCAATCGCCTCACGCGCACGCGTGACGCGATCGTGGTCGACGTGCCCGGCGTGACGCGCGACCGGCATTACGGCGACGGCGTCATTGGGTCGCGGCCCTACATGGTTGTGGATACCGGGGGGCTCGAGCCCAAGGCCACAGAGGGCATCTTCGCGGAGATGGCCAAGCAGACGAAGCAGGCCATCGCCGAGGCGGACGCCGTCATCTTCATGACCGATGCTCGGGCCGGGATGACGCCGGACGACCGGCGCATCGCGGAAGAACTGAGAAAGTTGAAGCCGCGCATGTGGATCGCGGTGAACAAGGCCGAAGGCCTGCAGCCGGATTCGGCTTCGGCGGATTTCCAGCAGCTGGGCCTGGGGTTCCCGGTCGCAATCTCGGCTGCGCACGGCGAAGGCATCCGCGACCTCATCGACGCGGTGTTGGAAGAATTTCCCGAGGATGAGCTTGAGGAGCAGGACGAGCGCGACCGCTGGCCGCGCGTGGCCATCGTCGGGCGCCCGAACGTGGGCAAGTCGACGCTCGTGAATTCGCTCGTGGGCGAAGAGCGCGTCATCGCCTTCGATAAGCCCGGCACCACCATCGACCCGATCGACGTGCCCTTCGAGCGCAACGGCAAGCGCTACACGCTCGTCGACACCGCGGGCCTGCGAAAGCGCGGCAAGCAGGGCGAGAACATCGAGCAGTTCTCGGTCATCAAGACGCTGCAGGCCATCGACCGCTCGAACGTCGCAATCTTCGTGATCGACGCGGTCGACGGGATCACCGAGCACGACGCCCACGTGGCGGGGTACATCCTCGAGCGCGGCCGCGCGGTCGTGGTGGCGGTCAACAAGTGGGACGCCGCGAGCATGGAGCAGCGCGACAAGCTGAAGTCGGAGCTCTCCTGGAAGGTCGGGTTCCTCGGGTTCGCCAAGACGCTCTACATCTCGGCCAAGAACAAGAAGGGCCTCGGGGACGTGATGACGGCCGTGGACAAGGCGTACGTGGCGGCAATGGTGAAGCTGCCCACGCCGAAGCTCACGCGTGCGCTGATCGCCGCGGTCGAGAAACAGCAGCCGCCGCGCCGCGGGGCCGGGCGGCCGAAACTGCGGTACGCCCACCAGGGCGGGCAGAACCCGCCGACGATCATCATCCACGGCAACCAGCTCGATCATGTGCCGGACACGTACAAGCGCTATCTCGAAGGCGTGTTCCGGACGCTGTTCTCGCTCGAGGGCACGCCGATGCGGATCGAGTTCCGGACCGGGCGCAATCCCTATGCCTCGCGGGAGAAAAGTTGAACATTTAGTGCTGGAGAGCCGCATGGATACTGGTTCTACGGTGTTTTCTCTTGCCAATTTTGGAATGATCTGCGGGTGATCGACGAAACCTTCCAGCAGGCGTTCGCGCACCACCGGGCCGGGCGCCTCCCCGAGGCCGACGCGTTGTACCGGCAGGTCCTGGCCCTCGCGCCGGACCATTTCGATGCGCTGCATTTTCACGGCGTGCTGCTGCATCAAGGCGGGCGGCACCAGGAGGCGCTCGGGCTGATCGAGCGGGCGCTTGCCCTGGACCCGGAGCAATCCGCGGCCAATGCCAACCTCGGTCTTGTCCTCCATGCCCTAAGCCGGCACGCGGAGGCGATTGCCAGCTACGACCGGGCGCTGGCGGTAGGCCCTGACTCGGCGGGAACGTGGACGAACCGAGGCCACGCCGTGCGCGCGTTGCGGCGGTATGACGAGGCCGTTGCGAGCTTCGAGCGCGCGATCGCGTTGGATCCGGCGTACTTCGAGGCGCTCTCCACACGAGGCCTCGTGCTGTTCGAGATGCGCCTGCTCGATGCGGCGGTGGCATGTCTCGACCAGGCGCTCGCGCTTCGTCCCGGCGATGTCGCGTCCTTGTCCAATCGCGGCGGGGCTTTGGCCGAACTGCAAAGGCCGGCCGAGGCGCTTGCGAGCCTCAATCTTGCGCTTACGCATGATCCAGCGTGCACGATTGCGCTGTTCAATCGCGGCATGGCGCTGCGCGACCTTAAGCGCCCGGACGAAGCGGCCGCCAGTTTCAGTCGCCTGCTGGAAATCGATCCCGCGTTCCCGTGGGCCCGCGGGTACCTGCTGAATTCAAAGCTCCAGTGCTGCGACTGGGCGGGGTACGACGAAGCGCTCGCAAGACTCGAGGCGGCCGTCCGCTCGGGTAGCCGGGCCGACGCGCCTTACCTGTTCCTCATGGCCTCGCAGTCCCCTGCGGCGCAACTCGAGTGCGCGAAGACCTGGGTGGCGGATGCTTGCCCTGCGGCAGCCGAGCCGGTATGGCGGGGCGCGCGATACCGTCATGACCGCATCCGCATCGCCTACCTCTCCGCGGACCTGTATGAGCACGCGATGGCTTATCTGACGGCTGAGCTCTTCGAACTGCACGACCGCTCGCGGTTCGAGGTGACCGGGGTTTCGCTCGGGCCGGATGACCGGAGCGCACTTCGCAAGCGGATCGAGCGCGGGTTCGACCGGTTCATCGATGGCCGCGCGTTGAGCGATCGCGAAGTGGCCCAGAAGCTTGCGGACCTGGAGATCGACATCGCGGTCGACATGAACGGGTTCACGCAGCGCAATCGCGCCGCGATATTTGCCCAGCGGTGCGCGCCCGTGCAGGTCGCATTTCTCGGCTACCCAGGGACGATGGGCGCTGAGTACATGGACTACATCATTGCCGACCGGCATGTCATCCCGTCCGGGGACGAGAAATACTATTCGGAGAAAGTCGTCCGGCTTCCGGATACTTACCAGGTCAATGACCGCACGCATCCGGTGGCCACGCGCACGCCTTTGCGCAGCGAGGCGGGACTGCCTGAGAAAGGGTTCGTGTTCTGCTGCTTCAACAATAACTTCAAGGTCACGCCGCAGATGTTCGCCATCTGGATGCGCTTGCTCGCAAAAATCGAGGGCAGCGTGCTCTGGCTCCTGCAGGACAACGCGCTCGTCGTGCGCAACCTCCGGGCGGAGGCGGAGGCGCGCGGCGTTGCGGGTGAACGCATTGTCTTTGCAGGCCGCGTGTCGTCTCCCGACCACCTTGCGCGGCAAAGGCTCGCGGACCTCTTCCTGGATACCTTGCCGTACAACGCGCACACGACGGCAAGCGATGCGCTTCGGGTCGGATTGCCGCTCGTGACGTGTGTCGGGCCAGCTTTTCCGGGGAAGGTGGCCGGCGGCCTGTTGACTGCATGCGGGATGCCGGAACTGGTGACTCACAGCCTGGCTGACTACGAAGCGCTGGCGCTGCGGCTTGCGATGGAGCCGGGCCTGCTCAAGGGACTCAGGTCGAAGCTGGAGGCAAATCGCGCGACCTGCGCGTTGTTCGATACCGACCGGTACCGGCGGCATATCGAAGCGGCGTACACGCGCATGCACGCGCGCACTCAGCAAGGCCTGCCGCCCGAGCAGTTCGACGTAGAATCCCCCGCAGGCCCCAGCCATAGGCGGCCGCCCAGAGGAGACATACGATGCTGACCCGAATCATCGCGGCTCTCGTGGCCGTCGCAGGCGCCTACTCTTCGCAGGTCGTAGCGCAGGCTTACCCGAACAAGCCGGTCCATGTCCTCGTCGGTTACACCACCGGCGGCTCGGCGGATGCTGGATTACGGCCACTGGCGAAAGTCCTCGAGCCGCTCCTGGGACAGCCGATCATCATCGAGTACAAGCCGGGCGCTGCCGGCGCCGTTGCGATGGAGGCGCTCGCCAAG
>JANXRZ010000169.1 GCA_025352885.1 Pseudomonadota bacterium | reverse complement strand
GTTCCCGCCACCAGAAGGGCGAGACGCATCGGCAGTGAGGGTTTTGGCAACACAAGTCCCGGTTCGGCGCCCAATGATCGTAATCATGGTGCAATGATTGCGATCATAGGAGAAGCGGCCGGCATACGCCAAGGATTCTAGTCCGATTTTGGGATCTTGACCGTGCCGGGGTCGATATGTGCGCCGCATCATGCGCACGCGGTGGCGGAATGGTGCCCGATGTGCGGATTCGGAATTTTGCTTCCATCGCAGCGCACTTTTGCATACGCTTTGAAATTGAAGCCGCAATGTCGGCAGAGCCCACGACCCGGTACAGGGGCGGGGCGAGGGAGGGGAAAGTTATGAAGCGCAGAACAGTATTGGCCGGACTAGGTGCGACGGCAGCCGCCGGCGTTTTGGGAATGCCATCCATCCTCAGAGCACAGGCGCCGATCACGCTGAACGGCGCGGTACAGTTCGGGGACGATCACGCCTTCAACAGGGCGCTGGTCAGGTTCGAAGAGCTGGTGAAAAAATATTACGGCAAGCCAGTCAATTTTGTCCTGCATCGCAACTGCGAACTGGGGCTGGAAAAGGACTACTTCGCCTACATGAACCAGGGCAAGGCAGTCGACTACGCGATCGTCTCCCCCGCGCATATGTCCACCTTTTCCAAGGCCGCGCCGTTCATCGATGCGCCGTTCATATTTCGCGACCTGAACCACTGGAACAAGGTGCTCGATGCGGACCTGCTCAAGCCGATCGCGGATGAGGTAGCGCAAAAGGCGGAAGTCATGCTGATAGGCTACGCCGGCGGCGGCACGCGCAACATTTTCGTGAACAAGCCCGTGCGCAACCTCGCGGAGATGAAGGGCCTCAAGGTGCGGGTGCAGGGCGCCCCGATCTGGAGCCGCGCCTTCGCCGCCATCGGCATGTCGCCTTCGGTGATCGCATACAACGAGGTCTACAACGCGATCCAGAACGGCGTGATCGCCGCGGGCGAGAATGAGGCTGCGGGAGTCGAGCAGATGAAGTTCTTCGAAGTCGCACCGAACCTCTCGATGACCGAGCACGCCATCACCATCCGGCCGCTGTGCTTCTCGGCCAAGACCTTCAATACGCTGCCCAAGGACCTCCAGGCCGCCATCCTCAGGGCCGGCAAGGAAGCGGGCGCGTATGGCCGCCAGGTCGAGTCGTCGGAGGACACGCAGAAGCTCGACGCCCTCGAGAAATCCGGCAAGCTTAAGCGCGTCGCCTTCACCGACCGCGCGCAGATGAAAAAGCTCGTCGATCCCGTGATGGAAGCCTACGCCAAGGAAATCGGCGCCGACGGCATCTTCGCCAAGATCAACGCGATCAAGTAACCAGCAGCGAGCCGCGCGCCCGGTTCTCGCCGGGCGCGAGCCTTGTGCGATGAAAAAAATAATCGACGGATATCACCTGCTGCTTACCTGGCTGATGGTGGCCACCGTGGCGATCCTCCTCGTCCCCGTGACGATGCAGATCGTCGCGCGCTTCACCCCCCTGCTGCCGGCCTACATCTGGACGGAGGAGGCATCCCGCTTCCTGTTCATCTGGATGATCATGCTAGGCGCGATGATCGGCATCCGCGAAGGCACGCATTTCGAGGTCGATGTCTGGCCGGAGTTGAAGCCCCGGGCCAACGCCCTGCTCAAGATTGCCTCCGGCGTCTTTGTCCTCGTCTTCGCGCTGGTGTTCGTCTGGTGGGGCATTGCCTTCACGCAGTTCGGCTGGAACCAGACTTCGGAGATCGCCGACCTGCCGATGTGGATGATCTTTATCGCCTGGCCGGTCACAGGGTTCACCTGGCTGCTCTTCCAGGGTGAGGCGTTCGTCGAGAACTTCCGCATTCTTTCCGGAAAGGAAGCGCGATGATGTCCGCCGCGCTTTCCCCCGCCATGGCCGCACTGGTCCTGTTCGGGGGATTCTTCTTCCTGCTGGTGATGCGCGTCCCGGTTGCCTTCGCCTTGGGGCTCGCGTGCCTGCCGATCCTCATCGTCGAGCCCCGCCTGTCGCCGATGATGCTGTTCAACGAGACGTTCAAGGCCTACAACTCGTTCATCCTCCTCGCGGTGCCCTTTTTCCTGTTGACGGCCAACCTCATGAGCGTGGGCGGCATCACCGACCGGCTGGTGCGACTGTCGCGGGCCATGGTCGGCAACTGGCCCGGGGCCCTTGCGCAGATCAACGTGGTGCTCTCGGTGTTCTTCGCGGGGATCTCCGGCTCATCGACTGCTGACGCCGCGAGCCAGAGCAAGATCTTCATCGATGCGCAGGTCAAGGAAGGGTACGACCTCTCCTTCTCGATCGCGATCACCGCGGTGTCGGCGGTGCTGGCGGTGATCATCCCGCCCTCCATCCTCATGATCGTCTGGGGCGGCGTGATCTCGACCTCGATCGGCGCGCTTTATCTCGCCGGCATCATCCCGGGGTTGCTGATTGCCGGCGCGCAGATGGTCACGGTGCACATTTACGCCGTGCGACGCAAATACCCGGTCTATCCACGGGCCACGGTACGGGAGTTCTTCCTCTCGATGTGGCAGTCGATCCCGGCGCTCATGACGCCTTTCATCATCGTGGGTGGCATCTTGCTGGGGTGGTTCACGGCGACTGAATCTGCGGCCATAGCGGTCATTTACGCGGCGCTGCTGTCGATCTTCGTCTACCGCGAGATGGACATGAAGCGCTTGTACGGCACGCTGGTCGAGACCGGCAAGCTCGCCTCGGTGGCCCTCTTCTGTGTCGGAACCGCGTCGGCCTTTGGCTGGTTGCTGGCTTACTACCAGATCCCCAAGGCGCTTCTCTCGAACGTCACTTCCTGGGGCCTCGACATCACGGGCGTCGGCATGTTCATCGCCTTCGTCTTCCTGGTGGTGGGGTGCTTCCTCGATGCTATTCCCGCCATCATCATCGTCGGGACCACCCTCCAGCCGCTCGCCGAATCGGTTCACATGCATCCCATTCAGTTCGCGATCATCGGCATCGTGTCGCTCGCGTTCGGTCTTGTAACGCCGCCGTACGGCCTGTGCCTCATGATCGCGTGCTCGGTGGCCAAGGTGCGCCTGCGCTACGCGCTCAAGGACACGATGATCATGCTGATACCGATGCTCGCGGTGCTCATGGCGCTGATCGCATGGCCGGACCTCGTGCTCTGGCTCCCAAGGCTGATTTCGCCCGAACTGCTCAAATGAACGCGCCGGATCCGGAGCTGCTCGCGCTGAACACGATCACGATCAAGCAATCGACGCTGCAACAGGCGATCGACGGCTGCGCGCGCCATGACATCCGCGGCATCACGGTCTGGCGCGACCGCCTGCAAGAGATGGGCGTCCCGGCCGCCGCCAGCGCGCTTCGCGCAAACGGCCTCACGGTCACGGGCCTGTGCCGCGGCGGGATGTTCCCAGCCGCTGACGCGGCAGGCCGCAAGGCCGCGCACGAGGACAACCTCCGGGCGATCGACGAAGCGCAGGCCATAGGTGCGGCGTGCCTCATTCTGGTTGTGGGCGGTTTGCCGCCGGGATCGAAGGACCTTGCCGGCGCGCGCGAGCAGGTGAGGGAAGGCATCGCGGCCATGCTGCCGCATGCGCGCGAGGCCCATGTGCCGCTCGCGATCGAACCGCTGCATCCCATGCAGTGCGCGGACCGCGCCTGCATCAACACCCTCGGCCAGGCGCTCGATGTATGCGACGCACTCGACCCGCAGCGCACCGGGGCCCTGGGCGTAGCAGTGGACGTCTATCACGTGTGGTGGGATCCGGATCTGGACGCGCAGATCGCGCGCGCGGGGAAGGACCGGCTGCTCGCCCACCATCTGTGCGACTGGCTCGTCCCCACCACCGACCTTGCCTTCGACCGCGGCATGATGGGGGACGGCATCATCGACCTGCCGCGCATCCGTGCACTGGTGCAGGGCGCGGGGTATGCGGGCTTCAGCGAAGTCGAAATCTTTTCGGCGCGGGACTGGTGGCAGCGCGAAGCCGATTCGGTGCTCAGCATGATGAAAGAGCGCTACGCCGCCTGCTGCTGACCCGCAGTAACCTCGCCGGTTACTTGTAGAATGCAATGAATAGGCGCCGTCCCCCGGGCCTCGCGTTCTCCAGGAGTTCCGCATGCGCCGCTTCCTGCTCCTCGCCGCAGTGACGTCCCTGTGCACGGCCGCTTCCGCCCAGGCGCCGGCGCAGTTCCCCGACAAGCCCATCCGCTTCATCCTCGGCTTTGCCGCGGGCGGCCCCACCGGATCTCAGCGTGCGGGCACTGGCCGCCGCGGCGGGAAAGCAGGCTTGGGCGAGAACGCGATGCTCCATGCCTGCACGCTGGGCCGCAAGATCGGCCTCGTGACGATCCATCCGATCCATATCCCGTATCACGAGGACCAGGTGCTGCGATACGGCCTGCAGCAGCGCGTGGTGGCCGTAGCCGCCGTCGAGTCGGCGGCGAACGACTATGTGCTGGCCTTTGGCGATCCCAAGGTCGCAAAAGCGATCGCGGCCAAGTACACGAAGGAAATTAAAGCGCTCGTTGCGCGCGGAGTGGAAGTCGTGATTCCCGCGGGCGGCCTGCCGAGCCTGCTCTTCGGCGCGGCGCTCAAGGTCTCGACTGCGCCGGCCGTCGTGCTCGACAGCGTTGCGCTCGCGACCAAATCCGCGGAGCTGGCTGTCGATCTCAAGCGCTTCAACGGCACCGCGCCCAGCCGCGCTTCCACGTTTGCGTTGCCCTGGCCCGCGGCGCTGGAAGCGCTCGGTATGGGCACGCCTGCATCCAAGAGGAAACCGAAATGAACATGCCCGGCACCCCGCCCGCAGTCACAAGGACCGACACCGAAACCCTCACCGTCGGCGAAGCGTACCTTCGCCTGCTCGCGGACCGCGGCATCGCGAACCTGTTTGCGAACGCGGGGACGGACTTCGCACCGCTCATTGAAGGCTACGTCAAATCGATGGAAGCCGGGATCCCCGTGCCCAAACCCGTGACCGTGCCGCACGAGAACGTCGCGGTCTGCATGGCGCTCGGCCACTGGATGGTGAGCGGCCAGGCGCAAGCAGTCATGGTGCATGTGAACGTCGGAACGGCGAACACGATCTGCGGGCTGCTCAATGCCGCCCAGGCCAACGTGCCGATGCTGCTCACGGCCGGCCGCACGCCGATCACCGAGACCGGCATGGAAGGCGGCCGCAATATCCACATCCACTGGACGCAGGAGATGTTCGACCAGGCGGGCATGGTGCGCGAGGCCGTGAAATGGGATTACGAGTTGCGCAATGGCACGCAACTGGAGACGGTGGTCGATCGCGCGCTCAACATCGCGCACGCCGCGCCCCAGGGGCCGGTGTACCTGACGCTGCCGCGCGAAGTACTGGCGAGCCCGATGGGCCCGTTCACGTATTCGCCGGCCTCACGCCATGCGCATCCGGTCGCGCCGCATCCGGATCCGGCGTCAATCGAAAAGGTGGCCGCGTTGCTCGCCGCAGCCGAGCGGCCGATGCTCATCACGAACAACGCAGGCTTCGACAAGGGTGCGATCCAGGCGCTTGCCTCGCTCGCCACGCGCATGGCCTTGCCCGTCGTCCAGTACGTGCCTCGCTGTGTGTCCCTGCCCGCGAGCCACCCGATGCACGCGGGCTACGACTCGGCGCCGTTGCTCGGGGAGGCCGACCTCGTGATCGTCGTCGATTGCGCCGTGCCGTGGATTCCCGGCAAGGTGCGGCCGCGTCCGGATGCGAAGGTGGTGCACATCGGCGTCGATCCGCTGTACCAGCGCATCCCGATTCGTGGATTCGAGTGCGATCTTGCAATTACCGGCAGCCCCGCGGCCAGCCTGCACGCGCTCGACAAGGCCGCCGCCGCGCATGCAGACGCCTCCGCTGCTCGCATCGGAGTGCGGCGCGAACGCATCGCCGCCGCGCGCTCGGCGCAGGAAAAGAATCTTGCCCACGCCGTGGAAACCGCGAAAAAGCAGGCGGTCATCCATCCTACGTGGCTCACGTATTGCGTCAACCAGGCAATTGGTTCGGATGCAATCCTGATTCGCGAGGCGCCGCAGTTCGCGCCCCAGCACTACACGAGCGAGCGGGAGGGATCGTACTTTTCGCTCGGTGCCGCCGGTGGCCTCGGCTGGGGCATGGGCGCGGCCATTGGCGCAAAGCTCGCGGCGCCGGACCGGCTCGTGGTTGCGGTCGAGGGCGACGGGTCGTACATGTTCTGCGCGCCGGTGGCGGCGCACTACGTGGCACTCGAGCAGGACGCGCCTTTCCTCACCGTCATCGTCGACAACCAGAAATGGAACGAGGTGGGCTCCGCAACGCGCCACCTGTACCCGCAAGGCCATGCGGCGAACAATCGCGCGCTCGAGCCGCTCACGTATTTCGACCAGCGCCTGCGCCTGGAGAAAGTCGTGGATTGCGTCGGCGGTTACGGCGAGCGTGTAACCGATCCGGCGGAATTGCCGGCGGCGTTGGCGCGTGCGATCCGCGTGGTGAAGGAAGAGCGCCGGCAGGCGGTGCTCGACGTCGTGTGCTCGAGCTGACGCCATGAAGCGACTCATCGGCCTTGTCGTTGCTTTGGTGGTGACCTCGGCGCTCGGGCAGGGGTACCCGAACAGGCCCATCACGCTGGTGAACGGCTTTCCGCCGGGCGCGGCGACCGACACGATCTCGCGCCAGATCGCCGCGGTGCTCACCAAGCGCCTCGGCCAGACGGTGATCGTCGAAAACCGCACGGGCGCCTCGGGCACGATCGGTGCGGCATCCGTCGCGCGCGCCGCGCCGGACGGTTACACACTGCTTTTCGGCGTGCTGTCGAACCTGATCGTCGGCCCGGCTTCGCTCAAAGACGTGACGTTCGATCCGGTGCAGTCGTTTGCGCCCGTCATCGAAGTCGCGCGCGGGCCGTATGTGCTCGTCGTGACGCAGGTTGTGCCTGCGCGGACGCTCGCGGAATTCGTCGACTATGCGAAGAAGAATCCCGGCAAGCTGAATTTCGGCTCCGTGGGGCCGGGCAGTGCGCACCATTTTGCGGGGGAGATGCTCAAGCGCGCCGCCGGGCTCGACATGGTCCATGTGCCGTACAAGGGCGGCGGCCCGGCTTACGCGGGCCTGCTCGGCGGGGAGATCCAGGTCCTGCTCGACACAATGCCGGGGCCGCAGCAGTACGTGCAGGCCGGGACGCTGCGCGCGCTCGCGGTGACCGGCACCAAGCGCCTCTCGACCTTGCCAGACGTGCCGACTTTCATCGAGCAGGGGCTCGAGGGCGTCGACGTGCAATTCCTGTTCGGAATCGTTGCGCCCAAGGGCACGCCCGCGGAGATCGTGGCGCGGCTAAATGCGGAAATCACCCAGGCGCTGGCCGATCCGGACGTGCGCACGACGCTTGCGCGTCAGAGCATCGAGCCGACGCCCGGCACGCCCGGGGCGTTTGGCGCGCTTCTGGCCGCGGAATGGAAGAAGTGGAAGGACATCGTCGCCCGCACGGGCTTCAAGGCGAATTGACCGGGGGGCGAGGCGCCCGGCCCGCCTCCCCTGGCTCGCTCAAGAAGATTTACCTTTGTGAGGACAGGCTGGAACCCATATAATTTATGGGTGTCCAAAGTCGCGCCATTTCGAATGAACGACGTGACCCTGCGCAAGAAAATCGCACAGGTGGCAGCCGATTCATCGCGGATAGTCGTTACGAAACACGCAGTAGCGCGAATGCGTCGACGAAAAGTCAACCTTCCGCAAGTTCTTCACGTCTTGCGGAAAGGCTTTGTGGTCGAATCCGCGCATTTGAACATCAAGGGCAATTGGCAATGCACTTTGGAAGCTCACACGGCGGGCGACACTGTTCGCGTAGCGGTGGCCCTGGTGAGCGAGCCGCAAGGCTTGGTCATTGTTATCACTGTCATGAATTGAGGGACACAGCATGTACCACTACACCGAATGCGGCCTTAAGAACGTGTGGCTTAAGAACGGCTATGCGATCAGGAAAACGTCGTACGGAGAGGGCGTGTCGATCCAGGATGTCGAGGGCCTGCATAAATTCATCGGGCAATCAATAGCCCGGCGCCCGAAACTTACCGGCCCCGAGTTGCGCTTCCTGCGAAAGGAGATGGGCATGTCCCAGAAAGCGCTGGCCGCGTTCGTCGGTACCTCGGAACAAAATGTTTCCCTTTGGGAGCGCAGGGGTCGAGTGCCGCAGGCGGCCGATCGACTTATCAAGCTGGCGTTTCTCGAAACAGTCGATGGCGGCAGCGTCGAGATCCGGAGGATTATCGAGCGGCTAAACGATCTTGATGCGACAGCGCAGGAAAAAATGCGTCTCGAGAAAGGCAAGGAATGGCGAAAAGCCGCGTGACGGATTCAGGCTGACGCCTGCTCCTGCCATCGCGAGGCTATTTCGCCCGCGGTAGCGCACCACACGCCTTGGCGCTGTTTCAGGTCCGCGAGCACGGCATCGAGATACGAAATCCGCCACGGCTGGCCGATCAGCCAGGGATGCAGGTTGAGGATCAGCATGCGCGGGCGTGTCTTGCCGTCCTCGATCATCCAGTCGAGCGCATCGGCGATTGAGCGCTGCCAGCGTGCCATGCTGAGCTTCCGGTACCAGTGCGCAAAGACGTCGTCGAAATCGACCAGCATGGGCAGCGACACGAGCGAGCCGGAAGCCGTGCGCATGGCGTAAGGCTGCTCGTCGTTCGGCCAGTCGAGCACGTACTCGAGCCCGAGTTCGGCGAGGAGCCCCGGTGTGCGGGCCGATTCCCCGTATTCCGGGCCATGCCAGCCGGCGGGCTTGTGGCCGGTCGCCTTTTCGATGGCCTTCAAAGCTTCTGCAATCTGCGCGCGCTCCTGCGACTCGTCGAGTTTCGAGGACAGCACCTGCGTGACCGCGTTGCCGTGCGCGGCGATCTCCCAGCCGCGCTTCACGCATTCGCTGGCAATCACCGGTTTGTTCACGGCGACGCTGGCGTCGATGGCGGCCGTGGCCTTGAGCCCGTGCCGGTCGAGCGCCTCCATGACGCGGAACACGCCGATCCGGTTGCCGTACTCGCGCAGCGAATACGAGCGGAAGTCCGGGTAGGGGCCGCGCCCCATGCCGCCGGGCAGCGTGGCGGGAATGAAGGCGCCAGGTGCCTGCGCCATTTCGTACTGCTCGATGCTGACCACGATCCCCACGGCCAGGCGCGCGCCGTTGGGCCATGCGACCGCCTTTCGCTTGACGATCGGGGTCGAATCGAACCAGTCGTGGTGCGGGGCGGCGCTCATGTGGCCCCCTTGCGCGCGTCGAGGTACTTGAGCGCAGGGTCGTAGTGATGCGCGAGGTAGTGCTTCGCGATTTCGTCGGCGGTCGTCTTCCACGTGCCCTCGTGCGAAAAGACGTAATCCAGCGCCTCATCCAGGTACTTCGCGCGCTGCGGCTGGCCGACCAGTTGCGGGTGGATCGAGATGCACATGACGCGGCCGTTGTCCGCGCCTTCGCGGTACAGCGTGTCGAACTGGCGCTTGATGACCTCCATGAAGTCATCCGCCTCGAACGCCATGCCGAGAAAAGGCGCGTCGTTCACTTCGGCCGCGTAGGGAAGCGAAATCAGTCGTCCCGACTTCACGCGAAGCGGCATGGGCTGGTCGTCGTGGTACCAGTCGCCGTGATAGAGAAAGCCGAGCTCGGCCAGGATGTCCGGCGTCGCTTCGGTGGCCGCCTGCGGGCCGGGGCCGCCCATGCCGAGCATCTGCCGGCCCGTGAGCGAAGCGACCGTGTCGCGCATCTCCGTGTAATAGGCGCGCTCCTCGGCCTCGCTGTGGCCGAAGATGAAGCGCGTGTTGTTGATGCCGTGCCCGAGGTAAGCCCAGTCGCGCTCGACGATCGCGTCGCGGATTGCGGGATAGCGCGTGAGCGCCTCGGTGTTGATGACGGCGGTGCAGGGCGCCGAATGCTTGTCGAGCACTTCGAGCATGCGCCAGAAACCGACGCGGTTCGCGTAGTCCTGCCGCCCGTAGGCGAGCGGATCGGGCGACGGCGTGCGCGCCCAGGCGTCCAGCCACGGGTCGGCGGGTGGTGCGTACTCCCACGAGAGCACGTTCGGCGCGACCCACACGGCGACGCGCTTGTTGCCGGGCCAGGTGATCTTCGGGCGGTCGATGATCGGCGAGTAGTCGGACCACGGCTGGTCCGCACCTTGAAGGGACCGGCGGGTGGCGGGCGCGTCGGCGCGATAGCGGAACTGCAACATGGCGGACCTCGCGTTGACCCTCGGCGGGCGGTAATTGTATATTGCAACTAACGATTTCAGGCGCTCGCGCCGGGGTGGTTCCATGCTGACGAAGGAAGACAACGACCGCATCACGCAGGTCGGCGCGGACAAGCCGCTCGGCCGGTTTTTCAGGCGCTACTGGATTCCCGCGGCGAAGCTCGAAGAGATCGCCGAACCGGGCGGCGCGCCGGTGCGTGTCGGCCTGCTGGGTGAAAAGCTCGTCGCCTTCCGCGACCCGACCGGCAAGCCCGGGCTCATGCACGAGTTCTGTCCGCATCGGCGGGCTTCGCTCCTTTACGGGCGGAACGAGGAAGGCGGATTGCGGTGCCTGTATCACGGCTGGAAGATCGCGCATGACGGCGGCGTGCTCGAGACGCCCGCGGAGCCGGCCGGCAGCAAGCTGGCGAAGAACCTTTGCCAGAGCGCGTATCCCGTGCGCGAGGCAGGTGGCCTCCTGTGGACGTACATGGGGCCGCGCGAGCACGAGCCGCCGTTCCCGGCGTTTCCGTGGTTCGACTGCAAGCCGCCGCACCTGCTCGTGGTAAAGATGTACCAGGACTGCAATTACCTGCAGGGGCTGGAAGGGGATCTCGATCCCGCGCACCCCAACTACCTGCATCGCGACTTCACATTGGAGAAAGACAAGAGCTGGGCCGGCGCAGGCTGGCAGTCGATCGCCGACCTGATGTCCGACGGCATCCCCGCGATCCACGTCGAGGAGACGCCCTATCTCATGCGCGTAGGCGCCATTCGCAAGACCGCCGACCCGAAGATGAATTACGTGCGCACGACCGAGTGGGTCGCGCCGTTCTACACGTACATCGCCACGGGGCCGCATGAGTCGCGCCTCTTCAAGGCCTGGCTGCCGATCGACGATTTTTCCTGCTACACGTTTTACATCCACTTCAATCCCGAGACGCCGCTGAACGTGCCGGCGAGCTATGCCAACTGGGGGCATGAGACGCAGGCGCCGCACTACCGGACGAAGCACACGCTCGCGAACCAGCACCTGCAGGACCGCGCGATGATGGCGAGCACGAATTTCTCGGGCGTGGAGGGTGCGGCGATCCAGGACCGCGCCGTGCAGGAGAGCATGGGCGCGGTCTGCGACCGCACGCAGGAGCACCTGGGCACGAGCGACAAGGCGGTGATCTTCTACCGGCGATTAATTCTGCGAAAGTTGATCGAGATGGACGAGGGCAAGCCCTTGCCGGGCACCGATCCTTCGCTCGACTTCAAGCACCGCACTGCATCGTGCTTCATGCCCGCGGCCGCGGACTGGCACGAGGCACTGCGCTTCCAGGAAGAGCAGGAGCGGGAGAGCACCGAGCAAAAGGCGTCCACCGCGCCGGTGGATTGAACGGCTTTAGGGCGGGCGCTAGGCCCCGGCGCAGACGTCCCCGAGCGCCTCGCGGAT
Organism: Pseudomonadota bacterium; assembly: GCA_025352885.1. Taxonomy (GTDB): domain Bacteria; phylum Pseudomonadota; class Gammaproteobacteria; order Burkholderiales; family SG8-39; genus SZAS-79. The sequence continues at coordinate 2,970 of JANXRZ010000169.1, read as the reverse complement.
CGGCTGTTCGTCCCGCGGCCGGACGAGCCGTGCGACTTCCTTGCCGTTTATCATGAAGACCAGCGTCGGCCAAAGCTTCACGCCGAACGAGCGGCCGAGCCTCCGCCCGGGGCCATCCGCGATCTTGATGTGACGCACGCCCGGGTTGTCGGCGAGGGCGCTCTTGATCAGCGGCTGCGCAAAGCGGCAATGGCCGCAGGTGGGGCTGCCGAATTCAACGAGGGTGGCGCCTTGGAGGGCGTCGAGGGCTTCGCGGGCGGGTTCGACGGTTTCGTAGTCCTGGGTCATCTCGGCATCTGGCGAGTCAATATTTTGTTCCTATAATTGCCAATTCTAGAAAGTAAATTGACCTGACAGGCGCTAATCTGCTTAATCTGCAGAAATAAAAGTTTGGCTTTCGACACACACCTCACGGAATACTCACCTCCGCATAGCTCCCAGTGGAAGCCGAGTCCACGGCTCGAACTACCAAATCAATCGCGCGCTGGATGACCAGCCGCATTTATAAGCAGTGGCCACATCGTGGTGGGAGAGGGACAGGCGCAGCGGGGCGGGCGTGCCCTGATCGAAGAGGACTCGCACTCAGGCAGGAGCCAGGGCGCTCCGTGCCGCATGCTCCAGAACGGCGCGAACCTGCTCCGTGGTTACACCGGGGAACCAGTCCACGAATTCAGAGACTTGAGCGCCATCCTCGAGATTCTCGAACAAGGCCGCCACGGGAACCCGAGTGCCGCGAAATACCCAAGCGCCGCTTACGCGTTCGGGGTCACGCTCGACGAGTGGGCAGGACGACCAATCAATCATCATGAAATCGTACCATCAGGCAAGCGTGAGAAGGGGCACTGGGCGGCGTAGTGAGTGATCATGCGCTCACCAACTCAATAGCACCGGTCGTTGGCGTCCTCGGGGCGCCAGGGATTGCTGAAGGTGCTGAGCGTCTCGAGGAAGACGACGAGGTCGTTCTGCTCTTCCTTGGTGAGGTTGAGCGGCTTGGCGGGCTTGCCGTCCTTCGCGCGCAGGCTTGCCGTGTCGAGGGTGGCGTAGTGCTTGAGGACTTCGGCGAGCGTTTCGGCGCGGCCGTCGCGTCCATAGGGCGCGGTCAGCAGGAGGTTGCGCAGCGTGGGCACCTTGAATTCGCCGGGAAGCGCCTTCTCCATCGTTGCCTTGCGCGTGCGATCGGCGCTGGCGCCGGTCCGGTCGTCGTTGTGCGGGCTCATGAGGTTGAAGCGGCTCTCGGATACCTGGCGCAGGCCTTCCGGTCTGCCGGGGTCGGGCTTGCCTTGGGGGGCGAACTTCGACAGGCCCGTATTGAAGAACTCGCCACCCGTGAAGTTGGCGCCGCTGTGGCAGGTCGTGCAGGCGCCCTTGCCGACGAAGAGCTTGAGCCCGCGCAGCGCCGGCTCCGAGAAGTGCCAGTTGCTTTGCGGCTCGCCCCTGGCCAGCGCATCGCGGAAGCGGTCGAACGGCGTGCGCCCGCTCGTGAGCGTTTCCTCGAAGCTCGCGAGGACCTTGCCAACGCCGACGAACACGACCTCGTCATCGGTCGGCGAAGGCGGGGCGCCGAACGCTTTCGTGTAGCGGCAGGAGAGCTGCTCGTCCTTGCGGATGAGCTGGGCCACGTGCTTCGGCGTTGCGGCGAGTTCGCGCGAGTCGAGGATCGGGCGCAGGCTCTGCGACCAGAGGCTGTCGGCGCCGCCGTCCCAGCCGAACCACCGCTGCGCGCGCAGGTTCATGAGGGTCGGGGTATTGCGCTCCACTTCCGTGCTGCCGACGCCGCGGCGCAGGTTGTCCGTCCAGTTGCGCTCAGGGACGTGGCAGCTCGCGCAGGCGAGTTGCCCTTTGCCCGAGAGGCGCTCGTCGAAGAAGAGGCGGCTGCCGAGCTCGATTGCCTCGCGGTTCCCGGAGACGCGGTTGGTCGCATCCAGCGTGGGTGCGAGCGGCCAGGGTCCGTGCGACAGGATCTGCTTGATCTCGGCTTCGGTGAAAGTGACTTTGGTTTCGGCCGCGTGGCTCACAAGTGGGGACAGCGCAAGCGCGAGGATTGCTATCCGCGCTGCGGCTTTCATTTCGGGAGCGCCGTGCCGGTGCCGAAGAAGAACCATTCTTCCCCGGTGTCCGCCTGCTCCTTGGGGAGCACGATATAGCCGTCGTCCGGGGCGCGGATGAGGTCGCCGTTTGCCAGCTTCGCCATGGGCTGGTCCTTGGCGACCGGGTCGAAGTGCTTCCAGGGATGGGCGAAGATCGCGCTTTCGTCCCTGCGGTAGACGCTTTTCATCTTCACGACGCGCTGCGTGACGGAGCGCTTTTCCTCCTTGAGGGTGGCGACGCTTTTCGCGTCCACCATGTCCAGGTGCGCCAAGGCGCGGAGGATTGCGCGATAGCCCACGTCGGGCGCGTCGGCGTTGAAGTGGTTGCCGCATTCGAGCGTCACGGCGAGCGCGCCTTTGGTCCGCGCGTACTCCGTCGTGCCTTGCGATTCCTTACTGTCTTCGCCTTCCGTGCCGAAGGCTTCCGCCCAGCCGAAGGCGAAGTCCGGGACGCCGAGGGACGTCGCGAAGTCGAGCTCGTCCCGGTTGTTCGCGCCGAGGAAGATGAACGGCCCGCCTTTCGAGGTGTACGAGTGCAGGTCGAGCAGCACGGTGGTCCTGTCGAGGACTTCGCAGAGGATCGGGTCGAGGTGGTCCTCGTAGTGCTGCTTGTCTTCCTTGGGGTAGAGGTAGCGATTCAGGTTGCGGTCGACGAAGCGGACGTTTTGTTCGAAGGCTTTCGGGTTCGTGATCGGGACGAGCTGGAGGGTGCCGCGGGTGGGGGTGATTTTCCCCGCGTCGATGTCCTCGACCAGGCGTTTGATCGCAAGGGCGCCGCAGCGCTCGTTGCCATGAACCGCACCGAGCACGGTCAGCGTCGGGCCGGGCTCGATCGGGCGGTAGGTGATGATTTTGACGGTCATGCGGGAAGTCTAGCGGACTC
>JANXRZ010000159.1 GCA_025352885.1 Pseudomonadota bacterium | reverse complement strand
AGCCGACGGTCGGAGAAGCCCTTGCGCTTGAGCAGGCGCATCTTCGCCGCATCGATGGCGTCGAGGTCCGTGTCGTCGAGTTCCATCTCGAGGTCGACGATCTGCTTGATCTGGTCGAGGAACCACGGATCGATCTTGGTCAGCTGATGGACTTCTTCGAGCGAGAACCCGTTCTCGAAAGCGTCGCCCACGTACCAGATCCGCTCGGGTCCCGGCTCGCCGAGTTCCCTCTCGATCGTCTCCCGATCCGTCGTTTTCTGATTGAGGCCGTCGACGCCCACTTCGAGCCCGCGCAGCGCCTTTTGGAACGACTCCTGGAAAGTGCGGCCGATGGCCATCACTTCGCCCACCGACTTCATCTGCGTGGTCAGGCGGTCGTTGGCCTGCGGGAATTTCTCGAATGCGAAGCGCGGCACCTTCGTGACCACGTAATCGATTGTCGGCTCGAAGGAGGCCGGCGTCGCGCCGCCGGTAATGTCGTTCCTGAGTTCGTCGAGCGTGTAACCGACGGCCAGTCTCGCGGCAACCTTGGCGATCGGGAAGCCCGTCGCCTTGGACGCAAGGGCCGAAGACCGCGACACCCGCGGATTCATCTCGATCACGATCATCCGACCATCCGCGGGATTGATCGCAAACTGGACGTTCGAGCCGCCGGTGTCGACGCCGATTTCGCGCAATACCGCTATCGAGGCATCGCGCATGATCTGGTATTCGCGGTCGGTCAGCGTCTGCGCCGGGGCGACGGTGATCGAGTCGCCGGTATGCACGCCCATCGGATCGAGGTTTTCGATCGAACACACGATGATGCAATTATCCGCGCTGTCGCGGACAACCTCCATCTCATACTCCTTCCAGCCGATGAGGGACTCCTCGATCAGGAGTTCCTTGGTAGGCGAAGCCTCGATGCCACGCTCGCAGATGGCGACGAATTCCTCGCGGTTGTACGCAATGCCGCCGCCCGACCCTCCCATGGTGAACGAAGGACGGATGACGACGGGATAGCCGAATGCCGCCTGGACCTGCAGGGCTTCTTCCAGCGAGTGGGCCATGACCGATCGCGCCGACGCAAGACCGATCCGGGTCATCGCCTTCTTGAATTTCTCGCGGTCCTCAGCCTTGTCGATCGCCTCGCGCTTTGCGCCGATCATCTCGACGCCGTGCTTCTCGAGCACACCATGCTTGGCAAGGTCGAGCGCGCAGTTAAGCGCCGTCTGTCCGCCCATCGTCGGGAGCAGCGCGTCCGGCCTTTCCTTCTCGATGATCCGCTCGACCGTCTGCCAGGTGATGGGCTCGATGTAGGTTGCATCGGCCATCTCGGGGTCGGTCATGATGGTCGCCGGATTCGAGTTGACCAGGATCACGCGATAGCCCTCGCTGCGCAGGGCCTTGCAAGCTTGGGCACCGGAGTAGTCGAACTCGCAGGCCTGCCCGATCACGATGGGACCGGCGCCGATGATCAGGATCGACTTGAGATCTGTCCTCTTAGGCATGGGCGCTCTCCGCTGCCGCTTGCTGGTACGCCTGCATCATCTTGGCAAAGCGATCGAAGAGGTACCCGATGTCATGCGGACCCGGACTCGCTTCCGGGTGCCCCTGGAAGCAGAAGGCCGGCCGGTCCGTGCGGGCCAATCCTTGCAAGGAGCCATCGAACAGGGACACGTGGGTGGTGCGCATTGTGGCCGGCAGCGTGGCTGGATCGACCGCAAACCCGTGGTTCTGGCTGGTGATGGTCACCACGCCCGTATCGAGATCCTTGACCGGGTGGTTCGCGCCGTGGTGCCCGAACTTCATCTTCACGGTCTTCGCGCCGGAGGCCAGGCCCATGAGCTGGTGGCCGAGACAAATTCCGAAGACCGGGATCTTCGTCGTGTCGAGAATCGTGCGCGTGGCGCGGATCGCGTAGTCGCAGGGCTCCGGATCGCCGGGCCCGTTCGAAAGGAACACGCCGTCCGGTTTCAACGCGAGGGCTTCCTCCGCACTGGCCTGGGCAGGCAGCACAGTCACGCGCGCGCCGTGCTCACAGAGCAACCTGAGGATGTTGCGCTTAATGCCGTAGTCATAAGCCACGACATGGAACGGAGGGAGGTCGACCTGCTTGAAACCCTTGCCGAGACGCCAGGGACCTTCCGTCCACTGGTACGCGGAAGCTGTCGACACAACCTTGGCGAGGTCCATCCCGGCCAGGCCCGCAAATCCGCGCGCCTCTTTGAGTGCGCGGTCGATGTCAATTGCGACCAAGGTCTGGCCGGCAACGATGCAGCCGTTCTGGGCACCCTTCTCGCGCAGCGATCGCGTGAGCTTGCGGGTATCGATCTCGGAAATGCCCACTACCCCATTGCGCTCGAGGTACGGGGTCAGGCCCTCTTCCGAGCGCCAGCTGGACAGAAGCGAAGGAACATCCCGAACGACCAGGCCGGCAGCTTGGATACGTGACGACTCGCAGTCCTGCGCATTTGCGCCGGTGTTGCCGATATGCGGATGGGTGAGCGTCACGATCTGCCGGCAGTACGAGGGATCCGTGAGGATCTCCTGGTAGCCCGTCATGGCCGTATTGAACACGACCTCGCCGATCGCTAGTCCCGGCGCGCCGATACTCCTGCCGCGAAATACCGTCCCGTCAGCGAGGACGAGGGCGGCGGCTGGAAAGTCGGACACTAAAACTCCAGAAATGGACACAAAAAAGCGGGAGAGGCTGGTGGCCTTTCCCGCTTCGGTAAGAAGCGCGGAATTATACCGCGAACCCCTGCGCGGAGCAACGGATTAACCAACGGATCAACTACCGGATTAACTACGTTAGGCCGAGCACGTCCTGCATGTCATAGAGGCCCGATTTTTTTCCGGCGAGAAACTTGGCGGCCCTGAGCGCGCCAGTCGCGTAAGTCGCCCGGCTCGAAGACTTGACGCTTACCTCGACCCTTTCGCCCATGCCGATGAACATAACCGTGTGCTCACCGACGATATCCCCGCCTCTTATCGCGTGGAAGGCGATCTCTTTGGGCTTGCGCTCGCCGGTATCGCCCTCGCGGCCATGCACGAAGTCCTTCGCGGGGTCGCGGCCGAGCGCGGCTGCGACGACTTCGCCTAGCTTCAGGGCGGTACCCGAAGGCGCATCGACCTTGTGACGATGGTGTGCTTCGATGATCTCGACGTCGAACCCTTCGCCCAGGCTTCTCGCGGCGATTTCCGCGAGCTTGAAGGTAACGTTCACGCCTACGGCCATGTTCGGGGCAAACATGATCGCGATTTTCTTTGACGCTTCCGCGATGCGTGCCTTTTCCTGATCAGAGAATCCCGTGGTGCCGATCACCATTTTTTTGCCCAGCCGAAGGCACGCTTCAAGATGCGTAAGCGTACCCGCAGGCCGCGTGAAATCGATAAGCACGTCGGATTTCGAAAGAGCCCCTTCGAGGTCCGAGCTAATGGCTACTCCCGATCCGACGCCCGCCGATTCACGTGCGTCCTTGCCGAGAAGCGGGTGCCCGGCTTGCTCGAGGGCGGCGCAGAGTGCGAGATCCTTGTCACCGAGCACGCATTCGATAAGGGTGCGCCCCATGCGTCCCGAACTCCCGGCAATCGCAATTCTCATTTCCGGTTGCATGCTCAGTTCTTCGATTCGTTCGAAGAGGCGCCGCTGGCCGGAGTGTCCACACCCGCCTTCGCATCGGACGGCGATACCGGCTCGAGCGCAGGCGGGACGCCGTCGCCCGTAGCACGCACGAGCTTTTCGTCCTCGAAGAACACCGATAACCGTCTTTGCTCTTTTGCGCCTGTCCCAAGCTCCCGGTAGAACACGTAGTCCCACCGGTTGGCATGGAAGATATCGGTCACAAGCGGCGTGCCGAGGACGAACCTCACCTGGTCCCGGGTCATGCCTTTCTTGAGCTGCGCGACCATCTCCGGGGAAAGGAAATTACCCTGCTGGATGTCGATGCGATAAGGCTTGAACGAACCCAGCGAAGGCATCGAAGGCATTTCAGGAAGATAGCTGCAGGCCGGGAGCAGCAGCACGATCGAAAGGCCAAGTGCGCGCTGATGCGCAGCGGAGGCGGATTTCATGGTCACCGCGTTTCTAAATGCAATGGAATGCCTATATGATAGCCGATAGGCATGGAAGTTCCGGCCGCCCCTCACCCTTCACATCCCGCTTCCCCGTTCATGGACAGCTCGCAAAGCCTCAAAGACATCGGCCTCAAGGCGACCCTGCCGCGCAAGAAGATCCTCGAGCTTTTCGAAAACAGCAAGGTCCGCCACCTCTCGGCCGAGGACGTTTACAAGGCGCTGATCGCCGAGGACATCGACATCGGCTTGGCCACCGTATATCGCGTTCTCACCCAGTTCGAGCAGGCGGGACTCCTGTCACGCCAGCACTTCGAGACGGGCAAATCAGTCTTCGAGTTGAACGAGGGGCATCACCACGATCACCTCGTGTGCCTGCAGTGCGGACGCGTCGAGGAATTCGTCGACCCCCAGATCGAGACGCGGCAGAACGAAATCGCGCGCGAAAAAGGATTCGACCTGCATGGCCACTCGCTGGCCCTCTACGCAGACTGCACCAAGGCCGATTGCATCTACCGCAAATCGGCGCGCTAACCGAAGCTGAATCCGGCCAGCGCGGCAACTCCCATCGCGGCGAACAACGCGGCGGCTACATACCTGATCGCCTTGAACGGAATGCGCGTCGAGGCCCGATCCGCGAGAAACACCGCCGGCACGTCCGCTATGAGCATCCCGGCCGTCGTCCCGGCGACTACTGCGACCAGCGAATCGAATCGCGCTGCCAGGGCTACCGTTGCAAGCTGGGTCTTGTCGCCGATTTCGGCCAGGAAGAAGGCGGCGAAGGTCACCGCGAAAGCGCCGTAGCTGGTCATTGCAACCGGCTCCTCGTCGATCTTGTCCGGCTTGAGAGCCCAGGCCGCGATGGCCAGGAAAGACAGACCCAGGCCCCATCGCAAGGCTTGCGGGCCGACCGCCTCGCGAATCCATCCGCCGAGAAGGCCCGCCAGCGCATGGTTCAACAACGTGGCGAAAAAGATACCCGCAATGATCGGTCCCGGACGCCGAAACCTTGCGGCCAGGATCAGCGCGAGCAGCTGCGTCTTGTCGCCAATCTCGCCGATCGCCACGACCAGCGTCGATACCAGGAAAGCTTCCAATGTTGCGCGGTCAGCGGCCGAGGAGTTCGGCGGCGTGCTTGCGTGTGGTCGAGGTGATTTCGGTGCCGCCCAGCATGCGCGCCAATTCCTCGACGCGTCCTGCGAGATCCAGCCGCGAAACACTCGTTCGGACGCGATTCTTGCCGCCGCTTTTCGCGACGATCCATTGCTGGTCGCCTTGCGCCGCCACCTGGGGCAAGTGAGTTACCGCGAGGACTTGCCGGTCGCGTCCAAGCGCCCTCAGCGAGCGCCCGACGATCTCCGCGACGGCGCCGCCTATTCCACTGTCCACCTCGTCGAATACAAGCGTCTGCACCGGCGAAGACTTGCTTGCGACCATCTGGAGCGCGAGGCTGATTCGCGACAGCTCGCCACCCGAGGCCACCTTTGCCAACGGCCGCAGCGGCAGGCTCGGATGCGAGGCCACTTCGAAGACGATGTCCTCGAGACCATGCGCGGCGGGCTCTTCCAGGTGGACCAGCTGGATCGAGAAGCGTCCGCCGGCCATCGCGAGGTCCTGCATGCCGGCTGTCACCGATTTTGAAAGTGAAGCGGCAGCGGTCCGGCGTTTGTCGGACAGCCGCTTTGCGAGGTCGAGATACGCTTCCCGCAACGCGGCGACTTCTTTTTGCAGCGCCTCCGGGTTGGCGGCAAGATCGAGTTCCCCTAGGCGCTCCTTGAGATCCTTCGCCAATTGAGGCAGCTCCGCGGGCTTGACGCGAAATTTCCGGCCGGCAGCATGCAATGCCTCGGTGCGTGCCTCGACAGCCCGCAGAGCCTCCGGGTCGAGCTCGATCCTCGAAGCGTAGTTGCGTAAGGCCCGCGCGGCCTCGTTTAGCTGGGCCTCGGCTGACTCCAGCAACTCGACGACCGGCACGAGGTGTGCATCGTGTTCGGAAAGTCCCCGAAGCTGCCCGGCAACCGCAGAGACGCGGGCAAGTGCAGCTCCCTCTCCTTCGGACAATGCTTCGAGCGAGGACTCCGCACCGGCAAGCAAGCTCGATCCATGGGACAGGCGCGAATGCTCGGCCGAGAGCATGTCCCACTCGCTCTCTGCGGGCGCAAGGCGCTTCAACTCTGAGACCTTGTCCTGCAACTCGCTGCGCTCGATCTCCCGTTGTGCGTACTGTTCGGCCGCCTCGGCCGCCAATGATTCAAGACGCTTCCATGCGCGCCAGGCATCGGCTGCTTCGCGCGCAAGGCCCACAAGCCCCGCATGCCCATCGAGCAAAGCACGCTGCGCGAGCGGGCGCATGAGCGACTGGTGGGCGTGCTGCCCATGGATGTCGACGAGGTGCTCACCCACCTCCTTTAGCTGCGCAAGGGTTGCGCCGCGTCCGTTTACGAACGCCCTCGAGCGACCGCTGCGGTCGATGACCCTGCGCACCAGCAGCACACCGGGGTCGCCGGCCAGTTCGCTTTTTTCAAGGTATTCGGTGAGTGGCTGGTCTTTCGCCACTTCGAACTCGGCTGCAAGCTCCGCCCGCTCTGCGCCTTCCCGGACCACGCCCGCGTCGGCGCGTCCCCCCATGAGCAATTCGAGAGCGTCGACCAATATGGATTTGCCCGCCCCAGTCTCGCCTGTAAGGACGCTGAATCCCTTGGCAAGCTCGAGCTCGACGGCCTCGACAATTACGAAATCGCGGATCGACAGGTTGCGCAGCATCAGCGCGTAAGGGGCGCTTTTTCGATGGACTCGCTCCAGCGCAGTTTCTCCCGCAGCATCACGAAGTAGCTGTATCCGGGCGGGTGAACGAAGCGGATTGCATTCTCCGAGCGCTTGAGCCGCAGGCGGTCGCCTTCGGCCATATCGGCGAGCGCCTGGCCGTCGAAATGCGCCCGCGCATCGACCGCGTGCAGGAGAACGATTTCAATGATGCTGCGGTCGCTGATGCTCACCGGTCGCGCCGACAGAGTGTGCGGATAAAGCGGCACCAGGGCGAAAGCAGGCAGGGACGGGTGGAGGATGGGGCCCTGGGCGGACAATGCGTACGCTGTGGATCCGGTGGGCGTCGCGACAATAACGCCGTCCGAGCGCTGGGTGTAGACGTACTGGCCATCGATATGGACCTCGAACTCGATAAGCCGCCCTTGCGAGCCTTTGTTCACCACTGCATCGTTCAGGGCGAGAGTCTTGAGGATCGCCTTGCCGTCGCGAATGATTTCGGCATCGATGAGCGAGCGCTCTTCCATCGAGTAATCGCCGGCGAGGATTGCGCCCAGCGATTTACGCATGTCGTGCAGCGCGATGTCGGTCATGAACCCAAGCCGGCCCTGGTTGATGCCGACGACCGGGACCCGGTATCGGACCAGGTTGCGGGCGGCCGCCAGCATCGTGCCATCCCCGCCGACGATCACAGCGAGATCGGCGCCCGCGCCTATCTCGGCATACGTTGCTGCACGGGCTGCCGCTCCGATGTTGCGGGCCGTCTCCTGCTCGATCATCACGTCGCATTCACGCTCGCGCAGGAACCCAGCCAGCGCGTGGAGGGATTCGCTGACCTCCGGGCTCTGGAATTTGCCGATCAGGGCGATGCGCCGGAAGGCAGGTTGGGCAGGGGCCGGCGGGGACGCGGGGGGGCGCATCGTCTGATTTAACCACAGCACCCCCGCCAAGTGAACGCCGCCGCTGCGAGTGCGCGCGGTGTGTAGAATGATCCGCATGCTTGATAAACGCGCACAGGTTCTGCTTAAGACCCTCATCGAGCGTTACATCACCGAAGGCCAGCCGGTGGGCTCCCGCACGCTGTCGAAGTATTCCGGACTCGATCTTTCGCCGGCAACCATCCGCAACGTAATGTCGGACCTCGAGGAAATGGGCTTCATCATCAGCCCGCACACGTCGGCCGGCCGTGTGCCGACGCCGGCCGGTTACCGTTTCTTCGTCGATACGCTGCTGATCACCAAGCCCCTCGAATCGGCCGAGATCCACCAGCTCGAGGACAACCTGCATGCGGACAATCCGCAGCGCGTCCTGCATTCGGCCTCCAACCTCCTTTCGCAGCTCACCCAGTTTGCGGGTGTCGTGATGACGCCTCGCCGCCGAGCGGGCACCTTCCGCCAGATCGAGTTCCTCAAGCTGTCGGAAAAGCGCGTCCTGCTTATCGTCGTGACGCCCTCGGGCGACGTACAGAACCGCATCCTTTTCACCGAACGCGAATACGGCGCGACGGAACTTATCGAGGCCGCGAACTACATCAATCAGAATTACTCCGGCCAGAGCTTCGAAAGCGTCCGGGCGAAACTGCACGGCGAGCTTTCACAACTTCGCCAGGATATGTATGCGCTCATGAGCGTCGCGCTCGAGGCTGGTGGCCGAGCCGTGTCCGAGAACAGCGAGCAGTACGTGATTTCCGGTGAGCGCAACCTGCTTTCAGTGCAGGACCTGTCCTCCGATGTGACACGCCTGAAGCAGCTCTTCGAGCTCTTCGAGCGCAAGTCGTCGCTGGTCCAGATCCTCGACATTTCGCTGCGGGGCCATGGGGTGCAGATCTTCATCGGCGGAGAGACAGGCGTATCGGCGCCGGACGAAGTGAGCGTGGTCACTGCGCCTTACAAGGTCGACGGCGAGGTCGTGGGCACGGTCGGCGTGATCGGCCCGACGCGAATGGCTTACGAGAGGGTGATCCCGATCGTCGATGTCACCGCAAAGCTGCTCTCGAGCGCGCTTTCGCACACCTGAAGCGGAGGAGGTCCCCATGACGCATCCAAACGCGATGCTTGTCGCGCGTTTCTACGAAGGTTTTGCCCGGCGCGATGCCGAGGCGATGGCGGCCTGCTACCACCGCAACGTTGAATTTTCGGACCCTGTGTTTCCTGACCTCAAAGGGACGGCGGCAAGCGACATGTGGCGCATGCTGGCGGCGCGGGCGACCGACCTTGCAATCCGCTTCGAGGTCAAAAGCGCGGACGACAGGCGCGGCTTTGCGCACTGGGACGCCGACTACACATTCGGCAAGACAGGCCGCAAGGTCTATAACCGGATCGACGCGGAGTTCGAGTTCGAAGACGGGCTGATTAGCCGTCACCGCGATCGGTTCGACCTGTGGCGCTGGTCGCGCATGGCTCTTGGCACGCCCGGCCTCCTGCTCGGCTGGAGCCCGATCGTTCGCAACAAGGTGCGCCGGCAAGCGGCTGAAGGGCTCGAGGCGTTCAGGCAAAAAGCAGGTCGAACTTGATGCCGGTTGCATCGAAGACCGGCATCCTGCTAGTCAACCTTGGCACGCCCTCAGCGCCGACAACCGGTGCAGTGCGTACCTACCTGCGCGAATTCCTGTCGGACCGGCGCGTGGTCGAAATCCCGCGCGTCGTCTGGTTGCCTATCCTGTACGGGTTCATCCTGACCACCCGACCGGCCAAGTCGGCTGAAAAATACGCGAAGGTCTGGATGACTGAGGGCTCTCCGCTCGCGGTACATACGATCCGGCAGACCAAGCTCCTGTCCGGCCTGATGGGGGAACAGGCCAAGCCGGAGCCGGGATGGCCGGTGGCTTACGGCATGCGATACGGCGAGCCGACCATCGCCCGTGGATTCGAACAGCTTCGGACAGCCGGGTGCAGCCGCGTCGTTCTGCTCCCGCTTTATCCCCAGTTTGCCCGCAGCACTACCGAAAGCGTTCGCGACGCCGTCGATCGATACCTAATCAGCAGGACTGCGCCACCTGAAGTACGGTTTGTCGAGCATTTCCATGACGATCCGGGGTACATAGACGCCCTTGCGAAGCGAATCATGAAGCACTGGGAGCAGCACGGCAGTCCCCGCGCACGCGGCGGGAAGCTGGTCATGAGCTTTCATGGAATCCCAAAGCGCTCGGTCGAGCGCGGCGACCCCTACCAGAAGGAGTGCCTGCAGACCGCCGACCTCCTCGCCGCCCGCCTCGGCTTCGGGAAAGAGGATTGGATCGCGACGTTCCAATCGCGTTTCGGCAAGGCCGAGTGGCTGCAGCCCTATACGGAGCCCACCCTGATCCAGCTGGCCAAGGAGGGGCTTACACGCGCTGACGTCGTTTGCCCCGGCTTCCCATCCGACTGCCTCGAGACGCTGGAGGAACTTGGGATCGGCGCCCGTGAGGCGTTCCTTGCCGCCGGCGGCAAGGAGTTCCACCTGATTGCCTGCCTCAACGAGGACAACGCCTGGATCGAAGCCCTCGCCGGAATCGCCCGGAAAGCAGCCGACTGACATTCGCCGGGCGGGCCGGCGGAGCAACATTTGCGGTCCGACCCTTGAATGCCGCAATTCCATCCCAAGCTTGGGGGGATTGAAAATTCGTCGATCGTCCGCCCATGTCCGAACCTATTGAGCAGCCCGAGGCCGAAACCGGCCAGCCGGCCAAGTCCCTCGAAGAGTTGCTGGCCGATGCAGAAGCCAAGCTCCAGGATCAACGCGATGCCTGGCTCCGCGCCTTGGCCGATGCCGAGAACGCCCGCAAGCGCGCCCAGACGGACATCTCGAACGCCCATAAATATGGGGTCGAGCGGATAGCCGAGTCGCTGGTGCCCGTGATGGACAGCCTCCAGGCAGCGCTTTGCGCTGATGCGGCGGACCCCGCCACCCTGCGCAGTGGCGTCGAGCTGACCGTCAAGCAACTCCAGTCGGCTTTCGACAAGGCGGGCCTGTCCGAAATCAATCCGGCGCCCGGTGAGAAATTCGACCCGAACCTCCAGCAGGCCATGGCGGCCGTCGAGGCCGAGGCGGACCCCAACACCGTGGTCGCCGTGATGCAGAAGGGTTTCAGGCTGCACGACCGGGTCATCCGCCCTGCCCTGGTCACCGTGGCAAAGGCTCGTTCGCAATAGCGCATCGCTTGAAAACGCTCACCCAAACCCCATTTGCTACATATGTTTAAGCCAGCTTCAAGGAAAACGTCATGGGAAAAGTAATCGGCATTGACCTCGGCACGACCAACTCGTGCGTCGCGATCATGGAGGGCGGCAAGCCCAAAGTGATCGAAAACTCCGAAGGCGCGCGCACAACGCCGTCGATTGTCGCGTATACCGACGAGGGCGAAACGCTCGTGGGCGCCTCGGCCAAGCGCCAGGCGGTCACCAACGCAAAGAACACACTGTATGCGGTGAAGCGCCTCATCGGCCGCCGCTTCGAGGAAAAGGAAGTCCAGAAGGACATCGAACTGATGCCCTTCGGCATCGTCAAGGCCGACAACGGCGATGCGTGGGTGGAAGCGCGCGGCAAGCGCGTGGCCCCCCAGCAAGTGTCCGCCGACGTTCTGCGCAAGATGAAGAAGACGGCGGAAGACTATCTCGGCGAGGAAGTCACCGAGGCCGTAATCACGGTGCCTGCATACTTCAACGACTCGCAAAGGCAAGCCACCAAGGACGCCGGCCGCATTGCCGGGCTGGATGTGAAGCGCATCATCAACGAGCCGACTGCGGCGGCGCTGGCGTTCGGCCTGGATAAGCAGTCCAAGGGCGACAACAAAATCGCCGTCTACGACCTGGGCGGCGGCACGTTCGACGTCTCCATCATCGAGATAGCCGACGTCGACGGCGAGAAGCAGTTCGAGGTGCTCTCCACCAATGGCGACACGTTCCTCGGCGGCGAGGACTTCGACCAGCGCCTGATCGACTACATCTGCGACGAGTTCAAGAAGGAACAGGGCATCGACCTGCGCAGCGACGTGCTGGCCCTCCAGCGCCTCAAGGACGCGGCCGAAAAGGCCAAGATCGAGCTCTCGTCCTCCCAGCAGACCGAGATCAACCTGCCATACGTGACCGCCGATGCCAAGGGCCCCAAGCACCTTGCGCTCAAGCTGACGCGCGCCAAGTTCGAGGCGCTGGTGGACGACCTCATCGAGCGCACGATCGAGCCGTGCCGCATCGCGATCAAGGATTCGGGCGTCAAAGTTTCGGATATCCATGACGTGATCCTGGTCGGCGGCATGACGCGCATGCCCAAGGTCGTCGAGAAGGTGAAGGAGTTTTTCGGCAAGGAGCCGCGCAAGGACGTGAACCCCGACGAAGCCGTCGCGGTCGGCGCAGCCATCCAGGCCGGCGTGCTCCAAGGCGAAGTGAAGGACGTCCTGCTCCTCGACGTGACCCCGCTGTCGCTCGGGATCGAGACGCTCGGCGGCGTGATGACCAAGCTCATCCAGAAGAACACAACGATCCCGACCAAGGCGCAGCAGGTCTTCTCGACGGCGGACGACAACCAGAATGCGGTAACGATCCACGTGCTTCAGGGCGAGCGCGACGTGGCTTCTGGAAACAAGAGCCTCGGCCAGTTCAACCTGACCGATATCCCGCCTGCGCCGCGCGGCATGCCGCAGATCGAGGTCATGTTCGATATCGACGCGAACGGCATCCTGCACGTCACGGCCAAGGACAAGGCCACCGGCAAGGAAGCCAAGATCAAGATCCAGGCGAGCTCCGGGCTGTCGGAAGACGAGATCAAGCGCATGGTGAAGGACGCCGAGGTGCACGCCGAAGAGGACAAGAAGGCCCTCGAGCTCGTAAACGCCCGCAACCAGCTCGAAGCGCTTATCCATTCGGTGAGAAAATCGCTGAAGGATTACGGCGACAAGCTCGACAAGGGCGAGTCCGAGGCGATCGAAGCCTCGGCCAAGGAAGCCGACGAGGCGCTTAAGTCCGGCGACAAGGCGAAGATCGACGCAAGCGCCGAAGCGCTCGGCAAGGCGGCGCAGAAGCTCGGCGAGAAAATGTATGCCGAGCAGCAGGCTGCGCAGGCGGCCGCGGGACAAAACGCGGGAGGCCCCCAGGGTGGTGAAGGACCGGGGTCCTCCGGCGGCGGACGCGCGCAATCCGAAGGCGCGAGAAAGGACGACAGCGACGTCGTCGATGCTGAGTTTACGGAAGTCAAAGACGGCAAGAAGTAACCTGCCGGAATAGAAACGCGCGAGGCGCGGGGCGAAGCTGCCCTGCGCCTTTGTGCGCTAAGAGCACATGGAAACAATGGCCAAGCGCGACTACTACGAAGTCCTCGGCGTAAACCGGGACGCCTCGGACGAAGAGATCAAGAAGGCGTACCGCAAGCTCGCCATGAAGCATCATCCGGACCGCAATCCGGATAACCCGAAATCCGAAGAGCACTTCAAGGAGGCGAAAGAAGCCTACGAAGTGCTGTCGGACCCCAAGAAGCGCCCTGCCTACGACAGCTACGGGCACGCGGGGGTCGACCCGAGTGTAGGGGCAGGTGCCGGCGCCGGTAATTTCGCCGATGCTTTCGGGGACATCTTCGGCGACATCTTCGGCGGCAATCGGCAGGGCCGTTCCAACGTGTTCCGCGGCGCGGACCTGCGCTACAACCTCGAGATCACGCTCGAGCAGGCGGCTCACGGTTTCGAGACGAAGATCCGCATTCCCACCATGGCAGAGTGCACGGTGTGCAAAGGCTCGGGCGCAAAACCTGGAACCCAGCCCGTCACCTGCACCAGCTGCAACGGTCAGGGGCAGGTACGCATGACGCAGGGCTTCTTCTCGATCCAGCAGACCTGCCCGCGCTGCCACGGAACCGGCAAGATGATCCCGACCCCTTGCACCGCCTGCAGCGGCGCGGGCCGGGTCAAGCAGCAAAAGACGCTTGCGGTGAAGATTCCTTCCGGGGTGGACGAAGGCGATCGCGTGCGGCTGACGGGTGAAGGCGAGCCCGGGGTCAACGGCGGGCCCGCGGGCGACCTTTATGTGCAGGTCCACATCAAGGCCCACTCCGTTTTCCAGCGCGACCACGACGACCTGCATTGCGAAATGCCGGTGTCTTTTGCGACCGCCGCGCTTGGCGGGGACGTCGATGTCCCGACGCTGGATGGCTCGGCTCGCATCAAGGTCCCGGCTGAAACGCAGAGCGGGAAAACGTTCCGCCTGCGGGGCAAAGGGATAAAAGGCGTGCGCAGCCACGTGCCGGGCGACCTTTTCTGCCACGTGCTCGTGGAAACCCCCGTAAATCTCAACGAGCGGCAGAAGGAACTCCTGCGCGAGTTTGAAGCGATCACGCAAAAAGACGCCGGCCGCCACAATCCGCGGGCCAAATCGTGGTTCGACCGCGTGAAGGAGTTTTTTGAGGGGTGACGCAGCAGGTATGACGTAGAATCCCTTCGCCGCAGGACATTCGCGCCACGCGCGAGGCCGCGATCCCATGAGGAGGGGAGTCAAATGAAAAATTCGACCCTGTGTCTTGTCGGGGCACTGCTGCTCACCGGCGCAATCAACGCCTTCGCCCAGTCTCCGGGCATCACAGCCTCATCCTTAACCGTGGGCCAGTCGGCCGCCTTCACCGGTCCTGCCGCGCAACTGGGCATCCAGATGCGCGACGGAATGAAGGTGTATTTCGACCAGGTGAATGCCCAGGGCGGAATCAATGGCCGGAAGATCCAGCTCGTCACGCGCGACGATCAGTACGAATCCAAGCTCGCTGCGGAGAACACGCGCAAGCTGATCGAAGAAGACAAGGTTTTCGCCCTCATCGGCTACGTTGGCACGCCTACGAGCGCGGCGTCGCTGCCCATCTTCACCGAAGCCAAAGTCCCCTTCATCGGCCCGTTTACCGGCGCCGAACTTCTGCGCACGCCCCAGAACCGCTACATCTTCAACGTGCGGGCAAGCTACTTCGACGAAACCGACAAGATCGTCGAGCAGTTGCTCACGGTCGGCATGAAGCGATTTGCGGTCTTCTACCAGAACGACGCTTACGGCCAGGCGGGCCTCGCGGGGATGGAGCGCGCGGTCAAGACACGCGGCGGTGAAATCGTCTCGCGCTCCACCGTTGAGCGGAACACGGTCGAAGTTTCGAAGGCCGTAGCCGAGATCGCGCCAAAGTCGCCGGATGCGATCGTCATGGTCAGCGCCTACAAGTCGATAACGGCGTTCGTGCGCGCCATGAAGCAGGGCGGCTACACGGGCCAGTTCCATAACGTTTCGTTTGTCGGCAGCAAAGCGTTATCCGATGAGCTCGGGGCGGACGGCCAGGGGGTGGTGATTTCGCAAGTAGTCCCCTTTCCCTGGAGCCAGGCTATCCCGGTAATACGTGAATTCACCGAACTTGCGGCGAAGTCGAAAACCGACGTCAATTTTTCGAGCGTCGAAGGCTACCTCGTGGCCCGGGTCTTCGCCGAGGGCCTGAAGCGCGCGGGCAAAACGCCTACGCGGGAGACGCTGATTACGGGGCTCGAGTCAATGAACGCGGTTGATTTCGGCGGGTTCACGATCGGCTTTTCACCTGCGAACCACAATGCCTCGCGCTTCGTCGATCTCACGATCATCGGGCGGGGCGGCAAATTCCTGCACTGAAGGGAGTGTCGATGAAGTCCTGCCATGCCCGGGTCTTGCTCGTCCCGCTGTTCGCACTTATTAGCGGCGCCGCTTTTTCGCAAAACACGGTTGTGATCGGGCAGTCGGCGCCGCTTTCGGGCGCCAACAAGGACCTGGGTGTGGACATCCGCGATGGCGCGCTTGCGTATTTCAGGAAAGTGAACGAGGCAGGCGGGGTAAACGGAAGGAAGATCGAGCTGACCACGCTGGATGATGGAAACGTCGTACAGCGCGCCGGCGAAAACACGCAGAAGCTGATCGACGAGACCGGTGTATTCGCCCTCTTCGGTTATGCGAGCGCCACGCTCTCGCGACCCGCCCTGCCCTTCGCTGAAAAGGCCAGGGTGCCGTTCCTGAGCCCGTTCACGGGCGCCGACCCCATGCGGGTCTACAACCGCTATGTCTACAACATGCGCGCAAGCTACGCCGACGAGCTCGAAAAGATCGTCGAGCACTTCGCGCCGCTTTCAGTCAAGCGGTTTGCCATCGTGTATTACGACGACGTGGTCGGTCGGGAAAACTTCACTGCGGTCGAGCGCGCCCTGAAGAAGCGCGGGCTGGCGCCAGTGTCCACGGGCGTCTTCAAGGACCGCGCGAAACCCGACATCGACGCCGGGGTGCAGGCAGTGCTCAAGGGCAATCCCGAAGTCGTGATCTTCACGACCCTGTACAAGGCGACGGCCGATTCCATCAAGGCAGCGCGCAAGCTCGGCTCCAATGCCTTCATGGCGACCAATTCCTTTCCGGGCGCCAACCAGTTGGCGAAGGAACTCGGCAAGGACGGCGCCGGGGTCATCGTCGCTACGGTAGTGCCCCCCTACGCCCGTCTATCGCTGCCAGTGGTGAACGAGTACCGAGCGGCAATGGAAAAATACGTCGCCCGCAAGGACTTCTCGTTCACCTCCATCGAGGCGTTCCTTGCTGCAAAGGTCACGGTCGAAGCGCTGCGGCGTGCCGGGGCCAAGCCGACAAGGGAGACCTTCCTGCAGGCCCTCGACGGCATGCATGGCTACGATACGGGGGGTTACACGGTGGCGTTCGGCCCCAAGGAGCACAACGGCAGCTCGTTCGTCGAGCTGACCATCATCGGCAAGGACGGCACCTTTAAGTTCTGAAAGCGCTTGGCCCGGTCAGTCCCTGCGCCATGTCGTCACGCCGGCTGCATCTTCCAGGATGATTCCAAGTCCGGTCAGCTCGTCGCGAATCCGGTCGGCCTCCGAATAATCCCGGTTTTTCCGCGCGGCGAGGCGCGCGTCGATCTTGGCCTGGATCTCGGAATCGGACGGCCCGTCACCGGCGCCCGATTGCAGGAAAGCCTGCGGTTCACGCTGCAGCAGTCCCAGTACGCCGCCAAGCGCCTTCAATTGCGCTGCCAGTTCACGCCGGCCCCGATTGACCTCGTTGGCCAGGTCGAAGAGCACCGCGATGGCTTCAGGGGTTCCGAAATCGTCATCCATCGCGGCCTTGAAGCGCTGTGCGTGCGGCTCGTCCCAGTCGGGCGAGCGTAGCTCCACCGCTGGGCTTTTCAGCGCAATGTAAAGGCGCGTCAGCGCCGACTTGGCATCCTGCAGGTGCGCATCGGAGTGATTGAGCGGACTGCGATAGTGCGACCGCAGCAGGAAGAACCGCACAACCTCCGAGTCGAAGGCGCGGAAAATGTCGCGAAGCGTAAAGAAGTTGCCGAGCGACTTCGACATCTTCTCGTCG
Organism: Pseudomonadota bacterium; assembly: GCA_025352885.1. GTDB lineage: Bacteria > Pseudomonadota > Gammaproteobacteria > Burkholderiales > SG8-39 > SZAS-79. Next base: position 27,532 of record JANXRZ010000159.1, on the reverse strand, counting down.
TCGACGCGCACGAAGCCGTTGTGCATCCAGGTGTTCACGAAGCGCTTCCCGGTTGCGCCCTCGGTCTGCGCGATTTCGTTTTCGTGATGCGGGAACTGCAGGTCCTGCCCACCGCCATGGATATCGAACGTTTCTCCGAGCAGCGAACAACTCATTGCGGAGCATTCGATATGCCAGCCCGGCCGGCCACGACCCCACGGCGAATCCCACTTCACTTCTTCTGGCTCAGAGGCCTTGGCTGATTTCCAGAGGACAAAGTCGAGCGGATCGGCCTTGTCGCTGTCGACCTCGACACGGTCGCCCGCGCGCAAGTCATCGAGCGATTTGCCGGAAAGCTTTCCATATCCGGCAAATTTGCGCACCGAATAGTTAACGTCGCCCCCGGTGGCGCGGTAGGCGAGCGTTTTCTCCTCGAGGGCGCCGATCATCCCCAGCATTTGCGGCACGTACTGCGTTGCCCGCGGCTCGTGATCCGGCTTCTGCACGCCCAGCGCCCGCAAATCCTCGTCCATGGCGCGGATGAATCGGCTCGTCAGCTCGCCGATCGTTTCTTGGTTCTCCACGGCGCGACGGATGATCTTGTCGTCGATGTCGGTGATATTGCGGACGTAGGTGACCTCGAGCCCGCTTGCCCGCAGCCAGCGCTGCACCACGTCGAAGACGACCATCATGCGGCCGTGTCCGAGATGGCAATAGTCATATACGGTGATCCCGCAGACGTACATGCCCGCATGACCTGGCCGGATCGGCACAAAGTCCTGCTTGTCTCTGGCGAGGGTGTTGTAGATTCTCAGCATGGTCGAAGCGGGGATGCGGGAACTTGCAAGTGCGTTGCACATTCCAACCCGCGGACCGGAAAGGCGCTGTCGGCGGCCTGTGCAGTCATTCCGGTTGTCCGATAAAATTTTCGCGCAACGGGTCCGGATGTCTGGTGTTGGAGCACCGCTGGAGTACAATGGCCGCTGGTTAAGCTTTATTCCGTATGGCCTTGAAAAGTATAACACAATGCTCAAATTAGCCGGGTCCAACAATGCCTTGCTGAAGCGCTGGCTGCAGGCTTGCGCCGCAGCCGGCCTCATCGTCGCCGGCACCGCCGTGCGTGCGGACGACATCCAGGACGCAAGCCAGATGTTGCGCTCGGGCCAGCACCAGCAAGCCCTCGAGCGGGTCAACAAGATTCTTGCAGCCAAGCCGCGGGATGCACAGGCACGCTTTCTCAAAGGCCTGATCCTTACCGAGCAGGGCAATACGAAAGAAGCGATCCCCATCTTCCAGAAGCTCACGGAAGACTATCCGGACCTCCCCGAGCCGTACAACAACCTCGCAGTGATTTATGCCGCGCAGGGCCAGTACGACAAGGCGCGCGCCTCACTCGAGCAATCGATCCGCACCCACCCCAGCTATGCCACCGCGTACGAAAACCTGGGCGATGTCTACTCGAAGCTCGCCAGCCAGGCTTACGACAAGGCGCTCCAGCTGGACTCGTCGAACTCGGCCGCACAGAACAAACTGGCGCTCGTGCGGGAACTCGTCGGCGGCGCACCACGGACTGGCACAACGGCGGTTGCTGCCTCAAAGGCGCCCACTGCCAAAGCGCCGGCCCCTGTAGCGGCCGCACCGGTTGAATCCAAGCCGGCTGCACCACCGGCACCCGCGCAAGTCGCAGCGGTTGAGCCGAAGCCTGCAACGCCCGCCGCCCCTGCCGCCGTCGCGGCACCAGTCGCGGCAGAGAAAGCAGCGCCCAAGAAGCCGGAGCCTGCATCCAACGACGAAGTCCTCAAGGTGCTCAATGGCTGGGCATCGGCCTGGTCGAAAAAGAACGTGGACGGTTACCTTGCCTATTACGCCAAGGACTTCAAGACACCCAAAGGCGAGCCGCGCGCCGAATGGGAACAGGGCCGCCGCACGCGCATCCTTGCCCCGAAGCAGATTTCCGTCGAAGCCGAATCGCCCAAGGTCAGCATGACGAGCGACAAGCAGGCGAGCGTCACCTTCCGCCAGCACTACAAGTCCGATTCGATCTCGGCCAACAGCACGAAGACCCTGGTGCTCGTGAAGGCCGACGGGCACTGGCGAATCCAGCAGGAGAAGGTGGGCAATTGAAAGGCGAGTCAGCCGCCCTCCTCCGCGCCAGCCTTTCCGTCGTTCTCCTCCTCGCGCCGCTGCCGGGCACGTCGGTCGCGCGGCAACCCGCCCCGGCTGCAGCCCGGCAGCCGGAGGCCCCCCAAGCGGAAAAGGCACTTTCGCAGGTGTTCGAGGCCATCGAGCAAAGCAAGTTCGACGTGGCGCTCGAGCGCGTCGAGGCGCTGATCGCCGCCAATCCCAATTACCGGCTCGCCCACATGATCCGCGGCGACCTCCTGCTCGCCCGAACCAGGACGCTCACCGGGTTCGGGAATGCCGGCAACGGGCCGCGCGAAAAGATCGAGGATCTGCGCGCCGAAGCGTTGTCCAGGCTCCGCGCGCTTAAAGAGCGTCCGGCCGCCGGCCAGGTTCCACGCTACGTACTTCAGTTCCGCCAGGGCCAGACCCATGCGCTCGTCGTCGATTCCCGGCGTTCGCGCATGTACGTCTTCGAAAACGACCGGGGCCGCCCCCGCTTCGTTGGCGACTATTACGTGACGCTCGGCAAGCGCGGTGTCGATAAGGTCCGCGAGGGCGATCAAAAGACGCCGGTCGGCGTGTATCACGTCACCGCCAACCTGCCGCGCAAAAAGCTCGGCGACTTCTACGGTTCGGGCGCCTTCCCGATCAACTATCCGAATGAGTGGGACAAGCGGCATGGCCGCAATGGCCACGGTATCTGGCTGCACGGCACGCCTTCCGATACGTTCGCCCGGCCGCCCAGGGCAAGCGACGGCTGCATTGTGTTGTCGAACGTCGACCTGGAATTCCTCAGCTCGGAGCTGCAGGTCGGATTGACCGCGGTAATCGTTGCCGAGGAGATCCAGTGGGCCGACAGCGCGGCCCAGGAAGAGGAACGCAAGTCGCTCGCCCAGGCGATCGAAGCCTGGCGCACCGACTGGGAAAGCCTGGATACGGATAAGTATCTGCGGCACTACTCCACCAGATTCCAGTCGGCCGACCAGGACTTCGCCCAGTGGACCGCGCACAAGCGCAAAGTCAATGGGGGCAAGGAGTGGGTCAAGATCGGGCTGACGGGTGTGAGCATGTTCCGCAACCCGGGCAAGGACGATTTCGTCGTGGTCAGCTTCGAGCAGGGTTACCGTTCAAGCAATCTCGCAAACTCGATGCGCAAGCGCCAGTACTGGTTGAAGGAAGGCGCGCGCTGGAAAATAATTTACGAAGGCTCAGCCTAAGGAGTGTCATGAAAGTATCTAAATTCTGGATCCCGTTCGTCATGCTGTCCGCCGCAGGGGCGGTGGATGGCGCCCTGGCAGCGGACCCGCAGGTCGACATCAAGACCAACCAAGGCACCATTCGCCTTGAGCTCTACCCGGCCAAGGCGCCGAAGAGCGTCGAGAACTTCCTGCAGTACGTGAAGGAAGGGCATTACAACGGCACGGTCTTTCACCGCGTAATCAAGGATTTCATGGTCCAGGGTGGCGGGTTCGACAAGGACATGCACCAGAAGACCACGCGCGGGCAGATCAAGAACGAGTCCACGAACGGCCTCAAGAACGACATCGGAACGGTCGCAATGGCGCGCACATCCGTGCGCGATTCGGCAACTTCGCAGTTCTTCATCAACACGAAGAACAACGATTTCCTGAATTACTCGGGCGAAACGCCACAAGGGTACGGCTATGCGGTGTTCGGCAAAGTCGTTTCAGGGATGGACGTAGTCATGAAGATCAACGAGACGCCGACTGCGTCCGGAGACGTGCCCAAGTCCCAGGTGGTGATCGAGTCGATCGCCCTGGTCGAGCCGGCCGCCAAGAAGTAAGTCCCCGACGGGCGCGCGAAGCCGATGCAGCGCGCGCTCTTCATCTCCGACCTGCACCTTACGAGCGAGCGGCCCGCCTCGAATGAGGCGTTCTTCGCCTTTCTCGAGCGCGAGGCGCCCGGTGCCACCGGCCTCTACATCCTCGGCGACCTCTTCGAGTTCTGGGTGGGCGACGACGACCTCGCCGATCCCCTGAATGCAATCGTGGCCGGGTTCCTTGGCAACACTGCGAAGGCCGGAACGCCTGTCTATGTCATGCACGGCAACCGGGACTTCCTCCTCGCGCAAGCCTTCTGCAATGCGGCCGGCGCTGTCCTGCTGGCCGATCCGACCGAGGTCGACCTGTTCGGCACCCGGACGCTGCTCATGCACGGCGACACGCTTTGCACCGACGACCAGCCGTACCAGGACTGGCGAAAGCTCTGCCGCAGCGAGGCGTGGCAGAAGCCGTTTCTTGCCGAGCCCCTCCAGGCGCGGCGCGAGGAAATGCTCACCTTGCGGCGGCAAAGCGAGCGGGACAAGCAGGCCAAGTCTTCGACGATCATGGATGTAAACGAAGACGCTGTCCGGCAAGCGCTCAGGGACCATGGATGCCAGCGCCTGATCCATGGACACACGCATCGCCCGGGGCACCACGTCGTCGACGTCGACGGCAAACGCTGCGAGCGGTGGGTGCTGCCCGATTGGTATGGCCGCGGGGGCTATCTGGAAGTGACGCCTGCCGGCGTCAAGTTCGTCACCCTGCCTTCGGCTTGAACCGGTCGAAGCTGGCCGGGCCGGCTTCGAAATTCTGCCGGTAGACCTCCCGGGCGAGATCATCCAGCCCGGGTACCGCCACCTGCTCGCGAAAGAAACGCTTGGTCGCCTGCACAGAGTGAGGGGGAAGCCGTGAAAGTGTCGCTGCCGAGGCCTTTGCGGTGTCAAGAACGTCCAGTGCCGGCACGTCCCTCTCGGCGAGCCCGAGCCTGACAGCCTCAGCGCCCGTCAGCTGCTCAGCGCCCCAGACGAGCGATCGGGCCCGAGCGATCCCGACCCGCCTCACGAGCGCCTCGATGCCCCAAGGCGGGAAGAACCCGAGCTCCACTTCGGGCAGGCGCCACGCCGCGTCGGAAGCCGTGATCACCGTATCGCAGCCGATCGCCAGCATGAACCCGCCGCCCAGGGCGAAGCCCTGGACCGCGCAGACGACCGGCTTGTCGAGTCCCGCAATCGCCCGCATGAGGATCGCCTTGCGCTTCGCGATGCGGACTCTTTCGTCCATCGACGCGCGGGCCATCTCCTTGACGTCGCTTCCGGCGCAGAAGCCGGCACCCTCGCCCCGGAACAGGACCACCCGCACGGCCGGGTCGATGCCGGCCTCTTCGAGCTCGCGAATCAGCCTCTCGGTCGTCTCGAGGTCAAGCGCGTTGCGCACCGCTTCGCGGGCGAGCACGCACTCAAAAATGCCTGCGTTTTTTTCCATTTTTGGCAACCAAAGTGCCCTGCTAACCGCTTGCCTGTTAATTATACGAATATGAATGTTTGACTTTATTACTTCAACTCTATTTCGATGAAGGCATATTCGAACGCGTTGGCGTTGATCACGTCATGCTCCACGCCCACGGGCCGGAAATAGGGAACGCCTTTCTTGAGCTCGGCGATCTTTTCCTCGCCGCCTTCCACGATCCTGAGGTTGCCGTCATAAAGCGGCACGACAACGTAATCGTGCTCATGGCGGTGCCAGCCCGTGGCCGCGCCGGGGGCGAAGCGCCACTCGGTCACGCGGACCCGGTCGTTGTCGATCAGCTTGGTGGGAACGCCTTCTGCCATGGCAGCCTCCGGAAATGAAAACGGCGCGGAAAATCCGCGCCGTCGGGTTGGTCGAGCCCGTCTTGAAGCGAACGGCTTACTTTAACGCGTCCGCGCCGGCCTTGGCCACGACGCCATCCTGCTGGGAGGTCACACCCGATACACCGATGGAGCCGATGATCTTGCCGTTTACCGTGATCGGCAGGCCGCCTTCGACCGTAGACGCGCCGCGCAGGTTGAGGAACCGGACACCGGCCCCGCCGCCTGCAAGCGCATCCTCGAGTACCTTGGTCGGGCGGCGGTAGATGGCCGCGGAGCGCCCCTTGTCCTGTGCAACGTCGATGCTCGCGGTCTGCGTGTCGTCCATTTTCTGGAAGGCGACGAGCTGCCCGGCTGTATCGAAGATGGCGATGGCCACCGGCCAGCCGTTCTTGCGCGCCTCAGCTTCGCCTGCCGCGAGAGCACGCTTGGCTTGTTCGAGCGAGATGTTCTGGCCGTAGGAGGGAACCTGCGCAGAGGCGAGCGAAGCGAATCCGGTAAGCAACAGTGCGAGGGCGAGTGCGGTGATTTTTTTCATTTTGTCTCCAGGTGAGGGTGGAACCAACCGGCAAACAGCGACCGGCATCCTTTAATCCGGGCAACGGCTGGCTAAGTGGCGAGCGCGGCCCGGATCTGTTCGAGGGAAGCCGGATCCTCGATCGTCGTAAGGTCACCGGGATCCCTTCCCTCGGCGAGTGCCGAGATGGCGCGTCGAAGCACCTTCCCGGAGCGCGTTTTCGGGAGCAAGGTAACGAAGAAGACCCGGCTCGGCCTTCCGATCGCGCCAAGCTGCTTGTCCACCGTGCGCATGATTTCGCCCTCGAGCTTCATGCGGCCCTCCGGGGTCGCCAACTGTGACGGGTCCTTGACGACGGCGAAGGCCATCGGCATCTGCCCCTTGAGCTGGTCGGCGACGCCAACGACCGCGCACTCGGCGATCCCGGGATGCATGTTCACCGCCTCCTCGATCTCGCGGGTGCCGAGCCTGTGGCCGGCCACGTTGATCACGTCATCCGTCCTGCCGAGGATGAAGTAGTAGCCGTCCTTGTCCCGAATGCCCCAGTCGAACGTCGTGTACAGGAGCCGCCCGGGAATGGTCGAGAAATACGTTTTCACGAAGCGCTCGTCGTCGCCCCAAAGCGTCGACATGCACCCCGGCGGCAGCGGAGGCTCGATCACCACGACGGCCTTCTCGTCGGCTCCCGCTTCGCTCGAGTCGGACTCGCGCAGCAGTTTCAGGTCGTATCCATAAGCCGGGAACGAGGGGCTGCCGAACTTGATCGGCTTTTGCTCGACCCCCGGCATCGACGTCAGCACCGGCCATCCGGTCTCGGTCTGCCAGTAATGGTCGATCACCGGCTTGCCGAGTCCTTCGGAGATCCACGCGTGCGTGGGTTCGTCCAGCGGCTCGCCTGCGAGGAAGAGGTGCTTGAGCGACGAGAGGTCGTACTTCTTGAGCCACGCAATATCGTGCTTCTTCAGCACGCGGATTGCGGTCGGCGCCGAGAACATCACGCTCACCTTGTGGTCCTGGACGATTTTCCACCACACGCCGGCATCCGGCCGGACCGGCACGCCTTCGTAGAGGATGCTGGTCATGCCGCCGATCAGCGGGGCATAGATGATGTACGAGTGGCCCACGGCCCAGCCGATATCCGAGGTGGTGAAAATCGTCTCGCCTGCCTTGCCGCAATAGATGTATTCGAGTGACGCGGCCATCGCCACTGCATGCCCGCCGACGTCGCGCTGGACGCCTTTCGGCTTGCCTGTCGTGCCTGACGTATAGAGGATGTACGAGGGCTCGTTCGACTCGAGCCACGCGCACGGCACCTGGGCGCCCGCGTGTTTCTTCGCGAGCTCGGACCAGTCGACGTCGCGGTTCGCCACTTCCGGCATGCTGGGATCGAGTCCCCTGCGAAAGATCAGGACGCGCTTGGGGGGAAACTTCGCCAGCCTGATCGACTCGTCCACCAGCGCCTTGTAGAGCACGGGCTTACCCATTCGGCTGCCGCCGTCCGCGGTCACCATGAGCGCCGGCCGGGCATCGTCGATCCTCGCCGCAAGGCTGGCCGCGGCAAATCCACCGAACACGACCGAATGGATCGCCCCGATGCGGGCGCAAGCGAGAATCGCGTACACCGATTCCGGCGTATTCGGCATGTAGATGATCACCCGGTCGCCGCGTGCCACGCCGAGCGAAATCATCATTGCGGCCACGCGCTGGACCTCGGCATGCAGCTGGCGGTAAGTGATGCTTTCTTCCTTGTCGACCTCGGTCGAGATCCACACCAGCGCCTTCTGGTCCCCGCGCGTCGCGAGATGGCGGTCGACGGCGTTGTGGCAAAGGTTCGTCTCGCCGCCTACGAACCACTTCGCGAACGGCGGCCGGGAGTAATCCAGCACCGAGACGAACGGCTTGTGCCAGTCGATGCGTTTGGCTTCTCCGGCCCAGAACCCTTCGCGGTCCTGGATCGAGCGCCGATGGAATTCTTCGATGGTTGTCATAGCGTCTTCTCCCCCGGCAATCGCTAGCCTGCGATATCCACCACGGTCCTGCCTGTGGCCTTGGACTCGATGAACGCGTTGAACACCGTCGGCAGATCGCCGAAGGCAACGGTCTTGGTCATCTCCTTGAGGTGCGCCGGCCGCATGTCCGTCGCAAGGCGCCGCCAGACCTCCTGCCGCAGCGGCATCGGGCAGTTCACCGAATCGATGCCGAGAAGGCTCGCGCCGCGCAGAATGAATGGCAGCACCGTCGTGTTCAGCGACGGGCTTGCGGCCAAGCCGATCGATGCGATGGTGCCGCCGACTTTCATGCCGCTCGCCATCCACGCGAGCACTTCGCCGCCGAGGTTGTCGACTGCGCCTGCCCACTGCGCCTTGTCCAACGGCCGGATCTTGGTGAGATCGATGTTCTGGCGCAAGAGGACCTCCTTAGCTCCAAGCTTCTTGAGGTAATCGGTTTCAGCTTCCTTCCCGGTCAGGGCGACTACGTGATATCCAAGCTTCGACAACGCGTCGATGGCGACCGAGCCGACGCCGCCCGTCGCACCATTGACGATGACCGGGCCGTTGGCCGGCTTGAGGCCGTTCTGCTCCATGCGCACGATGCCAAGGCCCGCGGTGAAGCCCGCCGTGCCGAATGCCATCGCGTCCAGAAGGCTCAGGCCCTGCGGGATCTTCACGAGCCAGTCGGCCGGGACGCGCGCGTATTCGGCGTACCCGCCGTGATGCTTTACGCCCAGGTCGAACCCGGTGGCCAATACCGCGTCCCCTTTGGCAAAGCGGCCATCGGTGGACGAGACCACGGTGCCGGACAAGTCGATGCCGCCGATGCATTCGGGGCGCAGGAGGATGCGGCCTTTGCCCGTTGCGGCAAGCGCATCCTTGAAATTGACGTCCGAGTAGGCGACCCGCACGACGACTTCGCCCGGGTCGAGCTGGTCCAAGGTGAACTCGGTGAAAGCGGCAGTCGCCTTCTTGTCCACTTCGGTGATCTTGTACGCCTTGAATTTATCGATTGGCCTGTCCATCGGGTTCTCCGTCCTTTTGCTGTGCTGGCTGGGGCTGCTCATGCTTGGGTTTCTCGGCCTGCAGGTAATTCAACGACTGCATTTCGATGAGCCGGCTGACTGTCCGCGCGAATTCGACGCTTGCAGTTTCGCCTGCCGGGCCGGTCGCGTACAACTCCTCGGGAACCGTTTCGGCCGAGCAGATGAGTTTGATCCGCTCATCGTAGAAGATATCCACCAGCCATGTGAAGCGGCGGGCAGAATCCGAATTACGCGCGGACATCCTGGGGATCCCCGAGAGGATAACGGTGTGGAACCGCCGTGTGAGGTCCACGTAATCGGTGTACGACCTTGCACCGCCGCAGAGAACGTCGAAATCGAACCACACGAGGCCGCCGGCACGTTTGCGGTAAGGGATCTCGCGGCCCTCGACGTCCAGCGGGTGGGTCTCCTCCTCCACGTCCTTGAGGCTCGCGAAGATCGCCTCGAGCGCGGCTTCCGCGGCCGCGTCCAGCGGCGTGTGATAGACTTGGACCTGCTCCAGGGCCCGGCGCCGGTAATCGTTGCCGGCATCCACCTCCAGCACGTCCATGCGCTCCTTGATGAGGGCAATTGTCGGAAGGAAGCGATCCCTTTGCAGGCCGTTCGGGTACAGGCTGTCTGGCGCGTAATTGCTCGTCATGCAAAACACCACTCCGCGGTCCATTACCCGGTCGAGGAACCGCCCGAGGATCATTGCATCGGCTATGTCCGATACGTGGAACTCGTCGAAGCAGATCAGCCGGTAGCGCTTGGCCACGCGAGAGGCGACTTCCGAGATCGGGTCCTCGGTGCCCTTGACCTCATTCAGCTCGCGATGGATTTCGCGCATGAAGTGATGGAAATGGACGCGGCGCTTGCGAACGAGCGGCACGCACCGGTAGAAAGAGTCCATGAGGAAGCTCTTCCCCCGTCCGACGCCCCCCCAGAGATAGACACCCTTCGGCAACTGCGGCTTGACGAGCACGCGCTTCCACGCGGTGTTTCTCCGGGCCTTGTATGCGATCCATTCGTCATACAGGCGCTGCAACCGCTCGACGGCCCGCCACTGGGCGGCATCGGACACAAAGCCGCGCTTGGCGAGGCTCTGCTCGTAGAGGGACACTACATCGAGCCGTCCCCCGGTTGTGCCCGCCTGCGACTCTTCGTCCGAGTCGAGCGCGCTATCCCGCATCCGGCCTCAAGGCGTCATCGGACTGCGCCATCTAGCTGTTGAGCGAGCGCTTGTCTACGGCCAGCGCGGCCTCGTGCATCACCTCTGACATGGATGGATGCGCGTGGCAGATGCGGGCGATGTCTTCGGAAGAAGCCGAGAATTCCATGGCCATGACCGCCTCGGCGATCATTTCAGATGCGAGCGCGCCCAGCACATGGACGCCCAGCACCTTGTCGGTTTTCTCGTCGGCCAGGATCTTTACGAAGCCCTCGGACTCACCCTTGCCGAGCGCCCGCCCGTTGTAGGCGAATGGGAAGCGGCCCGACCGGTAAGCCGTGCCCTCGGCTTTCAACTGCTGCTCGGTCTTGCCTACCCATGCAATTTCAGGCGCGGTATAGATTACCCAGGGGATGGTGTCGTAGTTCACATGGCCCTTCTGGCCCGCAATCAGTTCGGCGACCATCACGCCTTCTTCCTCGCCTTTATGCGCAAGCATCGGACCGCGCACGACGTCGCCTATGGCCCAGACGTTCGCAAGATTCGTCCGGCAGTGGCCGTCGACTTCCACGAATCCGCGTGCATCGACTTTGAGGCCCACATCCGCGGCGCCCAGGCCGTCGGTGTTCGGGACACGCCCGATGGACACGATCAGCCGGTCGCACTCCAGCTTCTTCGCCGCCCCGTCCGAACCCTCGTATTCGATAGTGACGTCCTTTCGGCCCTTCTTGACTGACTTGATCTTGATGCCGAGCTCGATATCGAGGCCCTGGCCTTTGGTGAAGATCTTCCATGCTTCGGCAGCGACCGATTGGTCCGCGGCGCCGAGGAAAGCCGGCAGCGCCTCGACGATCTTTACCTTGGAGCCCAAGCGACGCCATACGCTTCCAAGCTCCAAACCGATCACGCCGGCCCCGATCACCCCCAGCCGTTCGGGAATCGAATCGAAGGCCAGGGCGCCTTCGTTGTCGCAGATCGTCACGTTGTCCACCGGCACGTCCGGCAGGTGGCGCGCCTTCGATCCGCTCGCGACGATCACGTGCTTGGCGGCGACGGTCTCCGAGCCTTTGTCCCCTGAGACCTGTACTTGCCAGCCCTCTGCACCTGCGCCGGCCAGCTTCCCCCGCCCCTGCAGCCAGGTAACCTTGTTCTTCTTGAACAGCCCCGCGATCCCGGAGGTCATTTTGGTAACGATCTTGTCCTTGCGGTCCATCATGGTCGCGAGATCGAGCTTTACGCCCGTGGCGATGATCCCATGCTCCTTGAAAGGGCCCATGACCCGTTCGTAGTTTTCGGAGGACTCGAGGAGTGCCTTGGACGGGATGCAGCCGACGTTCAGGCAGGTGCCGCCCAGGCGCAAGGCGCCTTCCCCTGCCCCCTTGGGAGCCTTCCAGTCCTCGACACATGCCGCTGCAAGACCCAGCTGCGCGGCGCGAATCGCCGCTATGTAGCCGGCCGGTCCGGACCCGATGACCACCACATCGAAGCTCTGCGCCATCTCAGACCTCGATCAGCAGGCGGACCGGATCCTCGAGCGCTTCCTTGACCGCGACCAGGAAGAGGACGGCTTCACGGCCGTCGATGATCCGGTGGTCGTACGAGAGCGCGAAATAATTCATCGGCCGCACTACCACCTGGCCGTTCTCCACCACCGCCCTGTCCTTGGTCGCATGCACGCCGAGGATCGCCGACTGCGGCGGGTTAATGATGGGCGTTGAAAGCATCGAACCGAATACGCCTCCGTTCGAGATCGAGAACGTACCGCCCGTGAGGTCCCCGATCGCCAGCTTCCCGTCGGATGCCTTCTTGCCATATTCGGCAATCTTCTTCTCGACACCGGAGAAGCTCAGCTGGTCGCAATCGCGCAGGATCGGGACCACCAGCCCCCTCGGGCTGCCGACCGCAATGCCTATGTCGAAGAAGCCGTGATAGACGATGTCGTTGCCGTCCACCGAAGCATTGACGACCGGGTAGCGCTTGAGCGCAGCGACCACGGCCTTGACGAAAAAGGACATGAAGCCGAGCTTCACGCCGTGCTCTTTTTCGAAGCGCTCCTGGTATTTCTTTCGCATGTCCATCACAGGCTGCATGTTGACCTCGTTGAAGGTCGTGAGGATGGCGGCGGTGGCTTGCGACTGGACGAGGCGCTCGGCAATGCGGGCGCGCAGCCGCGACATCGGCACGCGCTGCTCGGGCCGGTTGGCAAGCATGCTGTCCAGGTTCACCGGCATCGGCGGCTGCGGGAGCGCGGCGGCTGGGGCGGCGCGGGCGGGCGCCGCAGGTGCGGAGGCGGCCTGCAGCACGTCGCCCTTGGTCACGCGCCCATCGCGTCCCGTGCCGGCTATGGCAGCAGTGTTGATGCCTTTCTCGGCCGCAATCTTCTGCGCCGCGGGCATCACGGGCGCACCTGAAGATGTCGCCGGCGAGGCGGCAACGGGTGGAGGCGCTGCGGGGACGGGCGCGGCGGCGGGCGCCGGCGCTGCGGGATTCAAAGCCGCCGCTACGGTCGCCTTGGCTTCGGTATCGATCCGGGCGATGACCTCGCCGGAGGTTACTGTGCCCTTCTCGCCTTTGATGATCTTCACCAGCACGCCGTCGACCGGCGCGGGCAGCTCCATCACGACCTTGTCGGTCTCGATGTCGATCAGGTTTTCGTCGCGCGCGACGGCCTCGCCCTCCTTCTTGTGCCAGGCAAGGAGCGTGGCCTCGGAGACCGACTCCGACAGCTGCGGAATTTTGACTTCTACGATCATGGTGTTCCCCGTTCCGTTTTTCCCCGGGTTCGGCTCAGCCTTGCCGCGGGTTATGAAAAAACAGGCGCGTAACGCGCCGGGCTTCTCAGCAGTTGGTTAATCTTACGAACTACGCTATTTATACTTCCCGAACGCTTGGTCGACGAGGGCCTTCTGGCGCTCGTTGTGCCGCGAAAGGTACCCGCCCGCCGGCGCGGCCGAAGGCGGCCGTCCCGCGTAATGCAGCTTCTGGTCCGGGCGCATGTTCTCGGAAAGGTAATGCGCGGTCTGGTACCAGGCCCCCTGGTTCTGCGGCTCTTCCTGGCACCAGATCACCTCGAGAGCGTTCGGGTACTTCTTCATTTCCGCGGCGAAAGGCTTGTGCGGGAACGGGTAGAGCTGCTCGACGCGGATGATCGCGATGTTGTCCAGGCGCCGCTCGCGGCGGGCCGAGAGCAGGTCGTAGTAGACCTTGCCGCAGCACGCGACCACGCGCGTCACCGCCTTCGCTTCGAGCGCGTCGATTTCCGGGATGACAGTCTGGAAAGTGCCCTTGGCGAGGTCCTTGAGCGGCGAAGCGGCTTCCTTCTTGCGCAGCAGCGACTTCGGCGTCATCACGATCAGCGGCTTGCGGAAGGGGCGGAGCATCTGCCTGCGCAGCAGGTGGAAGATCTGCGCCGCGTTCGACGGCACCACGACCTGCATGTTGTGCTCGGCACAAAGCTGCAGGTAGCGCTCGAGGCGCGCCGACGAGTGCTCGGGACCCTGCCCTTCATAGCCGTGCGGCAGCAGCATCACCAAGCCGCAGACGCGTGCCCACTTGGCCTCGCCCGAGGAGATGAACTGGTCGATCACCACTTGCGCGCCGTTGGCGAAGTCGCCGAACTGCGCTTCCCAGATTACGAGCTCGTTCGGCTCGGCGGTCGAATAGCCGTACTCGAAGCCGAGCACCGCCTCTTCCGAGAGCACCGAATCGATGACGACGAAATCGCCCTGGTCCTTGGAGATATTGTTCAGCGGGATGTGGATGCCCGAATCCCAGCGCTCGCGATCCTGGTCATGCAGGACGGCATGGCGGTGGGCGAACGTGCCGCGCCCTGAATCCTGGCCTGAGAGCCGGACGTTGTAGCCGTTGGCGACCAGCGAGGCATAGGAAAGCGTTTCGGCCATGCCCCAGTCGACCGGCAGCTTGCCCTCGCCCATCTGCTTGCGTGCATTCAACAGGCGCTCGACGGTCGGGTGGGGCTTGAAGCCTTCGGGCAGCGTGGTGAGGCGCTCGGAGAGCCGCTGCAATTGGGCGAGCGGCACGTGCGTGTCGGCAGCGTCGGTCCACTTGGCGCCGACGAATGGCACCCAGTCGACCGCGAACTTGCTCTTGAAGTTGGACAGCACCGGGTTGGACGTATGCTTGCCGGCATCGAGGTCGGCGCGGAACTTCTTGATGATCTCGTCAGGCTCTTCGGCCCTGATCGCGCCCTGCGTGACGAGCTTGTCCGCATAAAGCTTTCGCGTGCCGGGGTGCTGGGCGATCTTCTTGTACATCAGCGGCTGCGTGATGAACGGCTCGTCCTGCTCGTTGTGGCCCAGTTTCCGGTAGCAGACCATGTCGATCACGACGTCCTTGTGGAACTGCTTGCGGAAATCGAGCGCGAGCTGCGTCACGTACTGGACCGCTTCGGGATCGTCGGCGTTGACGTGGAAGATTGGCGCCTCGACCATTTTCGCGACATCGGTGCAGTAGATCGTCGAGCGTGCGTCGCGCGGGTCGGAAGTCGTGAACCCGATCTGATTGTTGACGATGATGTGCACCGTGCCGCCGGTGCCGTAGCCGCGGGTGCCGGAGAGGTTGAGCGTCTCCATCACCACGCCCTGGCCGGCGAAAGCCGCGTCGCCGTGGATGAGGATGGGCAGGACCTGGTCGCCGGTCTTGTCGTTGCGGCGACGCTGCCGGGCGCGCACCGATCCTTCGACCACCGGGTTGACGATCTCGAGGTGCGAGGGGTTGAAGGCCGCGCTGATATGCACCGGCCCGCCGGGCGTCGTGATGTCCGACGAGAAACCCTTGTGATACTTCACGTCGCCCGAGAAGGTGTGCTCGGTGCTGTACTTGCCCTCGAACTCCGAGAAGAGCTCCTCGGGCATCTTACCGAGCACGTTGACCAGCACGTTGAGGCGGCCGCGGTGCGCCATGCCGATGACGATTTCCTGCACGCCCGAGCCGCCGGCCCTCTGGATGAGCTCGTCAACGCAGGGAATCAGGCTCTCACCGCCTTCGAGAGAAAACCGCTTCTGTCCGACGAAGCGGGTGTGCAGGTATTTCTCGAGCGTCTCCGCCTCGGTGAGCTTGAGCAGGATGCGTTTCTTGAACTCCGGCGAGAAATCCGGCGTGGCGCGCACCGGCTCGATGCGCTCCTGGAGCCACAATCGCTGGGCGCGCTCGCTGATGAACATGTACTCGAAGCCGATGTTGCGGCAATAGGTGTCGCGCAGCGCCTGGATCAGCGTGCGCAGACTGACGCGCTCGAGGCTAACGAACGATCCGGCATTCACTTCGGTGTCGAGGTCCGCCTCTGTCAGGTCGTAGTAGGCCGACTCGAGCTCGGGCGCGGGCGGGCGCGGCATGCGTTTGAGAGGGTCCAGCGTCGCCCAGCGGGAGCCCGAGATGCGATAGGATGTGACGAGCAGCAGCGCTGCAACCTGCAGTTTCTCGTGCGTCGCCAGGTGCACCGTCGGCGCGCGGCCGCCGAGCTGGCCGGACTTGGCGCGCTGTACGAAGGATTCCACCACCGGCGCATGGGCGACGTCCTTGTCGCCGTTGCCCTGAGCGCCCGGCATGAGCTGCATCTGGTCGAAGTACTCGCGCCATCCTTCAGGCACGGCGCCGGGGTTCACGAGGTACTGCTCGTACAACTCCTCGATGAACGGCGCATTGCCGCCAAAGAGGTACGAATTGCCCAGCATCTGCTTCATCATCGCAGTAGCTCCGGTCCTAGCGCTTATCGATGGGCTGCACTTCCCGCCGCGCCGCGCCCTTGTAAAGCTGGCGCGGACGGCCGATTTTCTGCTCGGGGTCGGAGATCATCTCGTTCCACTGCGCGATCCAGCCGACCGTGCGGGCGAGCGAGAAGATGCAGGTGAACATCGAGACCGGGATGCCGAGCGCACGCTGCACGATCCCCGAATAGAAATCGACGTTCGGGTAGAGCTTGCGGCTGACGAAATACTCGTCCTCGAGGGCCACTTTCTCGAGCGCCATGGCCAGTTTGAACAGGCGGTCGTTCTGCAGGCCGAGCTCGTTGAGCACCTCGTGGCAGGTCTCGCGCATGAGCTTGGCGCGCGGGTCGTAGTTCTTGTAGACGCGGTGCCCGAAGCCCATCAGCTTGGAGCCGGAGTTCTTGTCCTTCACCTGCTTGATGAACTCCGGGATCTTCGAGGCGTCGCCGATCTCCTCGAGCATATTGAGCGCCGCCTCGTTCGCGCCGCCGTGCGCCGGGCCCCACAAGCAGGCGATGCCCGCAGCGATGCAGGCGAACGGGTTGGCGCCTGACGAGCCGGACAGTCGAACCGTGGACGTGGAGGCATTCTGCTCGTGGTCCGCGTGGAGGATCAGGATGCGGTCGAGCGCGCGGACCAGCACCGGGTTGACCTTGTACTCCTCGGCCGGCACCGCGAACATCATGCGCATGAAGTTGGCCGAGTACGACAGGTCGTTGCGCGGATAAACGAACGGCTGGCCGGTGTTGTACTTGTAGGCCATCGCCACGATCGTCGGCAGCTTCGCGATCAGGCGGAAGGCCGAGATCTTGCGGTGCTCCGGGTTATTGATGTCGAGCGAGTCGTGATAGAACGCCGACAGCGCGCCGACCACACCGACCAGCACCGCCATCGGGTGCGCGTCCCGCCGAAAACCTGTGAAGAAGCGCGTGAGCTGGTCGTGGACCATCGTGTGGCGCGTGACCGTACTTACGAATGCGTCTTTGTCCCGGGCGTTCGGCAACTCGCCGTTGAGGAGCAGGTAGCATGTCTCCAGGAAATCGCAGTGCTGCGCAAGCTGCTCGATCGGGTAGCCGCGGTACAGGAGGACGCCCGCATCGCCATCGATATACGTGATGCTCGAGTTGCAGCTCGCCGTGGAGAGGAAGCCCGGATCGTAGGTAAACATCCCGGATTTCGCGTAAAGCGTCCGGATGTCGATGACCTCCGGGCCGATGGAACCGGAGAGCACCGGAAAATCGAGGGACTTTCCATCGTTCAGCGTCAGTGTCGCTTTCTTGTCCAAGGTCTTCTCCAGTTCAGGTTTCGCGGTTCAGCCGCGACGTCCGATAGTCCACATGCAGTCCCTCAGCTTGTCCTGAGCGCCTCGACCAGTAATCTGTGGCGCGGGGGGTACTCTTCACTGCGACCGTTGACGATATCCCACAGGTCGTTGTCGGCGTAGTCCAGCAGCTCATTGAGCAGTCCCAGCGACGCGCCGTCAAGATCGGCGGCCTTGTCGCGCAAAAACCGCTCGAGCACGAGGTCCAGTTCCAGCAAGCCGCGCCGGCATTTCCACTGCAGCCGGCGCCCGGCGGCCGGATCGAGCATGGCCTTAAACCGCCCGCTTCACCATCATGTCCTTGATCTTGCCGATTGCCCGGGTGGGATTGAGGTTCTTCGGGCAAACGTCGACGCAGTTCATGATGGTATGGCAGCGAAACAGCCGGTAGGGATCTTCGAGGTTGTCCAGCCTCTCGCTGGTGGCCTGGTCGCGGGTGTCTGCGATGAAGCGGTAGGCCTGCAGCAGGCCGGCGGGCCCGACGAACTTGTCCGGGTTCCACCAGAACGACGGGCAGGCCGTCGAGCAGCACGCGCACAGGATGCACTCGTAAAGTCCGTTCAGCTCCTCGCGGTCTTCAGGCGACTGCAGCCTCTCGCGCTCCGGGGCCGGCTCGTCGTTGATCAGGTATGGGTGAACGGAGTGGTACTGCTTGAAGAATTGCGTCATGTCCACGATGAGATCGCGGATGACAGGCAGCCCTGGCAGCGGCCGCAGGGTCACTTTCTGCGGCAGCTCGGACAGCTTGGTGATGCAGGCCAGGCCGTTCTTGCCGTTGATGTTCATTGCGTCCGAACCGCAGATGCCCTCGCGGCAGGAGCGCCGGTATGACAGCGAATCGTCCTGCGACTTGATGCGCGTCAGCGCGTCGAGCAGCATGCGGTCGGTCGGCTCGAGCGCCACCTCGTAATCCTGCATGCGCGGCGCCGAATCCCTGTCCGGGTCGTAACGGTAGATGCTGAATTGCATTATCTGGGTTCCCCTAGTACGACCTGACTTTGGGCTCAAAGGTTTCCACCGAGAGCGGCTTCTGGTGCACCGGCTTGTACTCGAGGCGATTGCCTTCCTTGAACCACAGGGTGTGCTTCATCCAGTTCTTGTCGTCGCGGTTCGGGAAGTCTTCACGAGCCTGCGCTCCCCGCGATTCCTTGCGCGCTTCGGCGGAGACAACTGTCGACATCGCGGTCTCGACCAGGTTGTCCAGTTCGAGCGCCTCGATGCGCGCCGTATTGAACACCTTGGATTTGTCCGCAATGAAGGTGCGCCCGGCGCGCTCGGCGATTTCCTTCATGCGGTCGACCCCTTCTATGAGCATGTCGGGGAAACGGAATACGCCGCAATGTGCCTGCATGGAGCGGCGCAGGTCGTTGCCGACGTCGAAAACCCTTTCGCCTGAAGTGGCGGAATCCAGCCGGGCGAGGCGGGAAAGCGAGTAGTCGCCGGCGTCTTTGGGCAAGTCACGGTGCGCGAGCGGCTGGCGGCGAATTTCCTCGACTGCACTCTCGCCGCCCGCCTTGCCGAACACGACCAGGTCCAGCAGCGAATTGGTGCCGAGGCGGTTCGCGCCATGGACCGATACGCACGCGCACTCGCCCACCGCAAACAGGCCGGCGACGGGGACTTCAGGATTGCCGCCCTTGGGCACAACGACCTGCCCAAGGTAATTCGTCGGGATGCCGCCCATCTGATAATGCACGGTCGGCACCACGGGGATCGGATCCTTCACCGGGTCGACGTTCGCGAACTTGATGGCGATTTCGCGAATGCCAGGCAGGCGCAGGTTGATCACCTCCGGGCCGAGATGGTCTAGCTTGAGCAGGACGTAATCGGCATCCTTGCCGCAGCCACGCCCTTCCTTGATTTCGGTGGTCATCGCTCGCGAAACCACGTCGCGGCTCGCGAGGTCCTTGGCATTGGGCGCATAGCGCTCCATGAAGCGCTCGCCATCCTTGTTCAGCAAGTACCCGCCTTCGCCGCGCACGCCCTCGGTGATCAGGACACCCGCGCCGGCCACGCCAGTCGGGTGGAACTGCCAGAACTCCATGTCCTCGAGCGGGATGCCGGCGCGCGCCGCCATGCCGATCCCATCCCCGGTGTTGATGAACGCGTTGGTGCTTGCCGCATAGATGCGTCCGCCGCCGCCGGTTGCAAGGATCGTCGACTTGCCCTGCAGGATCATGACCTCGCCGGTTTCCATTTCCATTGCGACGACGCCACAGACCGTGCCCTCGGAATCGCGCACGAGATCGAGCGCCATCCATTCGACAAAGAACTGCGTGTTGACCTTGACGTTGCTCTGGTAGAGCGTATGCAGCATCGCGTGGCCAGTACGGTCGGCCGCGGCGCACGAGCGCATGGCCATCTTGGCGCTGCCGTAATCCTGCGTGTGCCCGCCGAAGGGGCGCTGGTAGATCTTGCCGTTCTCGAGCCGGTCGAACGGCATGCCGAGGTGCTCGAGCTCGACCACGACCTCGATCGCGCGACGGCACATGTATTCGATGGCGTCCTGGTCGCCGAGGTAGTCGGAGCCCTTGACGGTGTCGTACATGTGCCAGTGCCAGTTGTCCTCGGTTGAGTTGGCAAGAGGCGCAGCGATGCCGCCCTGCGCCGCAACCGTGTGCGACCGGGTCGGGAACACCTTCGACAGGACAGCGACCTTCATGCCCGCGCGGGCGAGTTCGAGAGACGCGCGCATCCCGGATCCGCCAGCGCCGACCACGACGGCATCAAATCTTCTTACTGGAAGCGGCACGCGTTTATCTCCGCAGTTAACGCCAAAGGATCTGGATGGCCCAGGCGAGATAGCCTGCGACCGCCAGCAGCACCACCGACTCCAGCGCCAGGCGCAGGCCGGTCGGCTTCACGTAGTCCATGATGATGTCGCGCATGCCGACCCAGGCGTGCCACGCTAGGCTTGCCGCGAACAGGAGCGTTGCCACGCGCATCCAGCCCTGCGTGAACAGGTCGCGCCATACCTGGTAGCTCATGGGCTGACCACCGATCACGACGACGAGCGCGATGACCGTATACACCGCCATGATGCCGGCCGTAATGCGCTGGGCGAGCCAGTCGCGTAAGCCGTAATGCGCACCTACGACGATGCGATTCACCATAGCTTGAACCCCAGATAGGCCGTGACGGCCAGGCTCAGCGCCATCGATACGTAGCTCGTCAGCCTGGCAGCCGCCAGGTCGCTCCATTTATCGAGATCGAGCAACAGGTACCGAATGCCCGCGAAGAAGTGATGGCAATAGGCCCAGATGAGCACCAGCAACGCGAGCTTGACGACCGGGTATCCGGCATAGCGCCGGATCGAATCGAATCCGGCTTGTGAGGCGAGGCTCCGGTCGAGCATGAACAGGATCCAGACGGCCGATACGAAGAGGAGCGCCCCGCTGACCCGGTGGAGTATCGAAATGATTGCCGTGACCGGCATCCGGATCTGGACCAGATTGAGGTAGACCGGCCTTTTCTTTTTAACGACGGCGTTGGACATGTCAGCGGATCGTGATTCGGAGGAGTGCCCGCCCCGTCCGGCCTGAGGATCCGGGTCCGATGCGGCCGAATCCTGCGGGCCGATTCGGAAAATGAATTATAGCGCCGCGGAGCCCGCCTCGCTGCGTTGCGGGCCTCATCCCAGCTCGCTCTTGTAGAAGTAGCCGTCGGTCTTGTACAGGCCCCTTCGCCACTCGACCGGCTTGTCCGAATAGGTATAGGAGACCCGCTCGACCGCGAGCAGGGGATGGCCTGATTCGACTTTGAGCAACGCGCCGCTCGCCTTGTCGGCCGCCGCGGCTTTGAGTTTTTCTTCCGCGCGCACCATCCTTGTGCCGAACTGGGTTTCAAACAGGTTGTAGAGCGCACCGCGATGATCGGATACCGCAGCCGCGGTAAGCCCTTTGAACAAGGTCCCCGGCAACCACACTTCTTCGAGGACGACCGGGTCGCCGCCAAAAACGAGCAGGCGCTTGATGACGACCATCGGGTCGCCCGCCTTGAGCTCCAACATCCTGGCCACTTCGGCGCCAGCTCGCGCGCGGCGAAATTCGAGCAACTGACGTTCGACCGCGCCCGGCTCGCCGGAATCGGCGGCGAGGCGCAAAAACCTGAATCGCACCTGACGCTCGCCATGGGTCGCGACGAAAGTGCCTTTGCCTTGGCGCCGGAAGAGCAGGTTTTCGCTGGCGAGCTCGTCGATCGCCTTGCGCACCGTGCCCTGGCTGACCTTGTATCGGCTTGCAAGGTCCATCTCGCTCGGGATGGCGGTCCCCGGCCGCCAGGCGCCGGACTGGAGCGCCTCCAGCAGCAGCGTCTTGATCTGCTGGTAGAGGGGGCTGAATGTAGGCGAACTCATCGTGTGGGCGAACTCATCGATTGGATTGGAGCACAGTTCCCGGAGGTCGTCTATCTAGTGTCATTTGTCTTATAAAAGACACAAGACGAGTTGACGCTTCACGCGGCGGGCGCTTACCATCGACTTCCAGCAGCGCCTGCCCAGCCACATCCCTCCGGAGTCCCCGCCATGCCAAAAGCCCCCGTTCGTGTCGCAGTCACCGGCGCTGCCGGCCAGATCGGCTACGCCCTCCTGTTTCGCATCGCAAGCGGCGAGATGCTGGGCAAGGACCAGCCGGTCATCCTCCAGTTGCTCGAGATTCCGGACGAGAAGGCGCAGAAAGCGCTAAAGGGCGTGATGATGGAGCTCGACGACTGCGCCTTCCCGCTGCTGCAAGGCATGGTCGCCGCCTCCGACCCGATGGTGGCCTTCAAAGACGTCGGCGTAGCGCTTCTCGTCGGCGCCCGTCCGCGCGGTCCCGGAATGGAAAGGAAAGACCTGCTCGAAGCGAACGGCAAGATTTTCGCGCCCCAGGGCCAGGCACTCGACAAAGTCGCAGACCGCAACGTGAAGGTCCTGGTGGTCGGCAACCCGGCGAACACGAACGCGCTGATCGCAATGAAGAACGCGCCCGGCCTCAAGCCCCAGCAGTTCACGGCGATGATGCGCCTGGACCATAACCGCTCGCTCACGCAGATCGCGCAGAAAGTCGGCAAGCCCGTGACGTCAGTGAAGAAGATGACGATCTGGGGCAACCACTCCGCCACGCAATACCCCGACGTCTTCAATGCCGAAGTGGACGGGAAGAAGGCATGGCCCATGATCAACGACCAGGCCTGGCTCGAATCCACATTTATCCCCACGGTCCAGAAGCGCGGGGCCGCCATCATTGAAGCTCGGGGATTGTCTTCGGCCGCCAGCGCCGCCAATGCCGCGATAGACCACGTTCGCGACTGGGTGCTCGGCACGCCGGCCGGCGACTGGGTCAGCATGGGGATCCCGTCCGATGGCAGCTACGCGATCGCCGAGGGCGTCCTGTATGGGTATCCGGTGACCTGCAAAGGCGGCAGCTACGAGATCGTCAAGGGGCTGGAAGTCAGCGAATTCAGCCGCAAGCGCATGGACGCAACGCTCAAGGAACTGCACGAAGAGCGGGATGGCGTGAAAAGCCTGCTCGGTTGAATCGCATATGAGCGAGCCCACTCCCGCCGCACCCGCCGGTCCGAAGTCGAAGAAATCGGTCGCGCTTTCGGGCGTAACCGCCGGCAACACAGCCCTGTGCACCGTCGGCCGCACCGGCAACGACCTGCACTACCGTGGTTACGACATCCTCGACTTCGCCGACGAGGCCGAGTTCGAGGAAGTGGCGTACCTGCTCGTTCACGACAAGCTCCCGAACGCCGCCGAACTGGCCGGCTACAAGGCCAAGCTCAAGTCACTGCGCGGCTTGCCCGCAAACCTGCGCGCCGCGCTCGAATGCATCCCACCCTCCGCGCACCCGATGGACGTCATGCGCACCGGCGTGTCCGTACTTGGGACGCTGCTGCCTGAAAAGGAAGACCACAACCTGCCAGGCGCCAAGGACATCGCCGACCGCCTGATGGCGTCGCTCGGCTCGATGCTGCTTTATTGGTATCACTACAGCCATAACGGCCGGCGCATCGAGACCGAGACGGACGACGACACGATAGGCGGGCACTTCCTGCGCCTCCTGCACGGCACCGAGCCCTCCGCCGAGTGGGTCCGCGCAATGCACACGTCGCTGATTCTCTACGCGGAGCACGAGTTCAACGCATCCACGTTCACCTGCCGCGTGGTGGCGGGCACGGGCTCCGACATGTACAGCGCGCTCTGCGGCGGCATTGGCGCGCTGCGGGGCCCCAAGCATGGCGGCGCCAATGAGGTCGCTTTCGAAGTCCAGTCGCGCTATGACGGCCCCGCTGACGCGGAGGCCGACGCAATCCGCCGCATCCAGAACAAGGAAATCGTGATCGGGTTCGGCCACCCGGTCTACACGACCGGCGACCCGCGCAACAAGGTCATCAAGGAAGTCGCGCAACGGCTATCGAAGACGAAAGGAAACATGAAGCTCTTCGAGATCGCCGACCGGCTCGAGACCGTGATGTGGCGCGAGAAGAAAATGTTCGCCAACCTCGACTGGTTCAGCGCGGTGAGTTACCACATGATGGGCATCCCGACCGCGATGTTCACGCCGATCTTCGTGATCGCGCGCACGAGCGGCTGGGCCGCGCATGTGATCGAGCAGCGCATCGATGGCAAGATCATCCGCCCGGCAGCCAACTATACCGGCCCGGACGACATGAAATGGCTGCCGCTCAAGGAACGCCGGTAAGAACGCCGTCCACACCAAGCTGCAAAACGGGGGAAAGCTATGTATGAGTCGGACCTGACCAAGTTCATGCGCGAGTTCTTCGCGCAGCATCCCGAGGAGCTCGCCTCCCAGAAGAAGGGCCGCGCCATCTGGTGGGACAAGGACGCCAAAGAACGCACGCAGCCGCCTGAAGCACGCAAGGCGCCGAAGTCGGGTGGGGCCGAGTACACGTTGAAGGACTGAGCGTCGTGACCGCCGCCATTCATTCACTGTCGACGAGTTTCGCCCATAACCGGATTTTCTGGTCTCGGATCATCCTTGCAACGACGCTGTTTATCGCCATCTTCAGTGACCCGCCCACGTACCTTTCCGAATGGGCATTCAACTTGCTGGAACTCGCCGGGTATGCATTGCTCGCAGCCGCAACGCTCTGGCGGATTTGGTGCATCGTCTTCATCGGGGGAACGAAGGACGGCGTTCTGTCGACCATAGGCCCCTATTCGGTCGTAAGAAATCCACTGTATATCGGCAGCTTTGCCGGCATCGTCGGCTTCGGGTTGGCAGTCGGGCTGCCGACGCTTGCAGCAGCACTCGCCGTTCTTTTCGGGCTGCTCTACCCGGCTGTCGTGGCTGAAGAGGAGGTTCGCCTGCGGGAAATTTTCGGCGAGCCATTTAACCGCTATTGCGAGAAAACTCCTCGCTGGATTCCGGACTGGTCCCTCTACCAGGAGCTCCAAACAATCAACGTCTCGCCGGCCCGAATCCGGCAGGGAATACTCGACGGAATGTGGTACCTGTGGGCATTTGCGTTAACCGAAATCATAGAAATCGCGCACCAGCACCAACTGTTGCCACACCTGTTCTGACCACTAAAAAGAAACCCGACCCGATGTCCGCCCCCATCTCCAACGTCCGCCCCAAGCCCGAGCCCGTCCTTACCCAGATCGCCGACTACGCGACGAAGTATTCGATCAAGTCCGCCGAGGCTTTCGAAACCGCCCGTTACTGCCTGGTCGATACGCTCGGCTGCGGATTCGAGGCGCTCGAATATCCCGCCTGTACCAAGCTCATGGGGCCGATCGTTCCCGGCACTGTCGTACCGAACGGGGCCAAGGTCCCCGGCACACAGTTCCAGCTCGATCCGGTGCAGGCCGCCTTCAACATCGGCGCAATGATCCGGTGGCTGGATTTCAACGACACCTGGCTGGCCGCCGAATGGGGCCATCCGTCGGACAACCTCGGCGGGATCCTCGCCACGGCCGACTGGCTCTCCCGGACGGCGCTCGCCAACGGCAAGAAGCCGCTGCTGATGAAGGACGTGCTCACCGGCATGATCAAGGCGCACGAGATCCAGGGCGTGCTGGCGCTGGAAAACAGCTTCAATCGCGTAGGCCTCGATCACGTTGTGCTCGTCAAGGTTGCCTCCACAGCCGTCGTGGCAAACATGATCGGCTGCAGCTACGACGAGGTGGTCAATGCGGTGTCGCAGGCGTGGGTAGACGGGCAGAGCCTGCGCACCTACCGCCATGCGCCCAACACCGGCTCGCGAAAATCCTGGGCTGCGGGCGACGCGACCAGCCGCGCGGTGCGCCTCGCGCTGATTTCCAAGACCGGCGAGATTGGCTACCCCTCGGTGCTTTCGGCCAAGGGCTGGGGCTTCTACGACGTGCTTTTCAAGGGTCAGCCGTTCAAGTTCCAGCGGCCGTTCGGCTCGTATGTCATGGAGAACGTGCTTTTCAAGATCTCCTTCCCGGCCGAATTCCATTCGCAGACGGCCGTAGAGTGCGCCATGCAGATCCACGGCGAGCTCGGCAAGCTCGGGAAGAAGCCCGAAGACATCAAGCGAATCACGATCCGCACGCACGAGGCCTGCATCCGCATCATCGACAAGAAAGGCCCGCTGAACAATCCCGCCGACCGCGACCACTGCATCCAGTACATGGTGGCCGTGCCGATCCTTTTCGGGCGCCTCACGGCAGGCGACTATGAAGACTCCATCGCGGGCGATCCTCGCATCGACACGCTTCGCGACAAGATCGACTGCGTCGAGGACAAGCGCTTCACCAAGGACTATCACGACCCGGCGAAGCGCTCCATCGCTAACGCGCTAACCGTCGAATTCAAGGACGGGACGAAGATGAAGGAGATCGTCTGCGAGTATCCGATCGGTCACAAGCGCCGTCGCAAGGAAGGCATGCCCGTGCTCGTGGAGAAATTCCGTACGAACCTCGCGCGCCGCTTCCCCGCCCGGCAACAGCAACTCATCCTCGACGTGTGCCTGGACGCGAAGCGCCTGCAGGCCACGCCGGTAAACGAATTCGTCGACCTTTTCGTCATCTAGCATGAGCGATCAAACGAGCGACCCATCGAGGGACATTCGGCGGCGCCTTGCCGAGCTCTCAGACGAGATCCGCCGCTACCCCACGCCGATTGCGCGATGCGACGAGCAACTGACCGCCCTGCTGGAGCAACGCGCAGAGGTCCTGCAGCAAGTGCGTGAGGCGGGCCGACGCGGCCCCGCCTGCACGCCCGAAAACACCTGGATCAACGACGGAGGCTTCAATGCCGCATAACCTGCACGACTCGCTCAAGGAATTCAAACCGGCCTCCGGAAAAACCGGCAAGTACTACTCCCTTCCGGCGCTCGGCAAGGCCCTGGGCGTCGACATCGCGCGCCTGCCGGTTTCGATCCGCATCGTGCTTGAGTCGGTGCTGCGCAACTGCGATGGCAAGAAAGTCACCGAAGCCCACGTGAAGCAGCTCGCGAACTGGAAGCCGAACGCCCAGCGAATCGACGAGATTCCCTTCGTGCTCGCGCGCATCGTGCTTCAGGATTTCACTGGCGTGCCGCTGCTCGCGGACCTCGCGGCCATGCGCGGCGTCGCGCAGAAAATGGGCAAGAATCCAAAGACGATCGAGCCGCTGGTGCCCGTGGACCTCGTGGTCGACCACTCGGTGCAAGTCGACCATTACGGCAGCAAGGACGCGCTCGACCTCAACATGAAGCTGGAGTTCAAGCGCAACGTCGAGCGCTACCAGTTCATGAAATGGGGCATGCAGGCCTTCGACACGTTCAAGGTTGTCCCACCCGGCATCGGCATCGTGCACCAGGTGAACCTCGAGTACCTGGCGCGCGGCGTCCATGCAAAGGACGGGATCTATTACCCCGATACACTCGTCGGCACCGACAGCCATACCACGATGATCAACGGCATCGGCGTGGTGGGCTGGGGCGTGGGCGGCATCGAAGCCGAAGCGGGCATGCTCGGCCAGCCGGTGTATTTCCTCACCCCGGACGTCGTCGGCGTGAACCTCACCGGTGCCTTGCGCGGCGGGGTGACCGCCACGGACCTGGTGCTGACCGTCACCGAGCTATTGAGGC
>JANXRZ010000119.1 GCA_025352885.1 Pseudomonadota bacterium | reverse complement strand
GAATGACAGCCCGGGCGGCAGCATCAGGCCCTTCTGGGAGCCGGCGACGGTGACATCCACGCCCCACTCGTCATGCCGGTAGTCGATCGAGGCCAGGGAAGAGATCGTGTCGACCATGAAAAGAGCCGGGTGCTTCGCGGCATCGATCGCCTTGCGGACCTCGAGGATGCGCGACGTCACGCCGGTCGAGGTTTCGTTGTGCACCACGCAAACAGCCTTGATCGTATGACCCGTATCCTCATCAAGCCGTTTCTGGATGGCCGCCGGGTCGGCGCCGTGGCGCCAGTCGCCCGGGAGAAACTCCGTCACGAGCCCGAGGCGGGTGGCCAGTTTTTGCCACAAGGCCGCGAACTGGCCGGTTTCGCTCATCAGCACACGGTCGCCAGGGGACAGCGTATTCACCAGCGCCGCTTCCCATGCCCCGGTTCCGGAGGCCGGATAAATCACCACGTGGGCCTCGGTGCGGAACACCTTTTTGAGGCCATCGAGGCAGGTTTTCCCCAAGCTGGCGAAGTCCGGGCCACGGTGATCCATGGTCGGAAAATCGATGGCGCGCAGCACCCGGTCCGGGACGTTGGTCGGGCCTGGGATCTGCAGGAAATGTCGCCCCGCGTGGTAAGCCATTTGGACTCTCCTTTTGCATTCAATTAGTTTGCGAACTTGCAGCAAACGGGTGCAGCATTGCCAAAAGCACGCGTTTTTTGTATTATGAATGCAAATACACTCAGCCGCAACAAGGGACGCACCTATGGGCAGTATCGAGGATATCGGCGTCGCCGCTGCGGACCGGCGGATCGACCGCCGCCCCCTCCACGAAGAGGTGATCGATCGGTTGCGGGACCGCATTGTGCAAGGCGACCTCGCCCCCGGGGCCCGCCTGAACGAGCGCGTACTCTGCGAGCAGCTGGGCATCTCCCGCACCCCGTTGCGCGAAGCGATCAAGATGCTTGCGACCGAAGGCCTGGTCGAGCTTTTGCCTAATCGCGGCGCGATCGTCACGCCCCTGAAAGCGGAAAACATTGCGGACACCCTCGCGGTCATGGGGCAACTCGAGAGCCTCGCTGGGGAACTCGCGTGCGCGAACGCAAGCGATGCGCAAATCGCAGAGATCCGCGCCCTGCACTTCGAAATGCTGGCCCATCACGCGCGCGGGGATCTGGCCGGCTACTTCAAGTTCAACCAGCAGATCCACCTCGCGCTGATCGAAGCGTCAGGCAACCCTGTCCTCATCAATACGTACCGCCAGTTGAACGCGAACGTAAAGCGGGCCCGTTACATGGCCAACCTGTCCCGCGAACGGTGGGATGCCGCCGTTCGGGAACACGACGAGATCATGACTGCGCTCACCTCCCGCGATGCCGAGCGCCTCAAGCGCCTGCTGGCCGACCATCTCGCGCACAAGCTCACGAGCGTGATGGCGGCCATGCGCGAAAACGCCGCCGCGGCGGCCTGATCCAATGAACGCACCCGAGACGCTGGTGAAGGAGACCGTAGCGCCGATCCGCGTCGTGCGCACACACGCCGGTGAGTCCACACTCGCGGCGCGCCTGGCGAAGGAAGTCGACGGCGAGGTGCTGTTCGATGCGGCCTCGCGCGGCCGGTATTCGACCGACGCCTCGATCTACCAGATCGATCCGGTCGGCGTGGTCCTTCCGCGTACGCCGGAAGCTGCCCGAACCGCGATCGGCATTGCGATCGAGGAAGGGGTCCCGGTCTTGGCGCGGGGTGCCGGCTCGTCCCAATGCGGGCAGACGGTCGGCGCGGCGCTCATCATCGACAACTCGAAATACCTCAACAAGATCGTCGAGGTCGATGCCGCCAACCGCACGGTTCTCGTGCAGCCGGGCCTCGTGCTCGATCACCTGAACGCGGCCCTCAAGCAGCACGGCCTTTGGTTTCCCGTGGACGTGTCGACCAGTGCGCAGGCCACGCTCGGCGGCATGGCCGGCAACAATTCGTGCGGTTCCCGCTCGATCGCTTACGGAAACATGGTGCACAACGTGCTCGCCATCGACGCCCTTTTGGCCACCGGTGAGCAGTACCGATTCGGCCGCATGGACGACCCTAGCGGTCCCACGGGGTACGTTGCGCTCCTCGACAAGCTGGCGTCGCTGTATGCCAGGGACAAGGATGAGATCGAAGCGCGCTTCCCCAAGCTGCTGCGCAAGGTTGCCGGATACAACCTCGATCATCTCGGGCCGCCGCACGCAAACGCCGCTCACCTGCTCGTAGGGTCGGAAGGCACGCTCGCTTATTCCGAGCGCC
The DNA here is from genome assembly GCA_025352885.1 of Pseudomonadota bacterium. Taxonomy (GTDB): domain Bacteria; phylum Pseudomonadota; class Gammaproteobacteria; order Burkholderiales; family SG8-39; genus SZAS-79. The sequence continues at coordinate 9,260 of JANXRZ010000119.1, read as the reverse complement.
TGCTGCTCAAGCTGTCGCCGCTGCCCGCCCACAAGACGCTCGGGGTGGTGCACTTCCCGAAGTTCTACACGGCGATGGATTCGACGCAGCACATCGTGAAGCTCGGCCCCACCGCGGTCGAGTTGGTCGACCGCACGATGATCGATCTCGCGCGTGACATCGGCGCTTTCCGCAAGACCGTCGATGCGGTGATCAAGGGTGAACCGGACGCGGTGCTGCTCGTTGAATTTTCAGGCGAGGACCATGCGCAGCAGGTCGCCAAAGTGGAGCAGCTGGTCGAGCTCATGGGCGAGCTCGGCCTGCCCGGGAGCGTGGTCGAGGTCCTGGACCCCAAGCTGCAGAAAGAATTCTGGGAGGTGCGCAAGGCCGGCCTTAACATCATGATGTCGATGAAAGGCGACGGGAAGCCGGTTTCGTTCATCGAAGATTGCGCGGTGCCGCTCGAGCACCTCGCCGAGTACACCGACCGTCTCACGCAGGTCTTCCACAAGCACGGGACCGAAGGCACGTGGTACGCCCATGCCTCGGTCGGTACGTTGCACGTGCGCCCGATCCTCGACATGAGGCGCGGCGATGCGACAAAGATGCGCGCCATCGCCGAGGAAGCGTGCGCCATGGTCAAGGAATACAAGGGCGCGTATTCGGGTGAGCACGGAGACGGCCTCGTGCGCTCGGAATGGATCGCGCCGTTCTTCGGCCCGCGCCTGACGGCGAGCCTGGCCGAAATTAAAGGCTGGCTCGACCCGCGCGGCCTCATGAACCCCGGCAAGATCGTGAAGCCATCGAAGATGGATGACCGCAGCCTGTTTCGATACAAGGCGGGCTACCAGGCCACTGTCCCTCCGATGGCGCTCGACTGGAGCGAGTGGGGCGGCTTCGACAAGGCCGTCGAAATGTGCAACAACAATGGCCACTGCCGCAAGTTCGACGCCGGCACGATGTGCCCTTCGTTTCGGGCGACCGGTGACGAAGAGCACCTCACGCGAGGGCGCGCGAACACGCTGCGCCTCGCGATCTCCGGGCAGCTTCCTGGGCTGGAAGCCGAAGATGCGTTGACTTCAGAAGAAGTTAAAAAGGCACTGGACCTGTGCGTGTCCTGCAAGGGCTGCAAGCGCGAGTGCCCGACCGGCGTGGACATGGCGAAGATGAAAATCGAGGTGCTCGACAAGTACAAGCGGCGCCACGGCCTTACGTTGCGCGACCGCATCGTTGCCTTCCTGCCGCGCTACGCGCCGTCGGTGACCCGCTTCGCAACGTTGGCCAATCTTCTCGCAACGCTCCCCGGGCGCGAAGCGCTGACGGGGCTCTCTTCAAGGCGTAGTCTCCCGAAGTGGCACCGCCAGTCGTTCGTCGACCGCCAGCGGGTCGTGACGGGGGGGCGCGAGGTCGTTCTGTTCGTCGATACGTTCAGCCGGTACTTCGAGCCGGAGAACGCGCGAGCAGCCTTGATGGTCCTGGACGCCGCCGGGTACCGGACCCATGTCGCGCAGCCGGCCGGGGCTCATTCACGTCCGTTGTGTTGCGGTCGGACATTCCTTGCAGCGGGCCTGGTCAATGAGGCGAAAAAGGAGGCCGCTCGCATGCTTGATGCCCTGAAGCCGTACCTGGACAGCGGATTGCCCATCCTCGGGCTTGAGCCGTCCTGCCTGTTTTCGCTTCGCGACGAGTTCGAATCGATGCTGCCCGGTCCCGCGACGCGCGCGCTCGCCAAGCAGGCCCTGCTCTTCGAGGAGTTCCTTGCGCAGGAGGCCGATGCCGGTCGGCTGAAGCTGGGCTTGAAGCCCGTAGCGGCCAAGGCCTTGCTGCACGGACACTGTCATCAGAAAGCTTTCGGCACCATGGGCGCCGTCGAGAAGGCGCTGCGGCTTGTCCCGGGGCTCGAAGTCAGCACCGTCGAGTCGAGCTGTTGCGGCATGGCGGGCAGTTTCGGTTACGAGGCCGAGCATTACGACGTTTCGATGAAGATGGGCGAGGCGAGCTTGCTGCCCGCCGTGCGCAAGGCCGAGGCCGACACGCTCATCGTGGCCGACGGCACGAGCTGCCGCCACCAGATCGCCGACGGCACTGGTCGCAAGGCCCTCCATGTTGCCCGCGTGCTCGCGCAGGCGCTCGAGAATGTACCGGTGTCAGTACGCTGACTGCCTTGAGAGCCGCCCGGTTGGCCGATCTGCGAAACGCAATGTTCGAGATTCATGCTCGTTGATGAGAAAGTCCTGCGGCGTTCCGTGCGCATCCTGTGCGCCGCGGAGCCAAGGCTGGCGATTGTGGTGAAGCGCCATGGGCTGCCGCCGCTCTGGCCGCGCGAACCCGGGTTCGCCACGCTCGCGCTGCTGATGCTCGAGCAGCAAGTGTCGCTTGCGCAAGCGAGGGCGATGTACGTGCGTCTGGAGAAGGCGGGCGGCGTTACGCCGCAGAATATTCTCCGCTTAGGCGCGGAAGGCTTGCGCGCACTGGGGGTCACCCGCCAGAAGGCCGCCTATCTCTCAGCGCTGGCGGCGCAACTGCAGTCGGGCGAAGTCGATCTCCGCCAAATCGCCACGCTGCCCGATGAAGAAGCACTTACGGCGCTCGATGACCTGCATGGCGTGGGCCCGTGGACCGCTCACTGCTATCTCCTCTTTGCGCTGCGTCGGCCGGATGTTTTCCCGGCGGCGGACCTCGGCCTCATGGAAGCCGTGCGCGACCTCTGGAACATGCGGGCCCGTCCCACGGCCGAGGCGCTTGCCCGTCGATCCACCGTGTGGCGGCCGCATCGCGCAGCCGCGGCGCGGCTTTTGTGGCATCACTACCTGTCCGAGCGGGGCCGTTCGCACGTGGCGCCGGAAGACAGCGCGCCGAAATAAGGGCGCCGTCGCGAGCGCCTAGGCGGCGCCGCAACAGGCCTTGTATTTCTTCCCGCGGCCGCACGGGCACAGGGCGTTACGGCCGGTCTTGGGCGCCTCCCGCCGCACGGTGACTGGCCTACGGCGCAGCGCATTGCCGTATCGATAGGTGGCGAGTACGGCCGGCCAGAGGTCTTCACTGCATTCGGCAATCAGTGTCGTCCACTCCTTGTCGGTGAATCGCGCCCGCCCTTCCTCGTCAAGGGCGTTACCAAGCACCCGAATCGGAAACAGCAACTCGTCAACTTCGTTTGGATCGCCCAGGACGTCGAGCGGCTCCGCGGCGACTTCGAGTCCGTCGAGAAAGCCAATGCACCAATACTCGTACCGGTTCGAAGCGCCGGGCGTTTCTTCATACACCACCAGTTCCGCGTCCTCGCGCGCTTCAAGTGCTGGAATCTGCTGTTGATAGAAGCGCTCTAGCAGTGCCAACCATTCGGCCGCCTCTGGCCGCGCATCGGGCCAGGGGTCGATGCCATATGCCCACGGCAGCCAGTCCGACGGCTCTAACGCCTCCGGCGCGCTCGCCACACCACACAGGAAGCCCTGCAACATGTCCAACGGCATCGGTTCCCAGCCAAACGGGTTGTCGCCTTCGAGAAAAGCTTCGAGCCGATCCTGCTCCTGGCCGGACAAACTTTTCATCCGCCCTGCCTGCGGTAGGCCCATGCGATCATGAGCACGCCGGCCACGACCATCGGGGCCGACAGCCATTGGCCCATGGTCATGTTAAATGCGAGCAGGCCAAGGAATTCATCGGGCTCGCGCGTGAACTCGCAGGCAAAACGCGCGAGGCCGTAGCCCGCCAGAAAAAGGCCGGACACCGCACCCCTCGGCCGCGGCTTGGCGGAGTAAAACCACAACACCACGAACAGCAGAAGCCCCTCGGTCACCATTTCATAGAGCTGGGACGGGTGGCGCGGCGCCGGCCCCGCGCCGCGGAACACCATGCCCCAGGCAACATCAGTCACGCGCCCCCACAATTCGCCGTTGATGAAATTGCCAAGGCGCCCAGCAGCGAGGCCGAGCGGCACCAGGGGCGCGACAAAGTCCATGATGTCGAGCCAGTGCTTGCCGTTCTTCCTCGAGAACCACGCCATCGCAAGCAGCACGCCGAGAAACCCGCCATGGAACGACATGCCGCCTTGCCAGACTGCGAAGATCTCGAGCGGGTGCGCTAGGTAGTAAGCGGCCTTATAGAAGATTACATAGCCCAGCCGCCCGCCGACGATGACCCCGAGGATGCCGTAAAAAAGCATGTCGTCGAATTGCTGGCGCTCAATGGGGGCCATGCCCTTCGCGATGCGGCGCGTGCCGAGCCACCAGACGAAGGCGAATGCGGTGAGGTACATGAGCCCGTACCAGCGAATGGCGATCGGGCCGATCGACAGGGCAACGGGGTCGAAGCCGGGATGGATGAGCATGCCGGATGGTACTTCGGATTACTGCGCGGTTTACCGCGCTTTCTTCGAGGCGCGCTTGGCCAGGCCCACGAAGCGCGCAAGCGTGGCCGACCCTGCATCGCGCCGCCACGCCAGGCGCAGTTCGATTCGCGGGTGCACATCGCGCACCGGCCGATATACGACGCCGCTGCGCCTCAAGTGGAGGAGGGACGCCGGCACGATCGCCACGCCGAGTCCGCTCGACACGAGACTCACCACGGTTTGCATCTGTACGGCTTCCTGCGCAATCTGCGGCGCGAAGCCGGCGCGCGCGCATACGCCGAGGATGACGTCCGACAGTCCGCGCGCAAGGGAGGCCGGCACCATGACGAATGGGTCCTCCGCCAATGCGCGGACACTCAACGGCCCGCGCTCTTTTGCGAGAGGGTGGCGGACCGGGAGGGCCACCACCAACTGCTCGCGATTCACGACGATCGAGACAAGCTCGCGCGACGGCAGCGGCGGTAGGACGAAGCCAAGGTCGAGGTCCCCGGCCGCCAGCGCATCCAGCTGAGCTTCGGTGACCAACTCGCGTAACGCGAGCGATGCGGCAGGATTGGCGGCCTTAAATCGGCTCAGCAGCCCGGGCAGCACGCTGTAATCGGCGATCGTGACAAAGCCGATGCGCAAACTGCCTGCGCCGCCGGCGGCCTGTGCGGCGACCGAGCGGCTGGCGTGCTCGAGGCGCGCAAGCACCTGCCGGGCTTCTTCCAGGAACCACGAACCGGCGGCCGTGAGTTCCACCTTTCGCCGGGTGCGTTCGAAGAGCATAACGCCGAGCCGGGTTTCGAGGTCCTGGATACTGCGGGACAGTGGAGGCTGCGAAATGTGCAGCGATGCCGCCGCGCGGCCAAAATGCAGGTGCTCGGCCACCGCAATGAATTGCCGGAGCTGGCGCAAGTCGGGAAGGGTCATACTCCTACGGCTCATGCGCTCAAGGTATCAGAAGCACGCCAAAATGATATTGGCGGGAATCAATGTCGCGGGCTAGCCTCTGTCTCCGATGACCGTCCACCACGGCCCTTCCCGCTTGCCCGCTTACGGCGCTCTCGTACTGACGATGGCGCTGTGGGGCAGCAATCCATCGATTTCCCGGCTGGTGCTCGATGCCGTGCCCCCGGTGGCGCTCGCGTGGTCGCGCTGGTTCGTCGTGCTGCTGGCGGTGTCGCCGATGGTCTGGCCGGAGCGGCAAGCAATGGGCGCCGCCCTGCGGTCCGAATGGAAGACGCTTCTATCGTTCGGGCTGCTCGCAGGCGCGCCGCAAAGCGTCGTCATTTACAAAGGGCTCGAGTGGTCATCGGCCGTGAACCTGGGCTTGTTCAATTCGGCCATCCCGGTGCTGATCCTCGTCCTTGGCGCGCTGTTCTGGGGCAAGCCCATCCGCAGGCTCGAGGCTGGTGGCATCGGCGTGTCGCTTGCAGGTGTGCTCGTCATCCTTTTCCAGGGGTCGACTGAAAAGGCGCTCGCCTTTGCCTTCAACCTTGGCGACGTGGTTTTGTTCGCCGGCATGGTCCTGTGGGCCCTCTATACCTTGAAGCTCGTCGACCGGCCGAGGACGCTTTCGCCGCCGGCGCTCGTCTTCCTGATCGCGGCGCTGGGCCTGCTGGCCGCGACGCCCCTGCTGGTGGTCGAGGCCCTTGTGGTTCACCCGCCGCGCCTTGACGGCCTGACCACCCTGGCGCTCGTCTACATCGGTCTCGGTCCGACGCTGGGCGCCATGCTGTGCTTCAACTACGGCGTCGAGCGCGTCGGCGCCGTCCGGGCCGGCGTGCTCGTCCACCTGATGCCCGTGTTCGCGAGCATTTTCGCGGTGGTGCTGCTCGGCGAACAGGTGCATCTCTTTCATGCGGCGGGATTCGGGCTGGTGGCAGGCGGCGCGCTGCTCGCTCTCAAGGCGCCCACCCGCTTGCTATCATCCGCGCCGGCCGGCAAGGCCTAACAGGAGCAAAGAACATGGCGGACCAGAAAAACTGGCGTTCCAAATCGATCACCGGCGGCATTGCCCGCGCCCCCAATCGCGCGATGCTGCGCGCCGTGGGATTCAAGGACGGCGATTTCGACAAGCCCATCGTCGGCGTGGCCAACGGCCATTCGACCCTCAACCCTTGTAACGCCGGCATCCAGCCGCTTGTCGACAGGGCGATTGCCGCGCTCGAGTCGGCCGGGGCCAAGCCGCAGATGTTCGGCGTGCCGACGATCACGGACGGCATCGGCATGGGCACCGAGGCGATGAAATATTCGCTCGTGTCGCGCGAGGTCATCGCCGACGCAATCGAAACCTCGGTCAACGGCCAGGCCATGGACGGCGCGCTGGTGGTCGGCGGCTGCGACAAGAATATGCCCGGGGGCATGATGGCCATCGCGCGCATGAACGTGCCGGCAATCTACGTTTATGGCGGCACGATCAAGCCGGGCAAGTGGAAGGGTGTGGACCTCACTGTCGTGTCCGTTTTCGAGGCGGTGGGCGCCTACTCCGCCGGCCGGATGAGCAAGGAGGATTACGACGGCATCGAGCGTAACGCCTGCCCCTCGGTTGGGGCGTGCGGTGGCATGTTCACGGCCAACACGATGTCCTCCTCATTCGAAGCGCTCGGCATGAGCCTCATGGGGTCTTCACAAATGGCCGCGCCGGATGCAGAGAAGGCCGACTCCGCTGCGGAATCCGCAAAAGTGCTGGTCAACGCCATCAAGATGAACCTGCGGCCCCGCCAGATCATCACGCGCAAATCCATCGAGAACGCCGTGTCGCTCGTCATGGCAACGGGCGGTTCGACCAACGCGGTGCTGCACTTCCTGGCCATCGCGGCGGCGGCGGAAGTGCGCTGGACGATCGATGACTTCGAGCGCGTGCGGCGCAAAGTGCCGGTCCTCTGCGACCTCAAGCCCTCCGGAAAATACGTCGCTGTGGACTTTCACCGCGCAGGAGGCGTGCCGCAAGTCCTCAAGATCCTGCTGGCCAACGGCCTCCTCCACGGCGACTGCATGACGATTACTGGGCGCACGATGGCCGAGGAACTTAAGAAGATCCCGACCGAGCCGCGCAAGGACCAGGACGTCATCCGGCCGTTCAACGATCCGATTTACAAGCAGGGCCACCTCGCCATCCTGAAAGGCAACCTGGCGACCGAAGGATGCGTCGCCAAAATCACCGGCCTGAAGAACCCCTCGATCACCGGGCCCGCCCGGGTGTTCGACTCGGAGCCCGCCTGCATGAAGGCGATCATGGCCAAGAAGATCAAGGCCGGGGACGTCGTCGTTATCCGCTATGAAGGCCCCAAAGGCGGTCCCGGCATGCAAGAGATGCTAGCGCCTACTTCGGCTTTGATCGGCCAGGGACTTGGGGAATCGATCGGGCTCCTGACCGACGGGCGATTCTCGGGGGGCACTTGGGGCATGGTCGTGGGGCACGTCGCGCCGGAAGCGTTTGTCGGCGGCACCATTGCCTTGGTGAAGGAGGGTGACTCGATCACGATTGACGCGAAGAAGCGCCTCATCCAGCTGAACGTCCCGGAGAAGGAACTTGCGGCAAGACGCAAGAAGTGGGTGCAGCCCAAACCTCGCTACACGCGCGGATTGCTGGGCAAGTATGTGAAGTTGGTGTCGACGGCGAGCCGAGGCGCCGTGACCGATTGGGACGAGTAAAAGCGAAACCCTAGAACCCCGAACCCGGCTGCCGGAGGAATTCGATTTCCTCCGGTGTGCTGGACCGCCCGAGCGCCGCATTGCGATGCGGGAAGCGCCCGAAGCGCTTGATGATTTCCCAATGTCGGCGTGAGTAGTCCAGGCAGTCTGGCGTCTCGGGAAACGCCGCGAGCGGCCCGAGCAAGCTCATCGATCGCTCCTGGTCGGCGAGTGATTCGCTGTGCTCGTAAGGCAGGTACGCGAACATCCGCTCGACGGGAGACAAGGCTTCGTCCCATCGTTTTTCGAGCAGGTGAGCGGCCACTGACCGGGCTTGGCCATCCGAGGCAAATGCACGCGGTGTTTCACGAAACAGGTTGCGCGGGAACTGGTCGAGCAGCACGAGCAGCGCGAGCGCTCCATCCGATGTTTCCTGCCAGGCACACAGTCGCTCCTGTGCGGCAGCGTTGCACAGGGGCAGGAAGCGCGCCCGGATTTCCTCATCGAAAAGCCGCGTCTTGCGAAACCAGTCGACACGACGCGGACCCCGCGGCGAGCCGAACCAGAAGTCGAGTACCTTGAGCGCGAGCTGCTTGTCGTCCATGACGGATAATCGCCAAATCCTGGAAGTGTGCCGGGATCTTTCCCGATCCTACGGATTCTAAGCCGCATGCCCAACCGCCTTGCCCAAGAGACGTCGCCATACCTCCAGCAGCACGCCGGCAATCCGGTCGACTGGCACCCTTGGGGGGAGGAAGCGCTTACAAAGGCGCGTCTGGAGGATCGGCCCATCCTGCTTTCGGTCGGTTATTCCGCGTGTCACTGGTGCCACGTGATGGCGCACGAAAGCTTTGAGGATCCGGCGGTCGGTGAGCTCATGAACCGCCTCTTCGTGAACATCAAGGTCGACCGCGAAGAACGGCCGGACATCGACCAGATCTACCAGACGGCACACCAGCTGATCGCCCGCCGACCTGGCGGCTGGCCGCTGGCCCTGCTCCTCAAAGAGGACCGACTGCTCTCGGCCCTCTGAGTACGTTGACTGCTGTTCCGTCCACTGAGATCAGCGGCTCGGCGGGCGCTCACTGTTTAGGTTTGTTCACCACCTGTATTTCACCGGCGCCACCACCGCGGTGGTGGCGCTCGGGGCGAGCATCTCGGCGCTCGAAGTGGTGCCGTTGGCGCTGATCGGCCTGGAGGCCTACGAGACCTGGCGCCACGGCCAGGCGACGCCGTGGATGCAACGCTATCGCTGGCCGATCCTCTTCTTCCTGGCGGTCAGCTTCCTTGGTGCGAGCGCGCGCTTGATGCGCGT